>NZ_JAKJTB010000011.1:0-420646 GCF_050337565.1 Vibrio kasasachensis | reverse complement strand
GCGCTCACTTTCTTCCAACGCTTGTAATCGCTCTTGTTGCGCTTGTTCAATTTCATTTTTTGCGTTGGGCGAAATAGGCGCAGCATTGGTGGGCATTGAGAATACGAAAACCAACAACAACCAGATCGAGTAGCTTACATAGTGCATAAATACAATAATTAATTATGTAATTATTGCGAACGTGTCAAATTCAAGACTTACGTGCAACAACAGTACTATGCTTTGCGACTCACAGCTGAGTTATATGTAACTTACAGAATTGGTTGTATTTCATAAAATTTAGTGGTTTTAGGTAGAGACAAGAATGGGTGCTGCTACTGCCGGAATTTCTAATGGGTGACCCTTTGGGTTTTGCCATTTGCAATAAACCCAAGCATTTCATGAATTATCACCCTAGTTCACTTTCTCGCCATTTCGCACTGTATCTTGGGGTTAGCAGGCGCATAATCAAAATTGCGTCAAGATAAAGAGAGTCACAACGTGGTGGGTCACCACCGAAATTTTCGTATTCAAACAATCGGGAATTACCAATGACAAACACAAGATTTCCAAATGATTTTTTATGGGGCGGCGCCATTGCTGCAAATCAAGTTGAAGGGGCTCACACGCTCGGTGGCAAAGGGCTATCTACTTCAGATATGCAGCCTAACGGCATCTTAAGCCCGCACCAAACTCGCGAAGAACGCACGCCTGGCATCAAAGACGTGGCGATCGATTTTTACCATCGCTACCCAGAAGACATCGCGTTATTTAAAGAGATGGGCTTCACTTGTTTACGCCTGTCGATTGCATGGACACGCATATTCCCCAATGGTGATGAGCTAGAGCCAAACCAAGCTGGCTTGGAATACTACGACAAGCTCTTTGCCGAACTCGCCGCCCATGATATCACCCCATTTGTCACGCTTTCCCACTACGAAATGCCGTATGCTCTGGTCGAAAACTATAATGGTTGGGGAAGTCGCCAACTGATTGAGTTCTTTACCCGCTATGCTCGTACTGTTTTTGAACGCTACAAAGACAGCGTAAAACTATGGTTAACGTTTAACGAAGTTAACATGTCACTGCACGCGCCGTTTACTGGTGTTGGCTTAGCAGAAGACGCCAGCGAGCAAGACATTTTCCAAGCCATTCACCATCAGCTTGTCGCCAGTGCTCAAGCCGTTCAGCTATGTCACCAAATCATTCCTGATGCGAAAATAGGAAACATGCTTCTCGGTGCAATAACCTACCCACACACCTGTCATCCTGATGATGTTATCGCCACTATGCATGAGAACAACCAATGGCTATTCTTTGGCGATGTGCAAACTCGTGGTCGTTATCCGGGATATATGTTGCGTTATCTGCGCGAAAACAACATTACCATCGAGATGGCGGAAGGTGATGTTGAAACATTAGCGGCTGCAAGTGTCGATTTTATCTCGTTCAGCTATTACGCTTCGGGCTGTGCTAGCGCACGCGAGCAAGAAAAGGAAGTTGGTAATATTTTGGCAGGCGTACCAAACCCATACCTTGAGAAAAGCCAATGGGGCTGGTTAATCGATCCCCAAGGTCTGCGTGTTTTACTCAACTTCCTGCACGATCGTTACCAAAAGCCGCTATTTATTGTAGAAAATGGCTTAGGAGCGCGTGATGAGATAACCGCTGACGGTGAGATTATTGACGATTACCGCATTGCTTACTTAAATGATCACTTAGTACAAGCACGTGAAGCTATTGAAGATGGCGTAGAACTCATGGGTTATACCACATGGGGACCAATCGACCTCGTCGCAAACTCAACCGCTGAGATGACAAAACGTTACGGCTTTATTCATGTTAACCGCGACAACGAGGGCAACGGTGACTTAACGCGTATGCGTAAGAAGAGCTTCTATTGGTACCAAGAAGTGATCCGAACTCAAGGGGCGAGCTTGAAAAAATAAACCGATAAGGGTTAGCAAAAGCTAACCCTTTTTACCTCTATCAAAGCATGCACATCCCAATCACAGTTTGATGCTTGCGAGCCTACCCACGCGTTAAATATTCAATTTGGCTTAACCACTGCTTAGATAAAGCATCATATTCCGTTCCGGATAAACGCTTAAATGCACTTCTAGCCTCTGCCCAACGTTTCAATTCAAATTCACTAATTGCAGACAACAAAAACCAATAGTGGTTGCTTCTTTTATTGGTATCTAAGTGGCTAAATTGCGCAATTGCTTGTTGCCAATGACCTTGCTGATAGGCAATCAAACCCTGCGTTATCTGGCTGTCCTTTTTACCCGATTTAGCCAGCCATTCCGCGGCTTTTACCCTATCTTTTGACAGTAAGTAACCTTGTGCCAATAACGCGGCATAACTTGGAGTCGATAACAATTCAGGATGAGCTTCTAATACTTGCACTGCACGGTTTGGAGCTTGAAAACGCATTAGCATTTGAACATATAAAATAATACTTCTCTGTGGTAATCGATGAGATTTATACGCACTTCCCAATACATTTAATGCTTGATGATCTCGTTCTAACTTAAGAAATGAATAGGCGTATTTTTCCCAATAATCGGCATTATTTGCATAACCAGTAACAAGCATGGCAAGCACCCGGTTTACGTTTACCCAATCATCAAGCTGTTGATACACGCCCATCATAAAACGTTGGCGTTGCTCAGTTGCTTGGTGGTTCACCGCGCGCTCCATTTCATTAACAGCCAAACGGAGATGTTGTTGATTGTACAAGCTGTAGGCTTTTAAAGAATATAACTCAGCGTATATCCCAGCCTCAGGTTTCACCTCCGCCGCACGACTAACCGCAAGCCATTGATCAACCCGATCAATCACCACTTGATGATTTTGGATCTGATAATGTAATTGCGCAGACAATTTCAGTAGTTCCGACTGCCTATCTGCCTGTTGGTTAAGCAATATCAACGCATCAGCGGCGCGCGCTGCACAAGCATAGCGATTAAGCGCAATACAGGCTTGTAAGTGTAAATAAGCAGCCATCTGCTTTGATTGAGGTTGTGCCGATTGCACTTGTTTCTCAAACAATTCAATTGCTTCTAACGCAGCCAATGGGTCTTTTTGCAGTTGCATCTGCAACCGCTGGTAGGTTTGATGGTGTCTTGCATCTGTACTAGCCCACGTGACCGAGGAGATCAACCACAGAACAATAAGACTATTTTTCCAGTTCATATCGAATTGTTATCCTTTGCCATTGGTTTTCTTTAGGGGCAATAAATCTCCAGCGAATAACGGCGCGTTTGGCCGAGCGGGAAAAGACCCCTTCCGGGCTTTCCGCAACCACTTTTATCTCCTCCGCTTTACCCTCGGCATTAATATTGAGTTCCAAAGTCACGTACCCTTCCACGCCATTTTGTTTGGCTCTAAAAGGGTATTGAGGTGGAATTTGAAACACTGGTTTCGCTTGCGCCATTGCACTACTCATTACACTACCCGGTCCGGTACCTTCAGGGCTAAACGTCAAACTCACCATTTGCAAATTTGGCTTAGAACGATCCAAGGGTATTTTGATATTCGGTATTGAGACCGAGGAATCAAAATCCAATGCTGATAGTGCTACCACCATTGGTGGAGGCGGCATAGAGGCGCTTTTTGGCGCTTGGCTCAACTCAAACAATTGCTCTATTTCAGGCTCAATATTCTCCTCTTGATGGGCATGAAATACCGTCGATAAACTCACCGGTTTAACTCGCGCTACTGTCTGGTTACCAACCGTTAGCCAATACATCAACCAAACCAACAACAGGTTAATCATCACGGCAATCAACAACGGTTGTTGATACCACCGAGAGCGAATTGCGTTATTTGAACTAAGATTCTGTTGCAACAGCGACATTATTCACTCCGGCAATACGCACCTTGTCGATCACTTGAATTAAGCGACCACTATCTACGGATTTATCTACATCAATCACCACCGAGACATTGCTTGCTTGAGCCGATTTTTGCTTAACTCGAGTCGTTAACATCGCTACTTCAATGGCTTGATTATCTAGCCAAATCTGCCCTTGATCATCCACTGAAACCGTAATCGAAACGCTTGAGATCGAATCGGTTACTTGGCTACTCGGTCGCTCGACTCGAATTTGATTTTGCTGTTGAAATGAAGCCGACAAGATAAAGAAAATCAGCAATATAAACACCACATCAATCAATGGTGTCATATCTACGCTCGCTTGCTCCGCCGAGGCATCATTATGACGAAAACGCATGATTTACCTCCAATTGGCTGCGAAAAGTGGCGTAATAGCGACGCTTTCTCTGATTCAAATTATGCACAAAGTACAAACCAGATAATGAAGTAACTAGACCTGATAGAGTGGTTAATAACGCTTGTGAAATTCCGCCAGAAAGCTGACGTTGAATATCTAATTGATCAAGCTGTTGAAAGCTATCAATCATGCCATCAACTGTGCCCAGCAAGCCAAGTAGCGGCAGCAGTTTGACCAGCACCGTAATCCACTCAATGCCTTGGTTGAGTTGCTGTTCGGCTTGGTTTAACCACGCTCGACAAATGTGTTGGTAGGCTTTCATTGAAACGCGCTCATGCTGTTCACGTTGTGAATTCAAAGAGGACTCGAAACTGATGCGGCATCGTGTTTGATTCTGATACGCACGCGCAATCAACCACCACATCACCATAGAAAACCCAATAATGCCCCACACCAAAGGACCTGCCGCATGCAAGAAATCAAACATTTACGGATTCCTATGTTGTGCTTGTTGACGAAGCACGATCAAACCGGCGCTTTGCTGTTCCAAGACCTCAATCAAATGGGTACTTTGGGCCTTCAAACCACAATGTAACAACAATAATGGCACCGCGACCATTAAGCCTAATTCGGTGGTCAAAAGTGCTTGTGAAATTCCTCCAGAAAGAAGTTGGCTATCGGCACTGCCATGTTCAGTAATAACCCTAAATGTTTCTATCATGCCGCCAACGGTACCCAACAAGCCGAGAAGAGGAGGAATGCTCGCAAATACGGCTAGACTACCTACGCCCATTTTGAAGCGTGGGACTTCTTTCAACACCGCCTCATCGATAACGGCTTCAAGCTGTGCATTTTGGCAAGATTGTGTGGCAAGAATCACGCGCCCCAACCCATTGTCCATATGCGCCTGTTTGTCGTTCATTTGCGCGTAAATTTTACGTTTTTCCTTGCGCAAGACGATGCTCCGCACCAACGCAATACCCAGCCCGATTAAGCCAATTAAACCAATCAATACCCCCACAATACCGGCAGGTGCTAAGCGCTCGAACCAACTTGGTGTTTGCGCTTGTTTTTGCAGTAATACGCCAAAAGCAGGGTCAATAATGGTTTCAACTGCACCAATCTCTAGTGTTGGCTGAGGAGCCATTACCATCCATGATTTCTCACCGGGAAGGTAAGTCATCCAAGTGGGCATATCGAGTTGAGCATAAGCATTAAAAGGGCCAAACTGAGTCACCGTTGCTGTTAATGGCTCACCATTCGCCAATACAATGGACTGCTCACTTCGTAAGGTTTTACCACTGACGATAGTTTGCTCAAGTAACGCAACCCAAAGCTTTTTAATATGAGCAATATCGACGGATTGTTCATCGCTTGATACAAAACCTGATTGGTCAAACGCCCAAAGACCATGTGGCGATACACGTTGCAGCATTAAATCACCATGCTCGACAACATGCCTGAATACACTAGTCATCGCCTCACGCTGAGATTGGTATTGTTGCCTTCTGAGCTTCAGCTTCTCTTGTAAGACTAAGATTCGGTCTTCCAATTCAATATTCATTGTATTGGTCTTAGCCAACTTTTCCTGTACTAAAACTAACGTCTTCGTTGCCTGTTTTAGATCCTTTTTTGCGTTTTTTACATTCAAGTCCGCTTGTTGTTTTTCGATCAAAGAACCTTGTATTACTTGCTGTAAAACCTTGTCTAACTCTGATGCAAAAACACCGCTGTGCCAGCTCAACGCTAACACCAAAATACACCACACAGATTTCATTGCTTCGTCTCGATAGCCATTGGAGGAAGAGTAATAAGGCTAGGCAGTTGTTTACCCGCTGACATTTCTGCCGCTTGCTTAAGTGGCGCAACCCAATCTACCGCGAGCGGTTGCCAACTCTGCACCCACATGCCCGCTTTCATTTCATCTGGGGTGAAATAGTAAAAACCTAATCGCCCAACACGAACATAAGTAACCAAGACGCCATCCAACTTGCCTTGCCAGCTTTCTGTTGTGTAGCCGTAGCTCAACTCCACTTGATAAGCATCAAGAATTGAGAGGATTTTGTCACTCTCAGAAAGACTCGCATCCACCATCCTCTGCTGCAAATTAGCAACCCGCGCGCGGCGCTCTTCAATCAAAAATGGCGCATCTGCTTCAACCAGCATAGTCAACGATTGCACCATCTCATCCATGAGCGGACCAAGCATCATTCGCGTGGTTCGTAATTGGGACTGCTTCGCTTCAATTGCTCCCATTGCGACTTCCAACTGTGCGATTTGCTTAGTAAGCAATTGATTATATTTGTCTGCTAATTGCTGTTCCCTAAGTACCTGTCGATACTGCTCGACAACGTCTAAATTTCTATCGTCGAGTGCTTCAACTTTAATTTGAGATTGCTGACTTGCTTTTAAACCTGATAGATCCGCTTTGTTAATTTCACTTATTTCATTCGACAACGCTCTGTTCGAGAAAAATAGAAAACACATTACCAAACCCAACAGGTAAGTATATTTCCCTCGATTTATAATTATTAAGAACAACCTTAAATCTCCAATATCACCATTATTTTTCACAATTTAACAACACAAGAACACCTTCTCTTATTGCTATACAAGAGCCGCTTCGCATCGTGAAAATCGTAGTGAGGATATTATCATCAACCACTAATGATAACAATTGCCATTTAGATTCGCATTGTGATATTGTGCCGCCAAATGGTTGATTCAACCATTTAAAATAAAAATAACAGAACAATTAAAGTAACTTAACAACATGGACAGAATGAAATGAAACCCGCTACTGCTCTCCTATTAGGGCTCTTTTCGACTTCCAGCGTCTATTCAAATGACGAATTACCCGAACAAGAAGTCATCGTTAGAGATAAAATTGAAGCACCTTTAACCAGTAAAGAAACATTAACTTCAGAAGATATTAAAAAAAGACCAACCGGCGACGGTAATATCACGGATTTATTAAAAACAAACCCTGCGGTGCAGTTCTCAAATAGTGGAAATAATGGCTTGAGCCAAGGTGAAATAAAACCATCTGATATTTCCATTCACGGTTCTACTGCTTATCAAAACTCATTCACACTCGATGGAATGAGTATAAATAACGATATAGATCCCGCTGATAATGGTTTGGGTGTGACCAATTCCAATTTATCTTCGGATGAACAAGGGTTTTATCTTGATAGCCGTTTGATTGAAAGCGTCACCGTTTATGATGCCAACGTCCCTGTTGAATTTGGCGGTTTTACTGGCGGTGTGGTTGAAACAACAAGTCGCAGTTGGCAAGGTGCCACATCAGCGAACGTCTATTACCGTCAAACCGATTCTTCATGGAATAAAACCCATGTCGATGACAAATTAGAATTCAATTCCAGCAACAATGATGTCAGCAACCCAGCACGCTTTCAGCCCGATTACGTTAAACGTAGTTACGGCGTCACATTTGAAACAGGTATTACTGACGACTTAGGCTTTGTTGCTTCGATATCGCGCCGTACTTCATCGATTCCTATGGCCCAAGTAGGTGGTCGTAGCATTGTTCTGGAAGGCGATAAACTCGCTGGCTTTGAATACGACGATAGCATTAAAGATCAAACCCGCCTCTCCGATAATGCCTTTGCCAAATTTACTTGGTATGCATCAGCTCGTACGACCGCAAACTTAAGTATTGCGCTATCACAATACGAATCCGAACTTTTCATGAACGGGGTCGCGAACTCAGATTACACCGAAGAACACAATGGTTTAGCCACCACTCTACAAATTGAACATATGCTTGATGCCGGTACGCTTGACGTATCACTAGGGCATCAGGCGATGGAAGATATTCGAACCGGAGAACAAAATTACTTTGTTCAGCTGGAAGACTTTACCGATTGGCAAAACCCCGTCACGTTTGCTTCTGGTGGTCCGGGTAACCTACGTACAGAACAAAACAACACGTCACTTAAAGGCAAAATGTCGTTCAATCCTGAACGAGTCGGCAAAACCACGCATCAGTTTGTCGTCGGTGGCGAAGCGACTCACACCAATGCCAAATACATTCGTGAAGAGACCTACTTTAGAAACGGTTATCGTGGTATGTGGGATTTTATGGCGAGTGCAAATTATGCCAATCAGGTCGATGCGTTCTTCGCTGGAACCTATACCACCAAATACACCAACGCCGCTCTATTCGCTGAAGATACGATTAAAGTAGATGACTTCACAATCCGCCTTGGTTTGCGTGCCGAGCGGGATGATTTTGTTGAAAACAACAACTTTGCCCCTCGCTTCACCGCTAGTTGGGATGTGTTAAGTAATGGCAATACTGTACTGACAGCCGGTGCTAATCGTTACTATGGTCGTTCAATGCTGACTTACGCTCTATATGAAGGTCAAAATGCCGGATTGAAGCACTGTTACATGATGTGTGATCCCAACAGTGAACAGCAAGACAGTTGGACATCGACCTCAGATTACGAGGGTATGTCTGATCTGAAAACCCCCTACAACGATGAGCTGTCTCTCGGGTTACAGCAAATGTGGCGCAATAGTATTTGGTCGCTCAACTATGTGCATCGTTTAGGGCGTGACGAAGTACGAAGCCGTCCTAAATACCCAGGCACTTCTGATCCAAATGAAGCACGTATCCGCACCTTTGACAGTGGTGGTGAGACTAAGCACGACTCGGTATCACTAACGGTGCGCAACCGCCTACCTGTGATGATTGAAAACGTACGTAACCAACTCAGCGCCTCGCTGGTTTGGCAACAGACTCAAAGCAATACCCCAAGCGATATGGGCTACGCGTTCTTCGACCCCAATACCAACCTTGACTACGACAAGGTGTGGTATGACGGCAAGATCATTAATGCGGCAGATCTTCCAAGTACCGATTTCAACTCGCCATTACGCGCTAACGTCGAATGGATTGCCGAGCTACCACAATATGGCACGACACTTTACAACCTATGGCAATGGCAAGACGGACGTGCTCAAGCAACTCGTCATGAGAATGACTACGCCGTCGACCCTTCGACTGGTAAACAAGTGCTCAAATACCAACGCGTTGATTTTGAAGACACCTTCCGTTGGGATTTAAAAGCGGAATGGAAACCAAGCTTTGCAAAAGGTGCGGCGGTGTCAGCTGAGATCACCAATCTACTCGACAACAAAAACGCCACCGATTCATTCGTGCACGAAGCTGAGGTTTACCGCATCTACGAAGCCGGTCGTCAATTCTGGTTACAAGCCAGCTACGACTATTAATGTACTCGGTTGGTTCTTTTCTATAAGGGCAGGCTCACCTGCCCTTTGATCTTATAGCAATAATAATTATGAATTTTCTCTCTCAATACTGGCAACTAGTGAAACCATTCTGGGTTTCAAAACAGCGCCTACCGTCCGTGGGGCTTTTGCTGATCATCATCAGCATGACTTTTGGTTCGGTTTGGCTAAGTGTGCAATTTAACCAATGGAACGGTGATTTTTACAATGCACTGCAACAATTGGATGGCTCGACGATTTACCGATTGCTCGGGCAATTCTGTTTACTCATTGGCTCGTTAATTTTAGTCAGTGTCTACAGCAGCTATCTGCAAAAACAATTACTTATCGACTGGCGCACTTGGATGACAAGCCAACTCACCGCGAAATGGCTATCTGACGACCATCATCATTTGCATATGAAATTAGCGCAAACAGAGCCAGACAACCCTGATCAACGCATCGCAGAAGACATTTACCTATTGATCGATCTGTCTCTTGATTTATTGCTCTCTTTCTTACGTTCGGTGCTTACTCTGGGGTCATTTCTCACCATTTTGTGGAATCTTTCCGGTGAGATGAGTTTTAACTGGTTAGGTGAGCAGTGGGATATTCCCGGCTATATGGTTTGGATGTGTATCGCTTATACCCTTGTTGGTACAGCCATTACGCATTGGATCGGTAAACCACTTCAACGCCTAAACTTCAACCAGCAAAAACGTGAAGCTGATTTTCGTTCAGCACTGATTGAACGACGTGAAAACAGTGAAATGATTGGTGCTCAAAACGGTGAAAGCATCGAACGAAGTGTGTTGGGAGACAAATTCAGTTGCGTCGCTAAAAACTGGTACAAACTCATGGTTAAAGAGCGGAATCTGGGCTTCTTTACTGTTGGTTATGCTCAAGTTTCTAGCTTGGCACCAATCTTTTTTGCTCTGCCGCAGTTCCTTTCAGGGGTAATTCAACTTGGTGGTCTTATGCAAATTAAGATGGCCTTCATGCAAGTTTCAGGATCGTTAAGCTGGTTTATCTACTCATACCGTGATTTAGCCAAATTAAGCGCAACCGTTGAGCGTTTGACCACGTTTACCCAGAAGTTGGCTGATATAGAACCACCAAACGCTGCGGAAAAGCCAATGTCGCCAAACGCGTTAAGCGCTAACATTCGCGTATTGCTCAGCGAAGACCAACCACTCTTGGCAATCGAAAATTTGAGCGTGGCGCAAGGTCAATTGGTGATGCTTAAAGGGCGTTCAGGGCTTGGTAAATCGAGCCTACTACGAGCATTAAGCGGTTTTTGGCCACACTATATTGGTGAATACCAACGCAGTGATTCCATTTGGATTCCGCAAAAACTCTATCTAACAACCACCAGTATCAAAGCCTTGATTTGCTACCCGAAATCGGCTGAAAACATTGATGACCTAGCATGTACTCAGGCGCTACTTCAAGTTGGGCTCACTTCACTAACCGATCAACTCGATCGTATTGAATCTTGGTCAACACAACTCTCAGGCGGCGAACAACAACGCTTGATGTTTGCACGCCTATTAATCAATAAGCCAGAGCTGATTTTGTTGGATGAAACGACATCTTCGCTTGATCAGACCGCCGCATCCGACATGGTTCGTACGTTAAAACAATCGCTCCCTGACAGCGCGATTTTGATGGTTACCCATCAATCCCAGCTTTGGTCCTTAGCGGACACATTGATCGATCTAGACCACACATCACCCGTTACAACAGGAGCTTAATGACATGCTAAAACCCACTTTCCTTTCCATCGCCATGGCATTGGCGATTGGCTTGACGGGTTGTCAATCTACCGCCTTTAATCAGCCGACAGCGGCTGAGACCAGCCAATATCAACCACTACCAATACGTGATGATATTTTCCGCTACTGGTTGGACAATGGTATGCAAGTGATTTTGCAACCCCGTAAAACACCGGGAGTAGAAATGCGACTCGTGGTTCATTCGGGATCGTTGCAAGAAGAAGAACAGCAACGAGGTTTAGCGCACTTCGTGGAACATATGGCATTTAAAGGCACAACCCATTTTCCTGATAGCCAAAGCTTCAAGGCGTTAGAATCACAAGGGATTAATTTAGGTTCTCACATCAATGCCGTAACGAGTTACAACAGCACAATCTATAAGTTGTCGCTACCGAACTCCTCAAGCAACACCACCGACTTAGGTCTGCGTATCCTGTCCGATTGGGCAAGCGAAATAAGCTTTGATCCACAAGCGTTTGAGCGCGAGCGTGAAGTCATCGTTGAAGAAAAGCGGCTACGCCAAGGTGTCGGATCTCGCATCAACGATCAACTGGAAGCCCTACGCTATCAAGGTAGCCGCCTTGCGGAGCGAAATGCGATTGGCACCATCGATGTTATTCGTCAAGCACCCGTAGAAGAAGCGATAGCGTATTATGAAAAATGGTATCAACCTCAGCGCATGACCATCATCGTTAACGGATCTTTCGATAACTTTACCGTACGAAGCCAAATTGAAGCACTTTTTAGCATCAAACAAAAGGGCACAACGCCTGTTGATCCTAGGGAATGGCAGCAATTCGAATCACACCAGAACCTGCGTATAGCGACTGTTTTTGACGCCGAGAATAGCCGCAGATTCATGCAGCTATTATTGCAAACCAATACCGAAGTTCCACTCAATACAGTAGAGGGGCAATGGCTTGAAACCCTCGATAGCATTTGGCTATCGGTATTGAACCAACGCCTGTCAATATTAGTTGCAAATGGCAAATTGAAAGCAGCCACCGCTGCTCCACAAAGCAATCTACTTAGCAACCAACGTGCACAGTTTTTACTAATTGCTCATCCATTCCGTCACCAATACGATGAGGCATTCACCCAACTCGCGACTGAGCTGCAACGTCTTGCTACACAACCAGTGAGCAAATCTGAGCTACAACAAGCGAAGCAAAGCATGCTGAGTAAAGTTTCACAGCAGGCGAAGCATCGAGCCGGATACTCAAACCAATATCTAGCCGATCAATTAGTTCAATCTGATAGCTACCAACTACCAATGATGGACAAAGCTCAACAGTTAGAAATAGTTGAAACATTCTTAAGCTCTTTGTCTGCACAAGATCTGCAACAACATGTTGCTAGCATTCTCGCTTCCGCTTCACCAAAACTCGCGCTTGTTGGTCCTGACAATGACAAAGCGAAAGTTGAGCTAGCGGAAATCCCTCTACAATGGCAAAGCATACGAGCTTCAAATCCACAGCCATTCACCTTAACCAAACCTGAAATCAATTTGACGGTAAAACCACAAGCCAGTGGTGAAATCATCGCGAAACATTCAACCGTTAATTTTGGTGAGCGACCAGTTTACGAATATCAATTAAGCAATGGCATGAAGGTTGTGGTCGTCAGCAAATCCGATCTAAAAGGCGGAACTCAAGTTAATCTCAGATTACTAGGAGGTCGCTCACTGGAGAACCACGGTCAGCTCGGTATTGTTGATTGGGCGGGTAAGTTAGCCGAGCAATGTGGCTATGGTGATTACACCGCACACCAACTGGCGCAATGGAGCAAACAGCACAGTACCAATGTATCACCATACAGTGAACTGCTGCATCATGGCTTTAGCGTAACTACTGATACCGAAAAAATGGATGATGCGCTCGCTTTACTCCACTTAAAACTCACTCAAGCAAACAGCTGCGAAAACAAACTGATTGAGATGAAACAATCAACCTTAGAGAACTTAAGCAAAGTGCCCGCTGAACGTATCTTTATGGACCAGATCAGTATCAGCGCTTTCGATCATGGTGAACGTTTAGTGGCGGCAGTTGATGGTGATTGGAACCAATTTACCCTAGAACAATTAACGGATTGGCGCCAAAAGTTAGTCGGCGACCCAGCGCAGATGATTACCACGATAGTAACCAATGCTACGGCAGAGAGCATTGAGCCAAGTATCGAGCGTTGGTTAGCATCACTGGCGAAGAATCCTCAACCAAAACTAGAAGCTATCGATAGAAACGTACGCCCTAAATCAATAGAAGAACAGCAGGTTTTTGCCATCGGTTCGAGTGATAAAGCCATGGTTCAGATTCAGTACAGTGAGATCCATCCATGGTCACTAGCAGAGCAAATGCAAATTCAATTACTTGAGCAAATCACTAACAACCGCCTGCGTGAAGCAGCTCGTGTACAAGCATCCGGTGTGTACGTGATCAACATGTCACAAATGCTAGCTCGAGATCCTTCACCGTATTACTTAGCTAGGCTGAACTTTACAACAGCCCCTGATCGAGCAGATGAGATAGCAGAGATCGCCAAGCGAGTGGTACAAAAAATCAAGCACAATGGTGTTACCCAAGCGGAATTAAACCAAGCGAAAAAAGCATGGGCAGTGAACCAAAGTCAGCAACAGCAATACAGTGATTATTGGGTTACCGCCTTCAGCCAAGATAGCTTCTCTGCGCATCCATACCAAGCCGTAACGCGGAGTAACGATGTTCTTCAAGCTGCCACTTTAGTTGACATCAATAAGCTGGCAAAAGAACTTCTCGGCAAGAATCAAAAAACCTTTTATTTGCTACCTAAGGCAACATAATTATTAGCGACAAATACAACAAAGGCCTCGAATGAGGCCTTTTTACTGATTGAATCTTGTTAGCGAAATAACAAGGTTAAAACTCTTTCATCAAGCGTTTGTATTCAACATCGTCTTGATACATTTTATGGAAGATTTTGTACTTCACATCATAGAAATGTTTAATCTTCTCGGTTTGCGGCATCACACTTTTGCTGATACGGCTCATGGCATTCATCGCATCAGGAATATCACTGTAGAAACCCGCAGCAACTGAACCTAGCATAGCCGAACCTAAAATCACCGCTTCACTCTCTTCTGGTAAGACGATCACACAGCTGGTCGCATTAGCATGTTCTTGTAGGAACACCGTATTCTTGGTGCCACCACCACACGCCATAATGGTATCAATTTCATAACCGGCATCGTTCATTACTTCGATGATATGGCGAGTACCCAAGGCGATACCTTGAATGGTGGCTAAGTATTGCAACGCCATATCATCCAAGGTTTTCGACATCTTCAGCCCTGACATCGTACCGGTTAAGTGCGCGTTAGCACGTGGAGAACGGTTGCCATGGAAGTAAGGCAATACGTGAATATCTTTGGTCAAAAATGCGATGTCTTCTTTACTGCCCGCCAACTGCAATAGTCGGTTGTTTAGCAACTCATACACCGTTTGCCCAAGCTTACTCGCCTGCTCTTTGGCACTTTCATATAGTGGATGAGAAGTGATGATATGGTCGATCAACGCCCCCGTTGCCGATTGCCCACCTTCATTGAGCCAATAATCAGGGATCATTGCGCCGTAGTAAGCGCCCCACACACCATCAATGAAACGAGCAGTTTTTGATGCCGCCATGTGGCAAGACGATGTGCCACCAATCAGCGCTAAACGCTTGTTGAAGTCGGCTTTTTCGCCCGTCATTCCTGCTGCGCCCAACACACCGATACCACCTGCGTGTGCATCAATAATTGAGGTGCCGACTGCAGTACCAGGCATCAAGCCCAGATCGTCCGCCGCATGAACCGTTAAACCATCACCCACTGGCTGACCCATAGGCAAAATGCGATCACCGATGGTTTTAGCGTTGTCTTCTAACAGGTCTTCAAGACCAATTAATTCAAAGAAGCTCTTGTCCCATTTGTTCTCATGTCCAAGGTAGGTCCACTTACAAACGGTTGAGCACAACGAGCGGCTATCATCAAACGTCGCTTTCCAAGTCAGAAAGTCTGGCAAATCAAAGAAGTAGCCTGCTTTTGACCAAGTATTGGGCATATTCTGCTTTAGCCACAACAACTTAGGCGTCTGCATTTCAGGAGAAATACGATTGCCAACATACGCCAATACAGGGTGCTCAGTTTTGTTGATGCGATCCGCTTGCGCAATAGCGCGGTGATCCATCCACATCACGATATTTTGCTCGCTACGACCGGTTGGGCTAACCGTTAACGGTTGACCATTTCTATCCAAAACGACCAATGAACAGGTTGCATCAAAACCGATACCTTTGACTTGAATCGGCTCGATGTTGGCTTGCGAGACTGCATCTTTGACAGCCAAACAAACACATTGCCAAATATCATCAGAAGATTGCTCAACGAAGTCAGCTTGAGGTTTAAACATCAATGTATCGCGTTTGGCTTCGCCGACTTTACGCCCAAGAGCATCGAAAACTCCCGCTCGTGCGCTGCCACTGCCTACATCAACGCCGATAAAATAAATACTCATATACTACCCCGTTAAGCCTTATTTTTTTGTAAGAAGATAAATAGGATCAAGATGGCACCCCAAAGTGCCATAGTGAGATAGCTGCTCACTCCCAGCAAGTTAAGACCACTTTCCAGTGTTTGTAGCACTACCAACGCAAGACCAATACCGATGATGCGACCAAAGCCTCCATCAGGGTTAATACCACCTAATACCGAAGCCAAAATCGCAATCAGTAAGTAAGATTCACCATAACCCGCTTTAGCTGAGTTAAATTTAGCCATCATAACGATTGCGGCTACCCAACAAAGCATTGAAGAAATAATGTAGACATACAGCGTGGCTTTTTGCGTGTTAATGCCTGAGAAGCGCGTGGCTTTCTCATTCGAACCCATTAGATATATGGTACGTCCAAGGCTTGTGTGTTCAAGTAACCCCCATAGACCAATGGCAAAAGCAACGAACAGGATCAGTGGCATTGGGATGCCCAGCACCGAACCGTTACCCAGTACCAGAATCGCCTCTGGGAAACCAGAGATAACACTACCGCCGGATATCAAGACATTTAGACCGTTGATCAGCGTCATCATACCTAACGTAGCAAGGATGGGAGAAACACCCACATAAGCGATTAACGCGCCATTAAGCAACCCAATAATAACCGCAGTAACCAAACCACCCGCTAACGCCATCACTAACATTGCCGAACTATCTGGCGCTATGGTGATAATACTCGCCATCACCAAGCCACATGCGTTAGTCGTGGCTATGATTGAGAGGTTAATACCACCTGTCAGCATACAGACAGCCATTGCTAGAGCTAGCAAGCCCAGTAGCGGCATTTGCGATGACATTGATTGTAAGTTGTCGATGGAGAAGAACGCTTGTCCGCTAGAAAATCCCATCACCGCCAAAATGCCAGTTAAGATCACCAACAAGTAACGAATGTTCTTATCGGTTGGCAATTTCAAACTATTAAGTATCTGTTCCATTATGCCCCCTGCGCCGCTTGTTTTTTCTCATTAATCGCTGTCATGCTGATACTGCAAACAATAATCAAGCCGGTCACGACCGTGTGCCAGTACGAAGGTACGCCAAGTAACGTCAAACCATTTTTCACTATCGCTAGCAAAATCACGCCGAGCACGACGCCAAACAGAGTACCTTTACCACCGCTCATGCTGGTGCCTCCGAGTACTACTGCGGCTAGAACCGTTAGTTCAAAGCCCATTAAAGAGTTAGGCGCAACAGACTGAGTGATTTGAGTTTGCACCACTGAAGCGATGCCCGCTAATGCCCCCATGTAGCCATAAACAAACAGGTTGATGCCAAACAAGTTGATGCCAATACGGCTCGCTGCGTCAGCGTTGCCACCCACAGCGTAAATCTGACGACCTAAGCGTGTTTTTAACATCAAAAAGGAAGTCAGAGCAATCATGGCAAGTAGCGTTAAAATGGGTAAAGACAGACCATAGTCATAGCCATCACTGCCAGTGAAAGTAAACAGCTCTACCCCATCCATAAACCAATCCGGGAAGCCGTATAACCACTCACCATTGCTAAAGTAAATCAGCAAACCAAAGAACAAGTTAAGAGTAGAAATGGTGATGATGATTGCCGGCACTTTGAGTTTGTACACTAGCGTAGCGTTAATCATACCCAGCAGCACACCCACAACTGTGGCGATACCGAAGGCAATCATAAAGTTGCCACCGACACTCAAAATGTAAGTCGCCGCCACATATTGGGCTATCGCTGCCGTCGCAGGAAACGAGATATCGATGCCACCAGCAATCAATACCACAAACAAACCACATGCCATTATGCCCAGTATTGCCGAACTGACTGACATATCGAACACATTGCCTAGGGTAAGGAAATCTTCTGATGTGAAGGCTAATACGCCCACAATCAAAACAATCATCATCGAAAGATAAAACTCGTGTCGCTTGGCAAACGAAGACAGAGCACAACGAAATTGACTAAGCATTGACTGCCTCCATAATTTCTTGCTCTGTACATTGAGTTGGCTGGAAGTCATGAGTAAAACGTCCTTCTTTCATCACAATCACACGGTGACTGTTATAAAACACTTCTGGGATTTCATCGCTAACCATGATGATCGCGATGCCTTGTGCGGCAAGGTCTTTGGCAATGTTGTAAATTGCCTCTTTGTTGGCAACATCAACACCGACGGTAGGTGAATCCAAAATCAACACGTCTGGTTCTGCGGCAATCCATTTAGCAATCGAAATACGCTGCGCGTTACCACCCGAAAGGCTGGTAACAGGCAATTTTGGATCCGCTACCTTAATCGACAATGATGAAATGAGTGTCGCGACCAATTTGTTGGCGCGGATGTGGTCAAGAAAGCCAGACGGCTTTTTCAATCGAGTCAGAACCGACGCGGTAATATTGTCTTGAATAGCTTGTTCCATCACAAGCCCTGTCGACATGCGATCTTCTGATACATAACCAATACCTTGGGCAATCGCATCACGATTTGATGCAAATGAAGTCACTTGGTTGTTAACCAAAATCTCACCACTATCTGGCTTCGTCATACCAAACAGTGCCATACACAATTCTGTTCGACCCGCGCCTAACAAACCTGTGATAGAAACAATTTCCCCTTTACGTACAGAGAAAGAAATATCGTTGAACTGACCTTTTTTAGTCAGGTTTTTAACTTCTAGTTTTACGTCGCCTTGCAGTTGATAAGGTGCCAGCGGAGCAAACTCAAAACGCTGCCCTGTCATTAAAAATGCCAGCTCATCACTATCAACTTCGTCAGCTTGATAAGTGCCGACGGTGCGACCATCACGGATAACAGTAATGCGATCTGAGATCTCCATTACTTCATCCAGTTTGTGGCTAACAAACACCACAGTAACGCCTTTCGATTTCAGATCCGCCACCACTCCAATCAGGTGGTTTACTTCGGTGCGAGTAAGTGATGCCGTTGGCTCATCCATGATCATTAGTTTTGCATCTGATGCCATAGCACGGCAGATTGCCACCAATTGACACTCGGCGATGGAAAGTTGCTCAACACGTTTTTCTAGTGGTAATTTTACGCCCACTTTTGCCATGGCTTTGATTGCAATTTCTTGAATACGTTTTTGCTGAACTAATCCTTTTGTCCACTCAACATGATCTTGAATTGCAATGTTCTCTGCGACGGTCAGGTTAGGAAATAGCGAGAGATCTTGATAGATAACCTGAATGCCGTGCTCAATCGATTGCTGAGGGTTTAAACGTTGGTAGCTCTTGCCACCAAGAATGATTTCTGCGCCTTTCTCAGGAGCATGAACACCAGAGATCACTTTAAAAAGCGTGCTCTTACCGCAACCGTTCTTACCGGCTAAACAGTGAACTTCGCCTTGATTGAAAGTGAGGTTTACGCCATCCAGTGCTTTCACAGAGCCAAAGTGTTTCGACACCTGCTTGAGTGTAATAAAAGGAGTACCAGACATGAGAATTTCCAGAAGTCAGGGGGCGGCGTTGCACCGCCCCAAAATTAGAACAAGAGTAGAGCGTCTATAGATTAAAAACCTAGCTCGCGAGCATTGCTTTTATCTACTTCTAAGATTTTGTTGAACTTGATAACACGATTTTCAGTATCAATTTCCGCATCACCCAAACCTTTAACGTTAACACCTTTAGTTACGTCTTGACCTTCTAGCATCTGCTTAGCAACTGCTACCATTGCGTAACCAGCATCGGCAGGGTTCCAAAGGAAGCCTTTATCAATTTCGCCACGCATTAAGTAAGGTGCAGCTTGGCTTGGCATCATAATACCAACAACACTCATCTTATCTTTTGCACGCTTCTTCTTGATTGCTTCACCCGCACCAATACCGCCCAAAGAACCGTAAGAAACAATACCAACCATATCAGAGTGGGCTTTCATCAGATCGTTTGTCGCCGCGTAAGATTGGTCGATACTTTCTGCAACAGGCATACGGCTGGTTACTTCATACATACCTGGGTATGTGTTCTTTTGATAATCAATCGCAAGATTTGCCCAGTTATTGTGTAGTGGTACGGTTAGCGAGCCAACGTATACTGCGTAACCACCTTTCTCACCCATGTTTTTCGCCAATTCATCCATGGTCGCTTTTGCGTATGCTTGGTTATCGATCGTTTCGATATCCCAATCTGCGCCATGACCATCTGGTGATTCGTGAGTCAGTACGATGATGCCTTTCTCACGTGCTTTTTTAAACACAGGCTCTAGAACCGTTACATCATTAGGTACCACTGTAATCGCATCCACACCTTTTGCGATCAAGTCTTCAATGATTTTCACTTGTTGTGCTGGATCTGGTGTTGAAGGACCAAGCTGACGCGCGTTAACGCCAAAATCAGTCGCCGCTTGCTCAATACCTTTATTCATTTGGTTAAACCAAGGAATGCCCGATACTTTAACAACGTTAACGATTTCATAATCTTTAGCTTGTACACCGGCAGCAGCAAGCGCAAGCGTTAAAGCCGCAGCTTTCAGTAAGACCTTTTTCATCTTCATCAATCCTTTTATCTATGTATTAGTTATGTGTAGGGTTAAGGTGAGTCGATGAGGAGATGGTAAGCCCCAACAGAAGCAACTTACGGGAGATGTCGCAAAAAACGTGATCAAGGCACGTTAGTGATAAATTACATAGTAAACGCCGTTATCAGAACGTTAACATGGAAGTGTTACGTAATTTTTAGATCAACAGGGAGAGATTAAAGGCACTAAAATGGAACAATTAAGGATCAATTCAATAACAAGTTTTTATGCCATTTCGGCATGCAAACGATTTCCTCATCCATTTACGACTTACATCGCGTCTTGAATTAATAATAATCGGATTTTGATCACTTTTTACGTGTAACAGAATGCCCTTTAAATAATGGATGAGAGTGGAAAATTCAATTTTCGCGATAATAACTGATAGGTGTGGCAAATTTGTTTGTCGTTAAGTTACATCTTTAGTCATCCAGATTAGCTTTACACTGCTTTACGTAGCTTGACCGCAGCTTACAGTAGAACAACTAAAGTATAAGCTCTATAGGAGCTTAACCATGAACCGACTTTATCGTTACATTCTACTTTTGGTGGCAGCTTGCTGCTTTATCTGGTTTCAAGCTGAGCCTAACTTTTTTAGCTACGACAATTTTATGCAGTGGCGCAGTGCGCTCATCCAAGCGACTGGAATCATCTCGCTACTATTGCTAACCATAACAATGCTACTCGCACTTCGTCTGCCGTTTGTCGAAAAGCTCACCGCTGGGCTCGACAAATCTTATCGGCTGCATAAATGGACGGCAATCTATGGTGTAGTCATTGGCGCTGTACATTGGTTGCTAGCAATTGTACCGAAAAAGTTGGTTGAACTTGGCATACTAGAGCGTGCTGGACGCAATCGTCCTCAGTTTGATGCTGACTCTTTGCAAGCCATCGTCATGAGCCTACGAGGTGGTGCAGAATCCGTGGGAGAGTTAAGCCTGTACCTATTTATCGCACTAACACTCATCGCCCTATTTGCACCGATTAAATACAAGAGATTTCGTATTACCCACAAACTGATGGCTTTGATGTTCATCGTTATTGCCTATCACTCTGCGGTATTAGTTAAACCTGCTTATTGGGATAACCTAATCACGCCATTGGTGATAAGCTTAGCCATGGCTGGCACAATCAGTGCTGTTATGAGCCTATTGGGGCTAATTGGTAAACGCCGAACTTTTCAAGGAAGTGTTAAGAACGTTGAGCATGACGAGCTTAACCAGACCACCAAAGTACAAATAGCTCTCCCACGTTGGCAAGGGCATAAAGCGGGACAATTCGCTTTTCTGAAAGTCGCAGGAGAAGAGCCACACCCATTTACCATCACCTCTTCAAGCCAAGCACCTTTGGTTGAATTTACCATCAAAGCACTCGGTGACTTTACCTCGATCTTGCACCAACAATTGAAAGTGGGTGACCAAGTAGAAATTGAAGGACCTTATGGTGACTTTAAATTTGATGATAACAAGCCACAAATATGGATTGCCGGAGGCATTGGTTGCGCGGCGTTTAAAGCGCGTTTGGCAGAGCTAAAACTGAACAACGACCATTCACCAGTGACTTTTTACTACTGTACTCAAGCACCCTCGCCCTCTCTTATCAGAGAATTTGAACGGGCAGCTGCCGAGGCTAATATAGAATTTCATGTGATTGATAACCGCCTGATGAGCTTTCTCACCATTGATGAAATTAAACAGCGCAAAGGTGATTTGAGTAATTCAAGTATCTGGTTTTGCGGACCCACTGGATTTGGTGAGTCACTGAAAAATCAGCTTAAATTGCAACGATTTAACCTTGCCCACTTCCATAACGAACTGTTTAACTTTAGATAAAAAAAGGAGCTCATTGAGCTCCTTAGCACCTCAAGTTTAAGTCAATATAATTAAATATTTGGACGTGCTGTCTCTATACTAGACGGCGGCAAGTGAGGCAATGTTACTTCAGGCAAATCACCGGTTAGAGAGCGTAAGAACTCGGTGATTTTTGCCGACTCTTCTTTACTTAGCTTCTGCCCAAGTTGCAAATCAGCCATCATTGAAACGGCTTCTTCGAGATCCCACACTGAGCCATCATGGAAGTACGGGTAGGTCAGGTCGATATTGCGCAGTGTCGGCACTTTAAACACGAACTTATCGAAATCATTACCAGTAATAGCTTTGCGCCCAATATCTGGATTATCGGTGGCAAATGGTTTCACTAAGCCCATTTTTTGATACATCTGCCCACCAGCAAGCGGACCTGCGTGACACGCGGTACATCCTTTTTCTTTAAACAGCTTATAACCTTCAACTTGCACGACGGTCAAAGCACTGTCATCACCTTTTAGCCACTTATCAAACGGCGCGTTCGGGGTGCGAAGTGTTTTCTCAAAAATGGCGATGGCGTCGGTTACTTCATCAATCGTAATGGTTTCAACGCCATAAGAGTCTTTAAACCACTGACGATATTGAGGGATAGACTGAAGCGTATCAATGGCTAGATCATGGGTAAATGCCATCTCTAATGGGTTAGCAATCGGACCTGCGGCTTGCTCTTGTAGATCTTTTGCTCGCCCATTCCAAAACTGAACAAAGTTGAGATCCGAGTTAAATACCGTTGGTGAGTTGATAGGACCAATCGCCCACTTGTGACCAATTGAGGTTGGTAGGTTATCTACTCCACCTTTGGCAATATTGTGGCATGAGTTACATGAAATGGTGTTTGATGCCGAAAGACGCGGTTCAAACCATAAGGTTTTTCCCAGTTCTACTTTCTTTGCATCTAAGCCGATTATAGGCTCGATTGCTTTAATGGGTTCTTGGTTTTGACGTTCGGCATACGCGCCAAACGAAAGAGCCGACAATACACAAACTGCTACTATTGTTTTCATTGAGACTTCCTCTCTCAGAGATTCAACAAACCTCACTAACGTGGCGCTTTTCTTACTTGAAGCGCTCTCTACCCAAGTGCCTTCGAGATACGAAGTTACTTAAGCCAAATTCAAACTAAAGCAAACGTTAAACTGGTTAAAATGTAAAAAATCGATAGAGGTGATGGTAATAATCGATGTTAAAAGTGATTAATATTTGAACACCTTGCTGTGTCTATCCTTATGGTCTTATTGTTACTTTTCGTTTACAAATTCATCAAAAATCTGATCGGTCAATTGATTGATTTAGGTCAATTCCACTTTTTCTATACCCAAGAAACTTGAAGGTGCAGGTAGGCGGCAAGTAAGAAAGCCCCCTGAGCATAGGTGAACTATGTGATTGGGGCGCACGAACACAGCCAACACCGCTGCAACTTCAAGTATGACGGGTATAGCAACATAAAAAAAGAATGGAATATATCCATCCTTCACTCACATTAGTCACATCAAGCTGGCGAATTTATCACTACTCAACGAGAACTTGCTAAACCCACCATTACCAATATTTCTGATGATCAAGCGCAGCGACGCAAGATGTCCCACCTGCAATAGCGGCAAATTTTAAACCATCTAACTTTTGACCTAACCATCCAAAAGGGTGGCTTAATACTAATGGCGCTTTAACTTGCTCTTCAGTAATTTGCTCAAAACCCACTTTGGCATAGAAGTTGGGATCGCCATAGGTCAAAACCATTTCAACGCCATTCTCTTTCAGCGCCTCTATACCAAACTGAATCAACTTTTGTCCAACACCCTCACCTTGCGACGCGGTTGCTACCGCTGCTGGCGAAAGAATATAAGCACTCACAGCGCTTTCAGCGAATTTGAATTTACTGAAAATAACACACCCGACCATGATTTCATTTTGGCTTGCTGCAACAATCAATAGATCTTCATTGGGTGTTGTGTTCACTAATTCATACGCCAGAGAGCCGACCATTTCACCTTCTTCAACACTTTCAGACGCAGTAAATGTGTTGAGAAATAACGCTTTGATTTCGTCTTTTTGAGAGTAATCTACAATTGAATATTTCATGTTATTCATCGTTTTCCTATTCTTCTACTTTGCTTAAACAACCACTTAAACCGCAGCTTAAGCCTTAATTAAAATAAACATCTGGTAATCAAACTGATGGTTACGCTGTCCATAGGCATGCAATTCACGCTCTATATCTTTTATTGCTTGCGAACCTGGCAATTGATCTTTTAACTGAGCAACTTGCTCAGCTAAGGGTTGGTAATAGGCTTCCCATGCAGCATCGCTAATTGGGAAGGTATCAATCACTTGATAGCCTGCCGCTTTGGCTTGCGCTACTCGTGCTTCTGCCGTGGTCATATCTGGGTATTCACTGCCCCAAAATGCTTTGTTGATCTCGCTTGGCTCATTCGTCGACCACACCAAATCACTCAGTACCAGCACCCCGCCGTCGCTTAACAATGGTCGCCACTGTTTAAAAGCATTGTTTACGCCCATGATGTAAGCGCTGCCTTCTGACCAAATCAAATCGAAAGACTCAGCAGCGTAAGGCAAGTCCGTCATGCTGGCACATTCAAAATGCACCTTATCGGCATAGGCTTGATTGTTTGCCTGCAAATCTTTGATTGCCTCTTCATCATTATCGATAGCAATGATTTGTGCATCGCACTGATCGGCTAACAATCGAGTGGCAATCCCTAACCCACAGCCAATTTCTAGAATATTGCGCGCGTCATGGGGCATTTTTGCCAATGCCGCCAATGTATCGGCTTCACTACCTGGACCACGCCTTTCAAGCACATCGAAGATGCGATAAAAGTCAGCCATATAGGCGTCATGAGTATTCATATCTTTAGATAACCACCGTAATCTCTGTGCGTCAGTCTCACTAAAACCTTGTTTGATTAACCAATCAATATGAGCATCTGGTGCAACTCTATCTAGCATTTCATGCCAATCATTGAGTGATTTTTCACCCAATAGTGCCGCCAATAAATCACGTGATTGCTGTTTCTGCGCGATCTCTTGATCAAGCTGATCAAGCCGCTCAACCAACAACGACCTCTCTACTTTGGCTTCAAGACAAGCTTTACACTCTTTGAGCGTTAAGCCTCCACTTTGCAGTTGCTGGATCAACCTTAGGCGTTGCAGGTCCATCTCACTGTATGCCCTGTAGCCATTGCTCATACGCTTACCATTTATCAAGCCTAGCTTCTCGTAATACAAAAGCGTGGTACGCGAGAGACCTACCTGTTCACCCAGCTCTGATATTCGGTACATATTGGCAACCTCGTTAATCCATTGTCATTGTAGAAGCGATCCTAAACTGTAGAGCCATAGACAGGTCAATCAATTTTTTTCAAAGTAGCAAAAATTTGTGTTGCTATGCTTCAGTCTATTTCACTAACGAGAAATACGAGCAAATTTCGAACAAACATAAATTTCATCACCATACTTACGGGGCGTATTAGGACTTGTATTCGAACAACAAAGGAAAGAGCAATGAAACAAAAACTGCTATTTGTTGCGCTATGCTTAGCATCCGCTAACGCTGTCGCAGCAAATCTACAAGTAGAGATGATTGATCTAAACAGTGGACAATCAGCGGGGACCATTACTGTAATGGAAAACCGATATGGCACTGTATTTACACCACAGCTCAAAGGATTGACTAGCGGACTCCATGGATTTCATGTTCACACCAACCCTTCATGTGATAGTGCGAAAAAAGGCGATAAAACAGTACTTGGCGGTGCCGCTGGCGGGCATTATGACCCAGAAAAAACGGGGAAGCATGGCACGCCATGGAGCAATGATAACCATCTAGGGGATTTACCGGCACTGTTTGTCGACGCTGATGGGACTGCGAGCCAAGCAGTATTGGCACCAAAAGTAAAACTCGCTGATCTAGATGGTCGTGCTTTAATGATTCACGCCGGAGGCGATAACCACTCAGATCATCCTTCGCCACTGGGTGGTGGCGGTGCACGCGTAGTATGTGGTGTGATTAAATAACGTATGTGTCATCATGCATTCAAAGCCGAGCGACTCTTCTGCTCGGCTTTTTTTGGGGGGGGATCGTTCTAATTTACTAGCACCAACGAATCTAAGATCCCCTTACCACTGTGGATGCCACCTTCATTTTCACTCGCTGGTTTACTGCGAATTAAATACCCAGCATACCCTTCAAAATCCGTCACCGGCTGACCTTGATAATGGGCGGTGAACAAACCAATTTCGCTAATCAAATCGTGAATAATACTTTGTTTACCATCGCGTATCGCTAGCGTTGGCTTTTCTCGCTCATGTGGATACAAACGCTGCATCAATGCCCAAGCATCGTATTCTTGTGGCTCTAACGTTTGTAGTTTTTCACTGATTTCCTCACCAAAAATACAGTGACCGCCACCCTCACCTTGATTTTTTAATACCCAGCCACGTTTATTAGCTTCACGGTTAAACCACTCAATCGTATTAGTGTTTACAGGCTTCATTTCAGCTAAAACGCTTTTCACCAACTCCGCTTCTTCAACAGAAAGCCCCCAGCGAAGATACTCTTGCGCGGGCAACATGGTTAAGACCATCTGCATGGTTTTACTGGTTGCGAGTTGCTGGCTGATTGTCGCATTCATAGCAACGTAGTGTTGCTCGATGAAAACCCGAGTTTGGCTCAATGTATGGCAACAAACCGCCTCGTTAAGCTCTGGTGCACAGTAATCTGAATATTGATAACCAGCGCGTAAGTACACCGCATCAATAGCACCAACACCATCAAGCATGAGGCGTTGATTACTACCACTAGAAAGCTGATGACTAAGTTGTGCAAAAGTACGTCTTACCGTGCGTATCCCTAATTTTTGCAGTTCAACTTCTAAAAGATGCTGGTCATACACATTGTCTTCATTTGGCTGAACCACCATCAAAAACGTCGCTTTGCCACCATCAGAGAATTGTTGTTTGATCTTGTTGGCTGCGGTAGCAATCCCCAAAGCGAGTTGCTCCATTCCATGGTTCTCCGCGGCTGTAGCCGTTAGCTCAACTGACCATTGCTGGTAATCCTCGCTCCACTGATCTTTGAGATAACGATGCAGTTGAGTTGCACGCTGACCAAAGGGAGCCATGCCCGCGGCAATGCCATTGAATTCGATCACCTTTGCTCCTAGATCTCGGTCATCCATAAAGTCGGTACGCATTAATAACAATGGCTTACGGGTGGATTTCAATCTATGTTCATCATCGCCATGAACTTGTTTATGCATCGACATAAGCAACCCAAAGAAGGGATCAGCCTTAGACATGTCATTTAACGATTGTTGCAAAAATTCATGATCTTCCGACGCGTTGCTAATCAACTTAGCAATCAACGGCGTCACTTTTAGTAAGTGCTGATACATATGACGTTCAAGTGTCGTCGGTGCAATACTAAATGGGCAATGCCTTGCGGTGTTGTCTGCTTGCTTAAAAGCAACACCATGCATGAGCGCCCACTCACAGGCATCTTCAATCACTTGCTGGGAAAGCAAAGGCTTAATTAAATCCAAGGTTTCTGGGGTGTTTTTCATTAATTCAATTCACACAATATTGATCGATGTCTTATCTACTAAGACGAACCTAGTTTGGAAAAGACGGCGCGAGTGTAAGGATTTTTTCATCCGCTTGATATAAAAATTTCCCGCAGCTGATTTCCTAGGAATTGGCTCCATTAAAGGGGAAACACCCAATCCAATAATTGACCGCTTTTTGAACAGGGGAATGGCTTGCAACTGCGTGAGTTAAGTCGCAATATATGGTCATATTATACCCAAACGATTGGAAGGTGCTGGTAGGCTACGCTGCTGCAACTTTAAGTCAGGCAGGTATATCATCCGTTATTCTCAGCAACTGATAACGAGCACTAGCGACATCCGCTCATCCATTTTAATCAGTTGCCTTGCATTTTCCGGAGGGAAAAATGGAAATCGTGGTTGATACTCACACCCATACTCTTGCCAGCGGGCATGCCTACAGCACTATTACTGAAAACGCAGCCGCCGCTCAACGTAAAGGGCTTAAGATTCTTTGCACTACCGATCATGCGCCTAAAATGCCCGGAGCGCCACACTACTGGTTTTTCCACAATCAGATTGTACTGCCACGCTTTCTCAGCGACGTGGGCATTATTCGTGGCGTGGAAGCAAATACGCTCAACATTCAAGGCGAGATCGATCTCTTTGATGAATCTCACCAGTATTTAGATTGGATAATGACAAGTTTCCACGAGCCGGTTTTTCGACCTGCTACTGAAGCTGAGCACACTGAAGCGCTAGTTAATGTGATTAACAGTGGTAAGGTTGATGCGCTTGGGCACTTGGGTAACCCTAATTTTAAGTTTGATATTGATACTGTATTGCGCTGTGCCAAACAACACAATGTCGCGATTGAAGTGAACAACTCATCTTTGACCGGTAGAAGCCGAATTGGTAGTGATGTTAACTGCGACGAAATTGTGCGAATTGGTAAAGAGATCGGCGTCTATTTCACTACCGGATCAGATGCGCATTTTAGTGAAGATATCGCGAATCTCGATCATGCCATCGAGTTACTCGATAAATACGAAGTGGACCCAGAGATGGTAATCACCTCCAGCCCTAGCCGCTTCTTAAACTTTTTACTTCTACGAGGTAAAAAGCGTATTGCTGAATTTGAACATTTGTATTAGTTAAAATCCGTTAGAGACACTAAAAAGCCCTTAGCGTTTAACTAAGGGCTTTTTAGTTGATGTGGGTAACATCAATAAACGAATCTAGTAATAATCAAATCTAGTTATGAGGATGAATACGAGTATCCCAAGCTTGGGCAAAATCCGCTAGCAACTGAAACTGCGCTGAGCGCCAAACCGGCATCGATTTTAACGATTCTGGTAACTCGCTAAACGACTTCTCTTTATCACTTACGTGAAGCTCTAACTGTACCCAATCTTCAATACTCTGCTGGTCAGAAAAACGTTCGTCGATATTAAGCCTAGTGGTTGATTCCGGAAAATTAGGGGTAAGATTCAGTGCTAGGTGATAGTCGCGAAACAACACCACCCATTTATCTGGTAAACGACGACTGCTATCCCACCATTTACCATCCAATTGTTTCATCTTCTCTCTTGTTACTGATTTTGGTTGAACCTTTAGCTGCATGAGGGCCTGTTGAAAAGAAACATCCATCGCCTTAGAAAAACCATCTTGGCAAATATCAGGTTGCTCCAATAAAATCGCCTCAGCTAGCAAGGCACCCAACATATTTGAATAAAGATCTTCCGAAGAAAATGCCGAGGCAAACTCTTTAAAACCACTGACAGACACCA
The DNA here is from genome assembly GCF_050337565.1 of Vibrio kasasachensis. Lineage (NCBI taxonomy): Bacteria > Pseudomonadati > Pseudomonadota > Gammaproteobacteria > Vibrionales > Vibrionaceae > Vibrio > Vibrio kasasachensis. The sequence goes on along the minus strand of NZ_JAKJTB010000011.1, from coordinate 391,119 downwards.
TGCCAAACCATTGCGCTATTTCATGCCATTGCGCCATTCGATATGCAATAAGAGCAGCGGCTTGAGCACTGCGCTGTATACGCTCTTGGCCTGTAAATGGCATATCTTGTTCAAACCACTCAACTCGACGGACACGAAGCTCTGAGGGAAAATCTACGGTTGTGCTTTTACCCAGATTGTCACGATTTAACTGAAATAAGTAATAGGTATTGTCGGCGGTATCACGCACATGCGCTGTATCAATAAAGCCACCTTGTTGGGTAAAAATGATGCCATTCATCTCATCATTAAACCCCAATAGGCTACCCGACACAGACTCACTGCCATCATTGTAGTGATGAGTACCAATATCACTGCTGTCTAAGACATTTTCGAGTGAGAAAAAAGGCACAGGTACACTACCCAATTGTGCTTTTAAATCCATACCAAATGCGCAGCACGGTCTCACGCCAATCGGAGCTTTTAGCTCTTGTGAGTGAACCCAACTACTACATAGACTCAACACTAACAATACGGTTTTTTTCACTCTCCACTCCTAGAACGCTTCGTTAATCTGGAAGTAAAAACCGGTGCTGTCTTTACCAACACCTAAATCAACTCGCACGTTTATGCGAGCCTTAAATGCAAAGCGATAGCCAACCCCAACGGTGGGTAACCAATCACTTTCAAACAGTTCACTGTAGCTTGGCGCTACGTTCCCTGTCCCCAACCAAGCTACCACACCATGACGGTTAGATAAGGAGTGTCGGGCTTCAATTTGAGTTGAGAGTTGATGTTTGTCGCGGTACTGACCTTGGTAGTAACCTCGCATTCGCTGATCATCACCCAATTGGGCATAGTCAAACCAAGGCGCGTCACCAATAATCGATTGCGAGTATATCTCCATCGCGATAATGGTAGAGTCCGACCATGGTTGGTAGTGGCGAATATTAGCGATCACATTGTCGTAATTGCTGTCACTGCCAACACTCTCTCGGTTGGCAATCCATTCAATATCAATAAATTGACCTTGCATTGGGTTGGGCTCGAAATCTCGCGTGTCGTACTCAAAACCCAGTACGACTCCGCTTGCTGTTGCATCTTGCATTTCAGAGGGAAGAATATCGCCATCAACACCTTTGACTTCACGGTACGATTGCCATTGCCAACCAAATTTAAGGTAAGTATCGGGCAGCACTTCTAGCGCGATTTTAGGGTTAATCTGTAAACGCTGAGCCTCATATTGTACTTTGTTACTGTCATTTTCTGCAGCGGATGCACCTATCCCCCAGTAATAACCCGGTGTGTGGCTGATCCACGCTTCGCCTAATAGGCGTACTTTGTCACTGTTTAGGTAAGTGCGGTTATTAACGCCAAGACCATAAGAGCCTGAAGTAGAACCGTAAGACGTAACCGTCAGGGTTGAATAAGGATCGTTTTTTTGCCAATCGTACGGCGTATAAAGACCAACCGCTGCCACGCCAATACCAAAACCTTGCTCTGGGTTAACGAATGGTCCCGGAAGTACCCCCCAATCAATCAGCTTCGACTCATCAACCGTTTCACTTGACCCTAATTGGGTAAGCAGATTGTCCAGCCAATTTGACTGCTCGTCTTGAGCCAATACAACCGGAGATGATAGTAACGCTACTATCATAGTTGCAGTGCCTATGCGCTTCATCGTTACACCCCTTTAGAAACGACGATCAATCGAGAAGAACAAACTTTCGCGCTCGCCAAAGCCCATCTCACCCAATAAGTACCAATTTTTATTTATCTCGTATTGCAAACCCGCGATGGTGTTCCACTCAGAGGCTAAACTCTGCTTAACCTCAAAATCACCGTCAAGTGGAATGCCTAGATCGCGAATTGAACCTGAAAGTTCTTGCTCAACATTTTGGTACATCGCGCCAACCCAAAACCTTAAGGGGACACCGTGGGTATGGAAGTCATAACCGATACGTGGTGAAACAACGATTGCATCTATCGCCCCATCAATAACCGTCAGCTCTGTTTGGATATAGCTCGCATCGACCAAAGCAAACCACTGCTCATAACCACCAGCAAGCACGAAACCTGCGCCCTTAATGTCACCATCAAGATCAAGACGAAAATCTTCGATTTTTGTTGTGATAGGTCCTATAGGTCCTAGTTTAACGCTAACATTTACGTCCGTTTCTGAGTAACCTTCAAGCTTACCCACCAAGGCATACAGGTTGAGGAAAGGAAACAGCCAAACATCTGCGCGCAGCGTGATTACGTCTGTCACTTGTTTACCCGGCTCGGCTTCCATTTTTAAATCGAGTGGATCTAATCCTTGCAGCGCGATGGAATCTACATTGATCCCTTGCTCCAAAGTCATGTAGCTAAGATTAAGACCAAATGCTTTTGGCAGATCGTAGCCGAGCGCTTCCGCTTCTTTTTTCCAAATTGGTAAAGAGAAGGATTCAGCATTCGCCGCACTGGCAAAAATATAAGATGTAGCAAGCAGCAAAAAACGTAATTTCATTAGTTAATTTCGTTGAGCGTGGCGATCAAAAATTCACCCAGTGAATGGTTTCATCTGAGGAATAGGAACCACAATTAATACAAGCTTCATCATGAAGATAAAGCACTACTGTATACGGTGAGGCAGGTAAGAATTGTTGTTATATTGGGTGCTCTCACTGAAGTGATTGGCATAATATCTTGTCAATCACCAATAGTAAACTCAAGAGTTTACTATTGGCATGTAACCCATAAACGAAGAAGAACTATTAGAGAAAGAAAACAGCGCAATACTCTGCATCAACGGCTGCACGAGCGTAAGTTTCCACTAACTTATGAGCGTATAACACTCGCATTTTTATTAGCAATAGCTCAAAAAACGACCTCACAATTACGCTGTAAATCGATCGCAGGCGTTTTAAATCACGTATTCGATGTTTGCCCTATATGTCTAACTTCAAGTATGACGGGTATATTGCTAGGCGAATAGAAGATGACGGAAGAATACTAAGTTTGATCAGATACACGCAGATTTACGACGTATACATCAAACTGTTACTACATTATTTCTTATTGGTGTGGAGCAGTTATAATGCAACCAAATTCATTTAAGGATATTGGCTGCATGGAACATCAAGAAGAGTCGAATCGTCGTCCTCTCGCTGTGCGTAATATTTCAGTAACCAAACGCATTGCCGTTTGGCTTAGCCAGAAAAATATTACCCCCAATCAAATCTCACTGATGAGCATGGTTTTTGCGGCGTTTGGCTTAGCCTGTGCTGCTGCTTACCATTTCTGGCCTTCGCCGATTTGGTTGCTGTTGTTCGCCGTGGCGATTCAACTACGTTTGTTGTGTAACTTATTTGATGGCATGGTCGCCGTGGAAGGAGGCAAGAAAACCCCAGCCGGTGAATTGTTTAACGACGTGCCTGATAGAATTGCTGATCCATTACTGATTGTGGCAGCAGGTATGGTGACTTACTCCGAATTTGGCATGCCACTCGCTTGGATTGCAGCTTTGCTGGCTGTGTTCAGTGCCTATATTCGTGTACTGGGTGTCAGTATGACATGCCCAGCGGATTTTCGCGGACCAATGGCGAAACAACATCGCATGGCACTGTTAACCTTTACATTATTGGTCATTGCCTTCAACCAATGGTTTGAATTTCTACCTAGTTTTAGTCTCTACCTGATGGACTCGGCTTTGGCGCTGATGGTACTAGGCTGCGCATTAACCTGTTGGCGTCGTCTGGTGTTTATTTATAATTACAAAGCGCAACAAGCGACACAAATCTGCAAGAACACCAACGAGGCTACCAGCGCAAATCAACCACAAAACCAAACTCACACAGAGACAGATCCCGCTCCTAGCGAGCAAGTGTCAAACGTAGCCCGCGAGACAACACATGACTAACATTCCCATTCATTCACTACATATGATGGCGGCGATCACTTTAGTACTGATTGTCGGTACCTTGGTCTATCTGTATTTGTCGCGCCGCCACCCAGACAAAGACTACCACGAGTTAAAACTGCGCATCCGCTCTTGGTGGTGGATGATTGGCGTGGTATTTGTCGTGCTTTATCTACCAACGCAATACACGCTAGTTTTTGTCGCCTTCTTAAGTTTTATGGCGCTGAAAGAGTTTCTTTCGATCGTGCCAACGCGCATGACCGACCGAAGAGTGATCTTCTGGGCTTACCTTTCCATCCCGTTCCAATATTATTGGCTGTCGATCGGTTGGTATGGCATGTACATCATCTTTATTCCGGTCTTCATGTTCCTATACTTGCCGATGGTGGCAGTATTAATTGGTGACACTAAAGGTTTTATTCGTTCCGCGGGGATCATTCATTGGGCGCTAATGCTGACCGTATTCTGCGTCAGCCACATGGCTTACTTACTCGTACTGCCAAGCAAGAACCCGGATGCAGGATCGATGGGCATGCTACTGTTCTTGTTGGTCTTCACCCAATTTAATGATGTATGCCAATACGTCTGGGGTAAAAGCTTTGGCAAACACAAAATTGTGCCAAAAGTCAGCCCTAACAAAACTTGGCAAGGCTTTATTGGCGGCGCAGCTACCATCATTATTACCAGCTATTTTGTTGCCCCTTACCTCACGCCCCTCACCTCACTTCAAGGCTTAGTTGCTGGCATGATCATCGCCTTTAGTGGCTTTATTGGTGACTTGGTAATTTCATCGGTCAAACGCGATTTGCAAATCAAAGACACCAGTCAGTTCATCCCTGGGCATGGTGGCATTCTTGATCGTATCGACAGCCTGATGTTCACTGCACCTCTATTCTTCCACTACATTTATTACCTTTACTACTAAGAGGACTGCATGAAGATACTCAAAGTTTTGTTCGTGTTGTTGTTTGTAAAACCACTGGTATTTATTGGCTTAGGAATCAACATCATCAATCGGCAAAACCTGCCGCTTAATGGTCCTATGGTTGTCGCCGCCAATCACAACAGCCATTTAGATACCTTGGTGCTGTTGGCACTATTCCCCATCAGCATGGTGCATAAGGTACGCCCGGTAGCCGCTGCCGATTATTTCTTAAAAAATAAACTATCATCATGGTTATCACTCAATGTACTGGGCATTATCCCCATCCATCGCTCACCGAGTAAAAGTAACCGTCACATGGTGTTTGATGAGTGCCATAAGGCGCTCGAGCAAGGTGATATTTTAATTATCTTCCCTGAGGGTAGCCGTGGTGAACCAGAAACCATGAGCGGATTAAAAAAAGGCATTTATCACTTAGTGGATGAGCATAATTCCTGCCCTGTCATCCCGGTAGTAATGCGAGGATTAGGTCGTGCATTACCGAAAGGTACTGCGATGTTTGTGCCATTTAACTGTGATGTGATATTGGGCGCACCCATTGATAAGTTTACTGACTCAGATGATTTTCTTGTCACCATGCAAACGAGCTATCAGCACCTAGCTCAAGCCTGCATTGTGACTCAATACGAAGAGTAACCACTCGCACTCGAGCGTATCACTGCCATTGAGCAACGTTAAAAAGCGAAAGTGAGACGAGCTTATTCGACTCATGACCTTAAAAAATTAACTGTTCCTGCTGGTTAGTCCCTGCTGGTTGGATGAGAAAATGCTTGTCTTGTGACCATCCCCCATTTTTCATCTTGGTAGCTGTCTTCACAGTAGCTACCATTGGTATAATCTCCAATAACATCTCGCCAAAAATTCACAGCGTGCTCAGCACCGGCAACTTGTTTGATTTCCCAGCTTCCGCCAAGCTTTTTGAATAGCTGAGTAATAAAACGTTTACCGACTTTGTTCTTGCGAAAATAAGGCACTACATAGAAATCACACACTTCAAAGAGATCGTTTTCTTGCTTGGCGATAGCAGTATGCCCCGCTGGCGCACCATCCACATAAAGAAGGTATCCGCTGACATTACCGCCTAACACGGTATCTAGCGGAAATAGACCATTTTCATCTGGTTTCTTCTGCATTATTTTTGAAAACTCGGCTTCATAAGCTTGCGCCAAATTCATGTAGATATGTTGGTTGCTAGGGTCAACTTTAATAATTTGCATAGTCTATCTCGTCTTTAGAGGTTATCTCTAGCTTAGTTTGTTTCTCTACTGTCTAGCTTTTAGCGGCTAAAACCACGCCACATAAGGCGAGAAAACTGCCCGACAATTTGTTTAGCCACTGGCGAGCCTTGCGCCCTTTAAAAACAAAACGACTTTTCGATGCCAAACAAGCATAAAAGCCTAATACCCCACCCACGGCAACTGTCGAGATCAGCAAAATAGTAATAACGCCCTGAGCAGTCACAGAGGTAACATCAACGAAAGCTGGGAAAAAACCCATATAGAACAAAATCGCTTTAGGGTTAGCGAGTGTCACCAAGGTTCCAGTCAACAAACTGGATGCTTTATCTCTGCCTTGCGCTGCTTTGCCATGCATAGCTTGTTCATCCAAATTCATCACTGGTGAATTCCAAGTTTGATAAGCGAGCCAGAAGAGATACGCAATACCGATATATTTAATAATCGCAGCAAACTCACCCATGATCACCGACACAGCCGATAGTCCAGAAAGCGCTAGGAAAATAAAAATATAATCAGCTGTTAACACACCAAGCACCACTAACAAGCCTTGCTGCCAACCATGGGATATTGACCGAGACACTACAGTTAAAACACTGGGACCGGGTATAGCAGAAGATAGTACCAGCGCAAAAAATAGCGCAATTGCCGAAGTCGTCGTCATCGTTCCTCCTTGAATCTAACGTCTTTTATCTCTAAACATCTGCCCTTTAGACACCTTAGTGGGGAAAAAGCCTGCTAGCTTATGCTCGCAAGCCGCATAGATATAATTACATCACACACTTTTGTGCCGATTTAGCTTTCTCAATGCCTTTTTCCACAAGAGACTGAGCTTCTTGATTACTGATGGTCGCGAGTACTTTATCCAACAATTTTTCCGCGGTCGATTCTGACGTTGCATCAACTAAACAAGCATAAGTATTGGCAATGTTTTCTTTCATTTGCGTCAACGCTTCTGGGTTAGTGAAATCGGCGTTTAATGCCTCTTCAACAGACAGTGCAAATTCTTTTGCCGACTCTGTCGCGTCACCAAATTGATCGAGGTTCAACTTGCTTAGATCAACTGATTCCATTTGTTCTTGAATGGTGTCGACGGCTTTGTTTGCCGCTTCTTGCGCTTGATCTATTGCTTTAGTTGCATCTTCACAACCTGCAAGAGCGGCGACAAGTACTAATGCTGTTACGTATCTTTTCATTGTTAACCCTTCAAAAAAATCTGTTCATGCACACGCTAAAGTGTATTAAGCCCACGTATACCCAAGTGACTTCAAGATGCAGGATTCAGAGCCTTGAGGTTACTTGGGGATATAATAAATCAACACTGGCAGGTTAAAGAACAGAAATATCGTCACTTCATGTGAATATACCCAAGTGACTTCAATATGCAAAAACGCCCAAAGTAATTAGCTTTGGGCGTTTCTTCTAAATTACCGCTTTAGCGTACTTGCGATGATTTAAGCTTCTAAATCGCTGTCATTTGGGCGAAGCTGACGCTGAACACCCAATAAAAAGTTGCGTAAGATTTGAGATTTACACTCACGGTAATGCTTGTTGTCCGGCTTGCGGAAAAACGCACTTAACTCATGCTTACTTAGGCTAAAATCAACAAGTTGTAGGATTTCAATGATGTCTTCAGCCTTCAGGTTCAAAGCAATACGTAACTTCTGGAATACCATATTGTTATTCAAAAATTCTTCTGGCTTTGGCTGCTCGCCTTCACGCTTACCGCGTTTTAAATTAATAAATCCATTTAGAAACGCCGCCAATTCGGTACCGCTAAGTTCAATAAAAGCTTGGTCGTCTTCTTTCTTCAACCAACCTGCAACTTGTTGTTCAGTTGCGTTGAAATCCGCTAAAGCGAAAATTTCAACCATTGCATTATCTTTTAAATCAAACGTATAACGTACACGGCGCAAAATATCATTATTAGTCAAAATAGATCCTAGTCTTAGGTAAACCCAGCGCTATCAACACGATTGCTGGAGAGCTACGATTTTACCAGACTTACGACCTAACCCCTATCAAATGCTAGACTTAAAGTAAGCTTTCAAAAAATCATTAGGAGAACATAATGAGTTATAAGCATATATTAGTGGCTGTTGATTTATCTCAATCGAGCCAAGTGGTGATTGATAAAGCCGTCTCGTTAGCTAAAGGCGATAATTGTAAACTGTCATTTGTTTTTGTGGATGTTGATAAAGTTGTTTTAGCGCCAAAGGAAGAGCAAACATTAAAGGGTGAATTACACACGCTGGCAGATCAGACTGATTATCCAATTACAGATCTCTTAGTCGTAATCGGTGATTTACATATAAAACTTGCGGGAATAGTCAAAGACATGCATGCCGATCTCGTGGTTTGTGGCCATCACCATAAGTTTATAAGTCGTTTATTCTCATCGGTCCCCAAATTGGTCAATGCTGTTGAGGTCGATTTATTAGTGGTCTATCTTGATTAGGAAATAAACGCGCTAAATCACTTCAACGCGAGTTAACGGGACTTAAGAAGGCTAATGCGAATTATATGCCTTACTCGCATTATTCAATCAACCATGCTAATGCCTCATCATAGTTATCAAAAGATTGGATTTCACCGCTAATAAACCAACTGCCAACCTTAGCAGCCCACACTTGCCACTCATGAGGACCATACAGAGCAACGCGACCAAAATGGGAACCATGGCTTAAGCCGAGTTTGAGATCATCCCATGCCGCTCTTAATTCCCAACCTTTAAACTCTGTCGCATCAAATAGTACGTTAATTTTAGGTTCGTTCACCTTTGCTAATGCGGAATCCAGCACTGGAACGATGCGCAGATAGTCTTCGTGGGTTAGCTTGCCTGAAGCCTTAATCGAAACAAACAGCGTATCATTAACTCGCTCAAGACCAATAGAAATGCCGTGTCTACTCATTGTTCATCCCTCAATCAGATCGAAAACCTCATTCAGTATAGTGCAGCCTGCTCAGGACCCACCGGTCATAACCCAGAGTTGCTACTTTTAGCCATAAAAAAACACCCAGCGAAATCACTGGGTGCTTTTAAAAAATGGTATGGCATTACGCGTTGAGAATGAATTGCTCTATAACAACGGCTACGCCATCTTCGTCGTTACTTAGAGTGGTGTGATCAGCCAATGCTTTAGTTTCTTCTGTCGCATTACCCATTGCCACACCAAGACCTGCGTACTTGATCATGTGGTGATCATTACCAGCATCGCCCATGCAAATAACTTCACTAGCATCAATACCCAAATACTCAGCAAGCATTGCAACGCCAGTGCCTTTATTGCTGGTTGGGTTCATTAGCTCAAGGAAGAACGGCGCACTTTGAACAACCGTATAGTTGCGGTGTAACTCTTCTGGAAGTTGAGCAATCGCCGCACTCAAGATTTCAGCTTCTGCCACCATCATTACTTTGATGATCTCTTCTTCATCTGATAGCTCGGAAAAATCTACCACACTGCTCTCTACACCGTTGATGTCAGCTTCATGTTTGGTGTACGGATTATCTTCTGGGGTAATCAAGCCACGCTCTGGCGAAAACGCATGAACATACGTACCCAAATCACGCGCTAAACTGGCAATATTTTTAGCATCCACACCGGTTAAAATCTGTTTGCGAATCACGGTTTTGCTCGCCACTCGTTGTACCAACGAGGCATTGTAGCTCAATACATAATCTTGCTCTGAATCCATACCTAACTCTTCTAGCGAGTTGAGCATTCCTTCCAGAGGTCGACCTGATGCAAGAACAACGTAAATGCCCTTATCACGAGCGGCTTGAATCGCTTGCTTGGTACGCGGGCTTATGGATTTCTGCGAGTTCAGTAACGTGCCATCCATATCTAATGCAACCAGTTTGTACATGTGAAATTCCGTGGGTAACCAATCATAGTGTGTGTATCTTAAAGAATTTTTGTGACTAACTCGACAATATTTACTGTTAACTTCATGTGATTTCATTTCAAATTGATACTTATCAACTCTGCCTTTTGCACTTAAATAGCAAATGGCGACAAGCGCAAAGTATAAAAATCTTTCAAATTAGTATCTTGCTGTAATTGCTGTAATGACTCGATCAATATCTGCAATGAGATCAACAATTGATAACTCTGATCTGCTTGTTGTTGGCTGAAAGTAAACTGCAATAATGAATGATGTTCAAAGCCATACAGATAAGCTTGTAAATGCTGTTGAAGTTGCTGCAACTCTTCCCCGTGAACCGCAGTCACTCCGCTGATCATGCTTTTATCAAGTAATCTAACCATATCGCTAATTGAGCGTTGGATTTGCTTATCTATCGCGCTGCAATAATTGGTTTTTAACCATTGTTGATAGTTATCAATAAACGCTTTGTAATGCAGGCACAGGCTATAACCTCTGCTGATCAACTGCTGCGCATCGGCTTGTGTTAGATCAGGAAAGGCACGCCAGTCTATCACTGCGCATGCAGTTTCTGCCGTGGCAATATTTCGTATAAATGAAGGTCGTACAAAAGAGACGATTTGCTTGGATCGATGATCTAACAAGCTTTGCAAGCTAAGCTGAAGACTGCGGCGGAAATGGTCAAAATTACGCAAGAAAACACGTTCCGGATTAGCGGAAAAAACACCGTAATTCACAAAGAAAATAACCAACATCGCAATCGACATCAGCATTAAAACCAATATCGCCGAACGAATATCGTAGGTGGGTGACAACTGCATCACGCTTTTGGTCATTAACACCAAGCTCATCGTGCCAATCAAGCGGTGGAAAATATCTTGCGGCTTACAGTAAACAAACCAGATAGCAAAGGTATTTAAGAAGTAAAACGCACCTAACTGCCATACTTCGCTTAAGTGAGGCAACATAAATGTGTATTGCACTAGTATCAAACTCGCCCAACCAATCACATACAGCGAAAGTGAGCGCATGTTTGCGAATGGCATGGAAAGTACTACAGCACCTAAATTGGCACCAAATACCACGATCATCGCGCCACTTGGCATTGGCACATATAGCCACAGTGCAATTGAAATCCCAATGATGATACTCGCTTTAAAGGCATGAATGACACGTTCAGGATCAAGCGTAATTCGTAGCGACCATCGACTTTTCCCACTGACAGTGTGCGCTGTTTGAGAGGTTGTGCTCTCTGTTTTCACACCCACTGCCATCAACAAGGATTCATGCATTGCATAGTGGAGAGCATCCATCTGGCTCAAGATATTCTCAAGCAATCGCAGTGCACCATGAGGTTGAGCACCGCTCTCGCGACTCAAAACGGTTGGTAGCAGTAACATAATACGCTCAGCGATTGGGTTCTCTAGCCAATACTCATTGTCTTGAAATTTATCGTAAGAATTTGTCTTAAGGCATTGATTAAACAATGCCACCGAATGGTTTGCTCGTTGCTTGAGGTGCATCAGCATTGAACGAATTTGCTCACGTTGTGATGCCGTAAAAGAGGCATCAAGAAGGCGTGTAGCTTCATATAAGTGCCCGCACAATAACGCCCACTCATTTTGTTGACGCAGCCATTGCTGCCATAGAGGGTAAGCACTACTTACTTCGTAGCTATCCGCATTTGCAGCTTGGATCAGATCATCAAGGCGAGTTAATCGCCCAACGCTATTGCCTAGCGAGTAGTCACGCTTGAAACTGTTTACTTGATCCAGATCGTTCAAGATCGCTTCTACTTGGTGTCCTTGCTTTTCATAGTAACTTTTCAGCGTGGTAAGCAATACCACACGGCTTGAAGCGGGCCAAAACAATGATAAAACCACTGAAAAACAGATTACACCCAGCAAAGTCTCTTGAATACGCAGTATCGCTACTTCAAATGTTTGGGTGCCAGATAAGCCCCCCATAACTAACACTATGGTGGTGATCATAATACTGATGGACCAAGCGTAACCATTACGTCGATTGGTTTGTTGATAGACACAGATCGCCGCATACAAGGTGTAGCTCAGCAACATCAACGACGGTTCTTGAGCAAAGTGTCCAGCTAATATAAATGCAACCAACACGCCGCTGACCGTGCCGATAATTCGATGGCGACCTTTTTTTAGTGAATGACCAGTGGTTTCGGTTACCGCCATTACGAGTACAGAAAATGCCGCCCAATAAGGTCTATCCCAACCGAGCCAAAGCGCAGTAACAATAGCAAGTGTTAACGCGAGCGCCACTTTAAGAGGCAACTGATAACGTGTGCTCATGGTTAAACTCACTCCAAGTGGCTGGTCAACAGTGCATCAATATTGATGTCGCTTTTCTTGTGAATAATGATTGAAGCCGTTGAGCCGACACGTAATTGGATATTTTTTGGCAAGGAGTCCAATTTGATGCGTACTGGTATACGCTGCGCTAAACGGATCCACTGAAACGTCGGGCTAACATTTGGTAGCAACGAAACTCCCGTGCTGCCATCTTTGTGTGCAATACCATAGCCAATGCTTTCAACATGACCAGACAATGGTTGGCTACCATACGCCATCAGTGTAACAGCAGCTGGTGTGCCTGATGTCACATCACTGATGTCAGTTTCTTTGAAGAATCCTTCTATCCAAAAACTACTTTTATCAATCAAGGCAACCATTGGCTGATTAGCCACCACTTGGCTACCAATACGCAAATTCAGGTTGGTAATATAACCATCCACAGGGGCGCTGATTTTGGTGAAGCTCAAATTAAGTGTTGCCTCTTCCACCGCTGCTTTTGCCACCATGACGCCTGCTTTAGCCGATTCCACCGCATTAGTCTGTTGAGTTAAAATCAATTGTGAAATAGCCCCTGGCTGACGACGAGCTAATCTTTGACCGCGATGGGCTTCATCACGAGCACGCTGCAATACGGTTTCTGCTTGTGCCAAACTTGCCGCCGCCTTTTCAAGCGCAGCTTGATAAGTTCGGGGATCCACTTCAAACAATGCCTGACCCGCCTTAACTTCAATATTGTCTACCACATGAATAGCAACTATTGGTCCTGTTACTCGTGGGGTAACCTGCAAAACTTGAGCGCGGATTTGACCGTCTCGTGTCCAAGGGTTTGTGATGTATTGCTGGTACTTCCAACCTACGGACCCTAACGCCAAGATCACAATAATACTGGTAACATAAACTCGCTTAATCACTTCAAAACTCTCAACGTTTAACTCGGTAAAACAAAAGTACCAATCAGGACGGTATAAATAACGACCATTGACAACTCAACCAACGGCGGGCTTACAACATATCGATGCCAGCGCAACGTATTTAGCAGCCTAGCAGTAAGCGAAGTGCAAATGACGCCTAGGAAACCTGCTACCAATAGCGGTGGCAAATAGATATCTCCTATCGCTATTTCTTTAGGGATAACACTGAACAAAGTGATGGCTCTCTTTGGCTAGATAGAACAGGCTCTACGCGCCTAACAATGAATGCAGCGTGATGTTAATCGCATTTTTTTGTGGGATAAATGCACCTAAAGGGAATACACTCAAAACTGAAAGTTTCGAATAAATGAAAAATTTAAATCTGATTAGTTTTTAATGAGGATGAAATGGATCGAATTACTAGCATGGAGATTTTTATCAGGGCGGTAGAGCTGGGTTCATATGCGGCTGTCGCCGATGAGCGTGGCATCAGTGCACAGATGGTTGGCAAGCATGTGCGGGGATTAGAGAATAGTCTTGGTACGAAATTGTTAGATAAATCGACCCGTTTCCAAAGCTTAACGGCGGCAGGTGAGCAATATCACCAACGCTGCCTTACGATCCTTGCAGAAATTAAGGCGGCAGAAGAAGATATTTACCGCCACATCAATGAGCCGAGAGGAACACTAAAAATCTCGACAGGAGTGAATTTTGGTATCAAAGTCCTCGCGCCTAACCTCGCTCGATTCATGCAGTTATACCCAAAACTTGAGATTGATCTTGTGGTCGACAACAAGTTGCCTGATATCAAAAAAGAAGGCTTTGAGATCATTTTTCGCGATAAAATCGATGGCTATGAAAACCTCATTGCACACCGGCTACAAAGCTACAAAATGGTGGTCTGCGCTTCTCCAGAATACCTTGCTTTACACGGCACACCTTCTCACCCGAGTGAGCTTTGCCATCATCAATGCTTACAATCTGGCACGCATTATTTAAACCACAATTGGAGCTTTTTTGATGGCAAACAGCAGGTCAAACCGGAGGTCTCATCAAGGCTCACAATCAATAGTGGTCAAGCGATGATGGCTGCGGCTATGGAAGGTGTGGGGATCACAATGCAACCAATATTTCAGGTGCGAGAGGCACTAAAAGAAGGTCGCCTTGTACCGCTGCTCTCGAATTACAGCTTACCAGAGGTAGACCTATACATGCTCTACCTTCCGACATTACGTAATACTGCGCGACTGACATTGCTCAAAGAGTATCTACAACAACAATTAAACCCAAGTACATAACACTGATACCCAAATGAGTTGAAGTTGCAGCTTGACGACAAACGGCAAAGCCTCACCGCTTAGATGTTCTATGCAATGAAATTTGCCAGAAATCGTTTCCCTGCAAGTTCAAGTGGTGTGGGGATAGAAAAGGAACAAAGAATGGCATATACAGTGCTAAATGTAGACCAATGGTCACGAGCAGAACACTTTAAGTTCTATCAGGGATTTAGCCATCCTTGGTACAACATCTGCTCTCATATTGATATCACGGCGGTATATCAATACTGTAAGCAATATAATCATCGCTTTTTCCATGCTTACCTCTACCTTACCCAGCAAGCGCTAAATCAATGTCAGCCTATGGCGATTCGTCTAGTAGAAGAAGAAGTCCGAATCTATTCACCGATATGTGTCAGCGTGGCGCTATTGGCAGAGGATGAAACAGTACGTTTTTGCGATTTGCCCTACGCAGGGAGCTTTTCCGCCTTTTGTCATAGTGCCACAGAGACGGAAGAGCGAATTAAAAATACGCCATTTATTTTGGAGCAGTTTATCGGTCAAGAGATGCGCCAAGACACGATTCATCTAACCGTTCTACCTTGGGTTGATTTCACCAGTATGAGCCATGCCCGCGATACCAACTTCCCCGATAGCGTGCCAAAAATGGCGTATGGAAAACTAACCCAACAAGGTGAAAGCTGGCGCATGCCATTATCAATTGAAGTACATCACGGTTTAGTGGATGGCTTGCATGTGGGACAGTTTATTCAAACACTACAAACCCTATTCAATCATCCAGAGTTGCTTGATAGTTAGAATCGATACTCCCGCCACACAAGATAATTTGGTGGGAGTCTTACAGTGCTTTCTCCATCAATTCCAGATCCCATGATTCCCCTTTAAAAATTCGAGTCCCCTTTTCTACCGATATGAGCTGGAAGCCTAATGCTTGGTAACAGCGCTTTGCGGCATGATTATGAGCAAACACTGCTAAGGTAATGAGCTGGGCATTAAATTCTTTTTGAGCTTTTTCAATCAATAATTCAAGCATAGGCATCGACAGTTTTTGCCCGCGATAATCATCAGAGATAAACACTCGACAGATACGAAAACAAGAAGCGGATTGCCGATACAATTCCACATACCCTGCATTACACTCATCAACAGTAAACAGATAAGCAAAAACTTCTGGTTGTATGCAGTGCGCTTGAATTTGCGCCTGATCGAGTGGGAAATTAAACTTGGGACCACCCCACAAATAGTTAAGCATTTCTGAATCAACCCACTCAATAAGCTGCTCATAATCCTGTGGTTCAAATGCCTTCAACTTCCAGTGTTCACTGTCCCATTTCCTTAATTGCATTGTATTCCTTACCTGTACAAATACGGTCTGTTGCTAAATATAAGGTGCCTTCTTTCACAGTAGATAGCAACCCGTATGCGTTTGCTACAAAGCAACTAGACGACTGGTCTAATTTAATTTATAGTGCATTCTATGAATACAAAAACCAATGACACTCGCCAGCACATTTTGGATGTTGGCTACCAGCTTATCGTCAACAAAGGCTTCACGGCAGTTGGGTTGTCTGAACTGCTAAAAGTAGCTGACGTGCCTAAAGGATCGTTCTATCACTACTTCAAATCCAAAGAACAATTTGGTGAAGCTTTGATAGAAGACTATTTCCACGGCTATTTACAACGCATTGATAGCCTATTTTCTCAGCCCGATTTGTCTGGTTATGAACGCTTAATAAAATATTTCTCGCTGTGGCTAGAGCAAAGCAATGGCGTATGCAATGCCAATAAATGCTTAGTAGTAAAACTAAGTGCCGAAGTTTCTGATCTCTCTGACTCTATGCGCCTGTCATTGGCGAAAGGCGCACAACAGATCATCACTGCAATAGAAAAATGTCTCGAGCAAGGGATCCAAGACGGAACTATTCACGTACAAGATAGTAATCGCATTGCTTCCCAGCTGTATCAGCAGTGGTTAGGTGCTAGCCTGCTTAACAAACTGTTGCAAGATCAAACGCCCCTTGAGCAAAGTTTGATTGTTACCAAGCAGCTTTTAACAGCTTAAAAGTCTCCCGCCATATGCTTAAATTATGTGGCGGGATTTTTTTGAAACCAAAACTAGACGACTGGTCTATTTTACAGTTTATGACAAGGAGTACACTAAATGACTGATTCAGTTAACCGCCGTATCGTATTGGCTTCACGCCCAGTAGGTGCACCAACAGGCGAAAATTTTCGCCTAGAAAACAGCGCAATGCCAACACCTAATGATGGTGAAATACTACTGAGAAGCGTCTATTTATCTCTTGACCCATACATGCGCGGCAGAATGAGTGATGCTAAATCGTATGCCGATCCAGTCGCGATTGATGAATCCATGGTAGGTGGCACAGTTTGTCAGGTTATCGAATCAAAAAATCCTAACTTCGACGCTGGAGAATGGGTGCTCGCATTCACAGGTTGGCAAGATTACGGTATTTCGGATGGCGAAGGCTTAATTAAAATGGGCACCAATCCCGTTCACCCTTCCTACGCATTGGGTGTAATGGGCATGCCGGGCTTTACCGCTTATATGGGACTACTTGATATCGGGCAGCCAAAACAAGGCGATATTCTGGTCGTCGCTGCTGCAACTGGCGCTGTCGGTTCGATGGTAGGTCAAATTGGTAAACTAAAAGGTTGCCACGTGATTGGTATTGCGGGTGGCGAAGAAAAATGCCGCTACGCTATAGAACAACTCGGTTTTGACGCCTGTATTGATCACAAAGCAGAAGACTTTGCTGAGCAACTTGCCGCAGCTTGTGACAACGGCATTGATATTTACTACGAGAACGTGGGCGGTAAAGTGTTTGATGCCGTTATGCCACTGCTCAACACGGGTGCTCGTATTCCTCTATGTGGCTTGATTTCACAATACAACGCGACCGCGCTGCCTGAAGGTCCTGACCGCATGTCAATGCTGATGGCTCAGCTTTTGATTAAACGTATCAAGATGCAAGGCTTCATCATTTTTGATGACTATGCACACCGCTATGGTGAGTTTGCCGCTGAGATGTCGAAATGGCTGACTGAAGGCAAAATCCACTACCGTGAACACCTAATTGAAGGGCTGGAGAACGCCCCTGAAGCTTTTATTGGTCTGCTTGAAGGTAAGAACTTTGGCAAACTTATCATCCAAACTAACCAACCAATATAGGATGCGTTAATGATCAAACTACATCACTTAAACCAATCCCGTTCAAAACGTATTATTTGGCTACTAGAAGAGCTAGAGCTTGCTTATGAGATAGTGCCTTATCAAAGAGATAGCCTAACCTTTTTAGCCCCACCAGAGCTAAAGAGCGTACATCCACTGGGTAAATCTCCGCTGATAGAAGAAGATGGTAAAGTGATTGCGGAGTCTGGCGCGATTACCGAATACCTGATTGACAAATACGCAGCCGGAAAGCTCGCTCCCGAATGCGGCAGTGATGATTACACGGATTACTTACAATGGCTGCACTTTGCTGAAAGCTCAGCTGCACTACCAGTGCTATTGAAAGTTTTTGTGGCGAAAGATGGCGCCAAAACTAACTTTCTTGCTGACTATGCCGAGGCAGAATTAGACAAGGTAATGAGTTATGTTGATGCGCGTTTACAAGGTAAGCAATACTTGGTAGCAGACAAACTAACCGGCGCCGACATTATGATGTCATTCATTGTCGATATCTTGGCGAAGTTTGCTTTGTTAGCGAAATATCCAAATATTGCCCGCTATGCTGATCAACTCGCAAGCCACCCTGCATTTCAAAAATCAGAACAGTTAGAAGTACAATTTAACACTTAACTATCTATGGCTTTTAGCCTGTTCTACAGGCATTAAAAAAGGGTCGACTAAGTCGACCCTTTTCAATTTCTCATCACTAAATCAGATTATTTCGTTTCTAGTGATAATTTGCGTTGGCGATGTTCGTCACGCTCACGCTTACTGAAGAACCGCTCTACTACTACGAAGAATAGTGGAACAAAGAAGATGCCTAGGAAGGTAGAACCCACCATGCCACCTAGTACGCCAGTACCGATTGCGTTTTGCGCACCAGAACCAACACCAGAGCTGATAGCTAGTGGCACAACACCCAGACCAAATGCTAGTGATGTCATTAGGATAGGACGCAGACGAACACGTACCGCGTGCAATGTCGCTTCCTTCAGACTTGCGCCTTTTTCATAGTACTCTTTAGCAAACTCAACGATCAGAATCGCGTTCTTAGTTGCTAGACCAACGGTAGTCAGAAGACCAACTTGGAAGAATACATCGTTAGGTAAGCCGCGTAGGTTCATTGCGACAATCGCACCAACCACACCCAAAGGCACGACTAATACAACCGCAATTGGTACAGACCAACTTTCATACAGCGCTGCCAATACTAGGAATACGACTAGGATAGACAGTGCGTAAAGTGCCGGAGCCTGGTTGCCTGACAAACGCTCTTCATAAGAAAGACCATTCCACTCGATACCAAAGCCAGGTGGCAATTTTGCCGCCAAGTCTTCAACGATATCCATCGCTGCACCTGTACTGTAACCTTGTACCGCTGCACCTTGAATGTTCACTGCTGGCAAGCCGTTGAAACGCTCTAGACGAGGTGGACCGTACACCCAACTACCTGTTGCGAATGCTGAGAATGGTACCATTTCGCCTTTATTGTTACGTACGAACCATTTATCAAGATCTTCTGGCTGCATACGGTATTGGCTTTCACCTTGTAGCATTACCTTTTTAATACGGCCACGGTCGATAAAGTCATTGACGTACGAACCGCCCCAAGCAGAAGACAACACTGAGTTAACTTCTGCAATGTTAAGGTTAAGTGCACGCAGTTTAGAGTGATCAATATGCACTTGATAGATAGGCGCATCTTCTTGTCCATTTGGACGCACACCCACTAGGTTTGGATTTTGCCCAGCCATACCAAGTAGTTGGTTACGCGCTGCGATTAGTGCATCGTGCCCTTGACCACTACGATCTTGTAGGTAAAAGTCAAAACCACCCGCTGTACCCAATTCAATTACCGCTGGTGGCACGAATGCAAACACCATCGCTTCTTTGAACTGCATAAACGCACCCATTGCGCGACCCGCAACAGAGTGAACGTCGGTACCCGGTTCTGTGCGCTCATCCCATGGTTTTAGGTTGATAAACGCCATACCCATGTTCTGGCCCATACCAGCGAAACTAAAGCCTGCTACGGAGAAGACTGATTGTATTGATTCAGATTCTTCTTCGATCAAGTATTTCTCTAATTTCTCTAATACTTTAACCGTACTTTCTTGCGAAGAGTTTGCTGGCAAAATTGCTTGAGCAAACATAATACCTTGGTCTTCTTCTGGTAGGAATGCCGTTGGCATACGCAAGAACAAGAAAGCCGTACCTGCAGTGATGGCAAGGAAAATCATAAACATACGACCTGTACGTTTAATGATACTTGCTACACCTGACTCATAACGGTTAGTACAGCTATCGAACCAACGGTTAAATGCGCCAAAGAAGCCTTTGTCTGTATAGGCGTGACCTTTCTCTACTTGCTTAAGCATAGTGGCACAAAGTGCTGGTGTTAGAACCATCGCTACCAATACAGACAGAGCCATCGCAGATACGATGGTGATCGAGAACTGGCGGTAAATAACCCCTGTAGAACCTGACATAAATGCCATCGGTACGAATACCGCTGAAAGCGTTAAACCAATACCAATCAATGCGCCAGTAATTTGCCCCATCGATTTACGCGTCGCTTCTAAAGGCGTACAGCCTTCTTCCGACATAATACGTTCAACGTTTTCTACCACAACGATAGCATCATCCACCAGCAAACCGATGGCGAGTACCATTGCAAACATCGTTAGCATGTTTACCGAGAAGCCCGCTACCGCCAAAATGCCGAAGGTACCTAAAAGTACGACAGGCACAGCAATCATTGGAATCAAGGTTGCGCGGAAATTCTGTAGGAATAGGTACATGATAACAAATACCAGTACAATCGCTTCTAACAGTGTTTTTACTACGCCTTCAATCGAATTGCTGACAAATGGGGTGGTATCGAATGGTATAACCATTTGAAGACCGGCAGGGAAAAATGGTTCAAGTTCAGCAATTCTGGCTAGTACCCCTTCCTTAGTTGCCAGCGCATTACCACCTGCTGTTAATTGAATAGCAATACCTGACGCCGCTTTACCGTTATAGAAACCACGGGTCATGTAGCTTTCAGCACCAATCTCTACTTTCGCCACATCGCTCAGTAATACTTTTGCACCGGTTGAATCCGATTTTAGTACAATGCCACCAAACTCTTGAGGTGTTTGAAGTAAGGATTGAGACGAAATCGTTGCATTGAGCTGCTGCCCTTGCACCGATGGTGTACCACCAAGTTGACCAGCAGAAACCTGAGCATTTTGCTCACGAATCGCACCCATGACGTCATTGGTGGTTAGGTTGTACTGGTTGAGTTTTAACGGATCTAACCAAATACGCATCGCGTATTGAGAACCAAACAACTGGATATCACCTACACCAGCAACCCGGCTCAATGGTTCTTGAATATTAGCTGCAACATAGTCACCTATATCCGCTTCATCCATCGAACCATCTTCAGATACAAAGCCAAGTACCATCAAGAAACCACTACCGGCTTTACTGACACTTACACCCTGTGCCTGTACAACTTGAGGCAGCATTGGCATCGCCAACTGTAGCTTGTTCTGTACTTGTACTTGCGCAATATCAATATCCGCTTCGGAATTGAAAGTCAGTGTAATTGTTGCATTACCAAAACTGTCACTCTGCGCTGAAATGTAACGTAAGTGGTCAAGACCAGTCATACGTTGTTCAATGACCTGAGTAACCGAGTCCTCTACCGTTTTTGCAGAGGCGCCTGGATAGTTTGCATTGATAACCACCGTAGGTGGTGCGATGCTCGGGTATTGTGATACCGGTAGACTGGTAATCGCAAATACACCCGCAAGCATGATGATGATCGCAATTACCCAAGCAAAGATAGGGCGATCAATAAAATAACGAGCCATGTTTATTTCCTATTAACTTGCTTGAGCATCAGTCAACACTGAAGGAGCAACGACTGCACCCGGACGAATTTTCTGTAGCCCTTCGACAACGATTTTGTCACCCTCTTTCAGACCCGAAGTAACCAACCATTGGTGATCGATTGCTTCAGCTGTAGTAACAATACGCGCTTCTACTTTGTTCTCTACATCGACAACCATCGCGATCGCTTCACCACGAGGGTTACGGCTGATGGCTTTTTGTGGAACCAGAATTGCCGAAGGTGATGTACCCACGGTCACAATAGTGCGTACGAACATACCTGGTAGCAAAATGCCGTGTGGATTCGGGAATTCAGCACGCAGTGTTACTGCACCAGTCGTCTCGTTAACGGTTACTTCCGCAAATTTCATTGAGCCTTTGTGGTTGTATACATTGCCATCTTCTAGAACCAATAGAACTTCCGCTGATTCTGGTTGGTGAAGTTGACCACTAGCGATGCGCTGTTTAAGACGTAGCATCTGTGTGCTTGATTGCGCGATATCAACATTGATAGGGTCAAGCTGAGAAATCTTAGCAAGTGCTTGAGCCTGGTTCGCTGTAACAAGAGCACCCGGCGTAACGCTAGATTTGCTGATTTGGCCAGAAATCGGCGCAGCCACTTTAGTGTACGCTAAGTTAATCTCAGCATTGTTGATTGCTGCTTTCGCAACCGCAACACTAGCTTTTGCTTCTAAGTATGCCGCTTGCGCTTGATCAAAATCTTGTTGGCTGATCGCCTTAGTTTTTAAAAGTTCTTGGAAACGTTTCGCTGTAGCGCCTGTTGATGCCAATGCCGCTTGCGCACGTTGTAGTTCCGCTTTAGTGCTGATCAGTGCCGCTGTATAAGTTGCATCATCAATTTGGTACAGAGATTGACCTTGCTCAACATAACCGCCTTCGGTAAAGCTACGCGCAAGCACGATACCATTTACCTGTGGGCGAACTTCAGCTTCCACGTACGCTCGGCTGCGACCAGGCAATTCCATTGTAATTGCTTGTGGTTGGCTCTTAAGTTCAATAATGCTGACAGGAACAGCCGGTGGTGTTTGGTTTTCAGATGCTGCGTGTGACGACATATCACAGCCAGACAACCACAATGCGAGTGAAATTGCAGAAGCAATCCTAAGTTTATTGTTCATTTAATCTCCATTGAAAAATTTTCAACTTAAACGCGGAATCTTGCCGCTTACTTGGTTAATAAAAATCACCAAAGTAGCGTGCTTTTTATTAGATATATGCTTCCATCTTCGAGTAAAAAAACACTTTTACTATCCAGATGGTAAATAAGATATGCAATATGCCACAAATAGTGGCAGCAATGTAGATAAAAATACTGAATTAATAAATAAAAATCGATTCAATAAGTAACTAAGCCTATTCATTACAATATTCTTTGATATCGATTAAAATAATCTACTTATACAATTCGCCAATTAAAACCAATAAATTTAACATATAGATACAAACTACACCTTCAGCATATCAATCACTGGGTACGCGAACCCATTTAAAGCCGGACATAATTGCCAATTTAAAACAAAGCCTTACGACCAATACCCCAACTTAAGCATATTGATTTATATTTGCAATTAGCTAATAACAAATGAGGTTTTTAGATAATACTGGAATAATAAACGTAAAATAAATGTTATTACCCGCAAAATTAAAAGTTTGCAATTTAGATGAAAACATGAACACTCAATCATACTACTAGTGCAATTCCCAATATTGATAATGGTCCGTTTAGTAATTAAATTCCTTCCTTTGTGTCGCACGACTTTTACTAGTTGAAAGCAAAAACTTGGCTGCAAAATTTCTATATAGATCGGCTAGGAAGATGATCAATCGGACAAATACCCATCAATTAACGGGCAAAAAAAGAGCAGCTTTCGCTGCTCTATCATTTCAATTTTAATCAACTGCTGTTAACCACAAAACACTAACTACGCAGCACTCGTTCTATCTCATTAATGCTCGTAGGGTCATCAATAGTAGAAGGTACTGTGTAAGACTCGCCATCCGCTATTTGGCGAATTGTTCGACGTAAAATCTTACCCGAACGTGTTTTTGGTAAACGTTCTACTACCAGCGCATGTTTAAAGCAGGCAACGGCACCTATTGAATCTCGCACTTTACTGACTAGTTCACCTTCTAGAGTCAAATCATCAATGCTGACACCGTCTTTTAGAACCACAAAGCCAAGTGGCAACTGACCTTTGAGATCATCATGAATACCGACAACCGCACATTCGGCAATCGCTGGATGTGCACCTACTATTTCTTCCATTTCACCGGTGGAAAGCCTGTGACCAGCAACGTTAATCACATCGTCGATACGCCCCATGATGAATAGGTATCCATCGTCATCGAAGTAACCACCATCACCTGAAATATAATAGCCCGGAAATTGGCTCAAATAGCCAGTTTCAAATCGATCATGATTACGCCACACAGTGGGTAAACAGCTGGGTGGTAGTGGACGCTTAAGAGCAATAAATCCTTGCTGGTTGGCAGCTACTGGTTCACCTAACTCATTGAGAATTTCTACTTGATAGCCCGGGATAGGCTTGGTTGAGGAGCCCGCTTTTACTGGCATCATTTCAATACCCATTGGATTCCCTGCAATGGCCCAGCCCGTCTCGGTTTGCCACCAATGATCAATAACTGGCTTGCCAGTATGTTCTTCTACCCACTCTAATGTTGGTGGGTCCAACCTTTCACCCGCCATAAAAATAGTTTTCAAGTTAGAAAGGTCGTATGACTTCAAACATTCGCCTTGAGGATCTTCTTTTTTTATCGCGCGAAAAGCAGTAGGTGCGGAGAATAGTGCGTCGACTTTATATTCTTCACACACACGCCAAAAGGCACCGGGATCTGGAGTGCGTACCGGCTTACCCTCATAAAATAGCGAGGTACAGCCATGAATAAGCGGACCATAGACAATGTATGCATGCCCCACAACCCAACCCACATCGGAAGCCGCCCAAAAGACACCATCTTGTGCAACGTTATAGATGGCTTCCATCGAGTACTTCATCGCAACAGCATGCCCGCCATTATCGCGCACTACTCCTTTAGGTTTACCTGTCGTGCCCGACGTATAGAGGATATAGAGTGGATCGGTTGCTAACACAGGTACGCAAGCATGCGGCTGTGCATATTGATACGCTTCCCGCCAATCTATATCTCGCTCTTGATTTAGATCCGCTTCACACTGAGGTCTTTGCCAAACAAACACTTTTTCTGGTTTCCAGCGACTGTCCATAATCGCTTTATCAACCAGTGGCTTATAGGGGATGACCTTGTTCACTTCAATACCGCAAGACGCCGTCATGACAACTTTTGGCTCCGCATCTTCAATTCTCACCGCTAGTTCGTTAGGTGCAAAACCACCAAATACCACCGAGTGAATGGCACCCAAGCGTGCGCAAGCCAGCATCGCCATTGCCGCTTCAGGGATCATCGGCATATAGATAACCACGCGATCACCTTTGGAAACGCCTTGCCCCGCTAGCATACCCGCAATGGTCGCCACCTTTTCAAGCATCTCCTGATAGCTGTAACTCTGCTTAACCCCAGTTACTGGTGAGTCATAAATCAACGCCGTTTTGTCACCGCGACCTTGCTCACAATGGTAATCCAAAGCCAACCAACAGGTGTTAAGGATCCCATCAGGAAACCAACGTTCAATGCCATTTTCATCATTGGCGATGATGGTTTTCGGTGCTTCAAACCAATCAATATGCTTGGCTTGCTCTTGCCAAAACAGTTCCGGTTGGGTCTGCGCCCATTGATATTCTTTTTGATATGCAGACATATTGCTTCCTCCAGTATGTCCTGACATTGCACCGTTCAGCGTTAACTAAAGGCAATGCCATCGATTTAGATCTTGCGCTTACTTAACCGAATGGAATAAGCAAACTCATTCATTCCGTTATTTAGGCGAAGACACCGGAGGGGACTCGAACAAAGCCCTCCATCAGAACCCTTGCACTACGACTCATCGAGACTTTCTTTATCACCCAATCACCACTCATTAAGCTGGCTTGAGCCCCCACTGTCAACGTACCGGACGGGTGACCAAAGGTGACGCAGCTTTTCTCACCGCCTCCTGCAGCAAGGTTGACCAAAGTCCCCGGGACACTTGCCGCTGAAGCAATCGCGACAGCCGCTGTCCCCATCATCGCGTGGTGTAATTTCCCCATCGACAACGCTCGAACCAACAGATCAATCTCTTCCTCTTTGATGGTTTTCCCACTAGAAGAGACACACTCTTTCGGTGGTGAGACAAATGCCACTTTGGGTGTATGCTGGCGATTTTTAGCTTGCTCAAGATCATCAATTAAGCCCATTTTCAATGCACCATATGCTCGAATGGTTTCAAACATTGCAAGGGCTTTCTCATCGCTATTAATCGCTTCTTGTAACTCAGTGCCTTGATAACCTAGTGACTCAGCATCAATAAAGATGGTAGGAATACCGGCGGTAATTAAGGTGGCGTTAAACCTACCCACACCGGGCACTTCTAAATCGTCAATCAGGTTACCTGTTGGGAACAAGCTGCTATTGCTAGCGGCTGGGTCAACAAAATCCACTAAGATCTCGGCAGCAGGGAATGTGACACCATCTAGCTCAAAATCTCCGGTTTCTTGCACGCGCCCACCAACCATTGGTACATGCACAATAATGGTTTTCTTGATGTTGGCTTGCCACACTCGCACTTCAGCAATGCCATCACGTGGGACGCGCTCTGAGTCAACCAAACCAGCTTGAATAGCAAATGGCCCTACCGCAGCAGAAAGATTGCCGCAGTTACCACTCCAATCAACAAATGGTTGATCGATTGACACCTGTCCAAATAGATAATCAACATCGTGACCATCCCGACGGCTTTGCGCCACAATCACCGTTTTACTGGTACTGGATGTCGCCCCCCCCATACCATCGATTTGCTTGCCGTAGGGATCGGGGCTACCAATCACCCGCATTAGCAAATTGTCACGCGCTTTACCAGCAGCTTGCGCCTCTGGCGGAAGATCGTTGAGGCTAAAGAATACGCCTTTGCTGGTACCGCCACGTATGTAAGTAGCTGGTACTCTTAGCTGCGGTTTTAACTGGTTCAAAGAAGCATTTGTCATACTTATCACCTCCTATTGTGCTAAGAAATCTTGCGCGAAACGTTGCAATACGCCGCCAGCTTGATAAACCTGAACTTCGTCAGCTGTATCTAATCGACAAGTCACCGCTACATCGACTTTTTCACCGTTAGTTCGAGTGATCACCAACGCCAGATCAGCCCCCGCAGCAATGTCACCGATGACGTCATAGAGTTCCGTACCATCTAGCTCAAGTGTTTCACGGTTAGTCCCAGCTTTAAATTGCAGCGGTAAAACCCCCATACCAACTAAATTGGTGCGGTGGATACGCTCAAAACCTTCAGCCGCAATCGCTTCTACACCCGCAAGGCGTACACCTTTTGCCGCCCAATCACGTGATGAGCCTTGCCCATAGTCAGCACCTGCGACAATAATCAATGGCTGCTTGCGGTTCATGTAGGTTTCAATCGCTTCCCACATACGAGTCACTTTGCCTTCCGGCTCAATGCGCGTCATTGAACCCTGGACGACTTCTCCATTTTCCTTAACCATTTCATTAAACAGCTTAGGGTTAGCAAAAGTGGCGCGCTGCGCAGTTAGGTGGTCACCTCTGTGGGTTGCGTAGGAGTTGAAGTCTTCTTCTGGCAAGCCCATTTTGGCAAGATATTCGCCTGCCGCGCTGCTTGCCATAATTGCATTGGAAGGCGAAAGGTGATCAGTGGTGATGTTGTCACCTAATATCGCCAATGGGCGCATGCCTGACAGAGTTCTCTCACCAGCAAGCGCACCCTCCCCCTCTTTTTGCCAATAGGGAGGACGGCGAATGTAAGTACTCATTTCGCGCCAATCATAAAGTGGGCTTGGGCTGCGTTCGCTATCATCAAGTTTAAACATCTGAATGTAGACTTGTTTAAACTGTTCAGGTTTAACCGATTTGCCCACCACTTCATCAATCTCTTCATCACTTGGCCACAAATCATTTAAGTAGATCAGTTCACCTTGTGCATTGGTGCCTAACGCATCGCGTTCAATGTCAAAGCGAATTGTGCCTGCCAATGCATAGGCAACCACTAAAGGCGGCGAAGCAAGAAACGCTTGTTTAGCATACGGGTGAATTCGACCATCGAAGTTTCGGTTACCCGAAAGCACTGCGGTTGCGTAAAGATCGCGATCAATGATCTCTTGTTGAATGTCTGGATCCAAAGCACCACTCATGCCATTACAGGTAGTGCATGCATAAGCAACGATACCAAAGCCTAGCTTTTCCATCTCGCTTAACAAACCCGCTTCTTCTAAGTAAAGCTTGGCCACTTTTGAACCTGGAGCAAATGAAGATTTCACCCAAGGTTTGCGAACTAAACCGAGTTCATTGGCTTTTTTCGCCAACAAGCCGGCCGCCACGACGTTACGTGGGTTACTGGTGTTGGTGCATGACGTAATAGCAGCAATAATGACTGCGCCATCGGGGAGTTCATCAGGATTTTGTGAATCGGTTTGTTGCCATTCACCAGCAATGCCGCGCTCTGCCAGTTCTGAAGTTGGTAAGCGGCGATGTGGATTAGAAGGACCGGCCATATTGCGAGTTACGCTTGATAGATCAAATTCTAGTACCCGTTCATATTCGGCAGCTTCCAGATCATCCGCCCACAAACCTGTTTGTTTAGCGTAATTCTCTACCAGTGCAACTTGCTCATCATCTCGACCGGTTAACTTAAGGTAATTTATGGTTTGCTCATCGATATAGAACATACCCGCAGTGGCGCCATATTCCGGCGTCATGTTTGAGATGGTCGCTCTATCACCAATGGTTAAAGCTCGTGCTCCTTCACCATAAAACTCAAGGTAACTAGAGACCACTCGTTCATTACGTAAGAATTCGGTAATCGATAACACAATGTCAGTGGCGGTAATGCCCGGCTGACGTTTACCCGTCAGTTTCACGCCAACGATATCTGGTAGGCGCATCATTGATGGACGACCAAGCATGACCGTTTCTGCTTCGAGCCCACCAACTCCAATCGCTATCACGCCCAACGAATCTACGTGCGGTGTATGACTATCAGTACCAACGCAGGTGTCTGGATACGCTATACCTTGCTTGGACTGAACCACCGGTGACATTTTTTCGAGATTTATCTGATGCATTATGCCGTTGCCAGCAGGGATCACGCTGACGTTTTCAAACGCAGTTTTACACCATTCGATAAAATGAAAACGATCTTCATTACGACGATCTTCAATCGCACGGTTTTTTTCAAAAGCATCAGGGTCAAACCCACCATGTTCAACGGCAAGAGAATGATCGACAATCAGTTGTGTTTCGACTACTGGGTTTACTTTTGCCGGATCGCCACCTTGGTCAGCAATTGCATCGCGCAGACCCGCTAAATCAACCAACGCGGTTTGACCAAGAATGTCATGGCACACTACTCGTGCTGGGTACCAAGGAAAATCGAGATCACGTTTGCGATCAATCAACTGTTTAAGGCTCGCTTCCAGCATATGTGGCTCGCAGCGGCGAACCAACTGCTCAGCAAGTACGCGTGAGGTGTAAGGCAGTTTTCTATAGGAATCTGGGGTAATCGCATCTACCGCTTCACGCGCATCAAAAAAATCAAGCACAGTACCCGGTAGAGGTTTACGATGTTGGCTGTTAATACTCATGGGCTTACTTCCAATATTGTTGTGTTTTTACCCGAAGATAGTCTTTTCATCAAAGCAATAAGGGGTTGTTCCCAACTTCAATGATTTAGATATCACTGCCTCTCAAAATGTGATTAAGAGGCAGCCTGAGCGAATTTATCGCTGCTCGATCGGTACCCACTCTTGATGCTCGGGGCCGGTATAATCAGCACTTGGACGAATAATGCGGTTATTTTCACGCTGTTCGAATACATGTGCAGCCCAACCGGTTAGTCGACTCATAACGAAAATTGGTGTAAACAGCTTGGTTGGAATATCCATAAAGTGATAAGCCGATGCATGAAAGAAATCGGCATTACAGAACAAGCCCTTCTCGCGCTTCATCACTGCTTCAACACGATCAGAAACAGCATATAGGTGAGTGTCACCCACCGCCGCTGCCAACTCTTTGGACCAACGTTTAATTAACGCGTTGCGTGGATCACTTTCACGATAAACAGCATGACCAAATCCCATTATCTTGTCTTTGTTCTCCAGCATTTGCATGATGTTGGCTTCTGCTTCATCCGGCGTTTGCCAGTTTTCGATCATCTCCATCGCAGCCTCATTCGCACCACCATGCAAAGGACCTCGCAAGGTACCAATGGCACCGGTAATACAAGAGTGAAGATCCGACAAAGTTGAGGCACAGACACGCGCAGAAAACGTAGAGGCATTGAATTCATGCTCTGCATATAAGATTAATGAGCAATGCATAACTTGCTTATGCAACTCACTTGGCTCTTTATCAGTTAACAGCTTAAGAAAGTAGCCACCAAGGCAGTCTTGTGAGTGATCTTCAGTATCAACTCGCACACCATCATGGCTGAATCGGTACCAGTAGCAGATAATCGCAGGGAAAAGAGCTAACAAACGTTCTGTCGCGTTTAGCTGCTGAGAAAAGTCATTCTCTTGCTCTAAGTTACCTAAAAACGAACACCCGGTGCGCATCACATCCATTGGGTGCGCATCAGCAGGAATCAGCTCTAACGCATGCTTAAGCGGTTGTGGTAACCCACGTAAATTCAGTAGATGTGTTTTATAACTATCGAGCTCTTGTTGATTAGGAAGATGCCCACGCAACAAAAGATGCGCGACTTCTTCAAACTGAGCATTATTGGCTAAGTCAGTAATATCATAACCACGATAAGTTAGACCTGTGCCCGATTGACCGACAGTGCATAATGCAGTGCTACCAGCGCTTTGGCCACGTAGACCTGCGCCACCTAATTCTTTCGACGGCATGTTGAACTCCTTTTCTGTCTGACTGCTTGCTCTCTTGTGAAGCGATTTTTTGCAGTGATGACTTTTTCACGTTAGTTAAGATTAATTAGATAAAATATCTCTTAGGCTTCCTGAGGTTATTACTTCCCTTGCGAAAACAGCTTATCTAGCTTGTTTTCGTAATCGTGATAATTCAGATGTGCGTAAAGCTCGTTGCGAGTTTGCATCGAGTCTATTAGCGCTTCTTGATTTCCTTCTTGAAGCAGATGCTTATAGACCATCTCCGCGGCTTTATTCATCGCGCGGAAGGCACTCAGTGGATAGAGCACCATATCCACATTCACTGCCGCCAACTCTTCACTTCCATAAAGAGGTGTTTGACCAAATTCGGTGATGTTGGCGAGAATAGGCACATGCTTTCCTGTCGCTTTTGCCAGTGCGTTTGAGAATTGAGCATATTGTCCAAGCTCAATCATTGCTTCAGGGAATATCATATCAGCACCCGCTTCCACGCAAGCAATTGCACGTTCAATGGCTTGGTCCATACCTTCAACCGCTAGCGCATCTGTACGCGCCATGATGACAAAGCTGTCATCGTTGCGAGCATCAACCGCAGCTTTAACGCGATCAGCCATCTCTTGCTGGCTAACAATCGCTTTGTTTGGGCGGTGACCACAGCGTTTCTGCGCAACTTGATCTTCAATATGTACCGCAGCTGCACCGGCTTTCTCCATTGCTTTAATGGTGCGAGCAATATTAAATGCTCCACCAAAGCCAGTATCGATGTCGACCAATAGCGGTAAGTCACAGGCGTTTGAAATACGGTCAACATCCACCAAAACATCGTTTAGTGTCGTAATACCTAAATCGGGTAAACCGTAAGAAGCATTGGCGATACCACCACCAGAGAGGTAAACGGCTTGGTGACCGACATTTTTCGCCATCATGGCGCAATATGGATTGACCGTACCGACAATTTGTAGCGGGTTATTGTTTTCTACAGCGAGTCGAAACTTCGCCCCCGGAGATAAACTCATGACGATTTCCTTCTAGTCATTTTCAACAAGTAAGATTTGTTGCTCGATAAGTTTGCGGCTGCCTGAAATGTGGCGACGCATTAGCATTTCTGCTAATTCTTCATCGCGATTACGTATCGCCTGAAGAATATATTTGTGCTCATTTAGCGCCTCTTTGGGGCGAGATTGAGCGCGAGGTGATTGGTAACGGTACATACGCAGCAAGTGGTATAACTCATCACACAACAGTGAAATGAGTTTTTGATTACGGCTGGCTTTGATAATTCGATAGTGAAAGTCGAAATCACCTTCTTGATGAAAGTAAGAAGCCCCTTCAACTTGATCGATATGGTTGGAATGCTTAGCAAGCAGAATTTCTAATGTGAGGATCTCATCTTGACTAATATGGCGAGCGGCAAGACGAGCGGCCATTCCCTCTAACGATTCGCGCACCGCATATAGCTCAATCAGTTTCTCCGGCGATAAAGAAATAACGCGTGCACCAACGTGAGCAATACGCTCAATCAGGCCAAGACCTTCTAAACGCATCATGGCTTCACGCAAAGGACCGCGGCTTACTTGATACCGTTTGGCTAACTCTGGCTCTGATATTTTACTACCTGAAACCAACTCACCGCTGACTATGGCTTCGACCAATACTTCTGCAAGAGTGACTGACTTGGTGCTTTCCTTGTCGTTAAGTCGATTTTTCAATTCGAATTTGGCTTCACTATTCATATTTAGTTCTCGATTGGCACACGGTAATGCGACATCCTCTCGCATACAACATGTCAACAATTTATTAACTTAAATATAAAATAGACCATGATATTGTCGACAATCAAGTAGATTGTCGACAATTTAGACTAAGGTATAATACCTAAAAAGGCGGATGGCAGGATGAAAACCAAGCTTGTTCTCGCCAATTACAACAAGCCGATTGATAGTCGAGAACCGCTAGATAGAAAAGAAAAAAACCAACAGGACAATTAGCCTTGCAACTCAATTCTTACAAGGGATTGATGCGGAATTGATAGGTAGTTCATTGCCTCTTCTTCAGCCGCTGTCAACCATTGGTAAATTCCGATCTCCGGTACTAAAAATGGCATGCGATGGTGGTACTGAGCACATTGTAAGTTGGGTTTTGTTGTTAAGGTTACTAAGTTGTTACTGTTGACAATCACACCTGCAATATACAAAGGCGAATTATCCGGATTGCGGAATAAATATTTTTCTTTGATGCCAGAGCCTGCTCTTTCTCGCCATTCATACCAGCCAGAACAAGGCACAACCACTCTTTGATGAGCAAAGCCGTACTTAAAAGTCGCCTTATTCGCCACACTCTCAACTTGAGCATTGATGATCAACCTTTTCGCCCAACTGGGTTTGATTCCCCATGGCACATCCCATTGCTGATAACCGCCATTTTGGAAAATAATGGTTGAAACGGTTTCACTGGGCTTTAAGTCTGCACTCAGGTGAGGGACAAAATGAATACCTAACAACTGCGACACCAGTCGAGTGAGAGGATCATCGGTGATATTAAGCCGTCCACACATATTGCCTCCCACTTTGTCTTCAGTGATTAAGCCTAATTAAGAATTCAACATATAAAATCAGTGTAGTGCTCAATAATCTCGGGGTATAAAAAAGCCTCAATACATTGAGGCTTAAAATGCAAAATCGTGAATAGGTCGATAATCGTTTATCAGTTCGTCTGCTTTTTCAGTTGTAAAAACGTAATCACACTCAACAACAAAAAGAATGCAGGGTCACTCCAACCCAATCCAACAAAAATTCCTGTTACACCGGCATAAGTTGTGATCACCACACCAAGCACGTTGGTAATTAACAATGCTTTGATTATCTGCGTCATAGCTTGACCGGATTCGATACCACGCATCATCAAGCTCACAGCCGCCACACCACCAAGGAATATAGAGGTGTGTTGTGAGAGGAAATACGCATACTTATCGTTAATTTCCACACCATACACAGGCCACATCAGGCTAGGAACGAAAAAAAGTGCCAATGCAAACACGGTGTAGATAGCACCATGTATGGTTAAGAATGTTTGGTTGTTCATAATTTTAAATCCATACCCAAGAAACTTGAATATGCAGGTAGGCGGCAAGTAAGAAAGTCCCCTGAGCATAGGTAAACTATGTGATTGGGACGCACGAACACAGGCAACACCGCTGCAACTTCAAGTATGACGGAGATAGTAATTTACACTGTTAATTGAGAATACTACTTTATTGTAGTGGGGCTTGGTTAATTGCGCTTAGTGGCTGATTAATATCAAAAATCACACCACGAATATTGCTGATACCCATCTGAGTTAAGCGCTCGGTATGCATTGCCAAATACGCAGTCGCTGTTGCTTCGTCTTCGAACAAATAAATCCCTCCACCAAGCTTGTCTTTCTCACTCAACGTCCAAATTTTCCAGATGACTCCCGGCTCTTGATTGATTGACTCAGCCAAGCCTGTCATTGCTTGTGTCATCTCTTCGCCGAACGGTCCTTGAAAATCAAAATCAACTTGTAATAGTTTTACCATGGTCGTTATTCCTCAATTTGTCTAATACGCCTTAACAACGAATGCCAACTGGCTTGTTGTCGATGAGATGATTATCACCTTTATATTTTCGACAAAAAAGTTCATAATTTTGCCATTAACTGTCAAGAAAACTGACCAATGAGACTTAAAACGACTTTAGAACAGTGGCAAACGCTGCATTACATCGACCAAGCTGGCAGCATACAAGCTGCCGCTCAGGCGCTGAATAAAAGCCACACCACGCTGATCTATTCGGTTAAAAAGCTCGAACAGCAACTAGGCATTGAGCTGATCGCGATACAAGGAAGACGCGCAGTATTGACTGAGCACGGTAAAACTTTGTTGCGACGCGCCGATTCAATGCTTGAACAAGCCCATGAGTTGGAGATGATCAGCACACAACTAAGCAGTGGTATTGAATCGCAAATTACCATCTCCATTGACCACTTATGCAACCCCTGCTGGCTTTACCAACCAATGCAGTGCTTCTTAGCCGATAATAGTGCAACTTCCATTCAGATAGTTGAAACGTCGTTGAGTAAAACCACCGATATGGTGGTGAGTGAGCAAGCCGATATTGCCATCATCAACTTACCGATCACCAATTACCCAGCGGAAGCTTTTGGCACAACAACCATGGTCCCGGTGGTGGCTAGCCACCACCCTCTCGCTGGAAAAGAATCACTGTGCTTGGCTGATTTTGCGACTACTTGCCAAATTGTGGTACGTGACTTGGGCAACTCAGCCACCAACAAACGCGATGTGGGTTGGTTGAAATCAAGACAACGTATAACGGTGGATAATTTTGATCATGCCCTTCGTGCTGTTGAGCAAGGTGTTGGATATTGCCGCTTACCAATGCACATGATAAATGAGCGGAAAAATCCCAATATAACCGTAGTGAACATCGAACAATCAGAGCGTTATCAAGTCTCGTTGCACCTCACTCTCCCTAAAGGTGCCAACACTGGCCCAGCAGCCCATGCGTTTTATCAATTGTTGCGTACTAACGCTCAACAAAGAATATATACTCGTCATACTTGAAGTTGCAGCGGTGCTGGCTGTATTCGTGCGCCCCAATCACATGGTTCTACCTATGCTAAGAGGGCTTTCTTACTTACCGCCTACCTGCACCTTCAAGTATCTTGGGTATAAACCGTAAAAAAGGCGCATAAAGCGCCTTTTTGAGTGCTGTCACTCGGCATTATTTTTTAATGCCCAGAGCTTTCTCTAAACCTTTTCCGTAGGCTTCATCCGCTTGGTAAGCATGAGTTATATGGCGTTGTATAATAAACTCTGGCACACCATTTAATGAGCTAGCCGTATTACTAAATAACTGTTGGCGCTGATCTTCACTCATAAGGCGGAATAGATCGCCTGCTTGGCTAAAGTAATCTTCATCGACACTATGGTCGTAGTGATCTGCATTGCCTGAAATACGCATTGGTGGCTCAGAGTAATCAGGTTGCTCTGCCCATTCTTGTTGGTAGTTCGGCTCGTAGCCAATGGTTGAACCATGGTTATTGTCGACACGCATGGCACCATCACGATGGTAACTATGTACCGGACAACGTGGTGCATTAACTGGAATTTGATGATGGTTGACGCCCAAGCGGTAACGTTGTGCATCACCGTAGGCAAAGAGACGACCTTGCAGCATTTTATCCGGTGAGAAACTGATACCAGGAACGACGGCGGCTGGATTAAATGCTGATTGCTCCACTTCCGCATAGAAGTTTTCAGGGTTTCGATTTAACTCAAATTCACCGACAGGAATTAATGGATAGGTTTTTTGCGACCACACTTTGGTCAAATCAAATGGATTGAAGCTAACCTCATCGGCTTCCAACTCTGGCATGATTTGTACGTACATTTTCCATTTAGGGAAATCTTGACGCTCAATCGCTTCATATAGATCACGGTGATGGCTTTCACGATCTTGACCTACTATCTTTTCTGCTTCTTGGTCAGTCAGGTTTTTGATTCCTTGCTGAGTTTTGAAGTGGAACTTAACCCAGTAACGCTCATTGTCAGCATTAATCAAGCTGAATGTATGGCTACCAAAGCCATGCATGTGGCGATAAGAAGCCGGAATACCACGATCACTCATTACGATTGTTACTTGGTGGAAAGCCTCTGGTAGCGATGTCCAGAAATCCCAGTTATTGGTTGCGCTACGCATGTTAGTACGAGGGTCTCGTTTTACTGCGTGATTCAGATCGGGGAATTTTAATGGGTCGCGAAGGAAGAAAACTGGCGTATTGTTACCAACTAAATCCCAATTACCCTCTTCGGTATAGAACTTCAGTGCAAAACCACGAATGTCACGTTCAGCATCGGCTGCACCACGCTCACCAGCAACGGTAGTAAAGCGAGCGAACATTTGAGTTTTTTTCCCTATTGCAGAGAAAATTTTCGCTTTTGTATACTGGGTGATGTCTTCAGTAACTGTAAAAGTACCATAAGCGCCCGAGCCCTTGGCATGCATACGGCGCTCAGGTATAACTTCACGATCAAAATGCGCTAGTTTTTCCAAAAACCACACATCTTGTAGTAATTGTGGTCCTCGAGGACCGGCAGTCATCACATTTTGGTTGTGTGCAACAGGACAGCCAGCAGCAGTAGTCAGTTTCTTACTCATCGCTTTATTCCTTCCAGAGAGATTATTGGGTATTTTTTTGGCAATCGCCTTATCTACCTCTGAAGATTAGACCCACTTGAACAATTTATATAATCACTTATGCGTATTGTTACAATAGGTTTTTACGATGGTTTTAATTCATTTAAAAACAAAGGGGTAAGCTAATTTTCGGTATTTGTCTAACCAATCTATTACATAAAACAAGCACATACTGGTGATGACTTTTTTAACAGATTAACCGTTAAATTTACCAAAACAACAACGGGAAATAATTAACTGATTGATTTAACACTAGTTAAGTACTTTTAGGTTGAATTTAATCCCGAATTGCTCATAATGCATTAGAAAATTTATCTCCAAAGATAAAATTTTTTTATGCGGTTTTTAGAGAATTATTTGCTAGTCTTGGCAACAAATTTTTACACGTTGTTCTGGAATTATTTTCAGTAAGGGTCTTTTCTTTTGAACATGAAGTTGTTCGGCAGCTCGCTGATTTTGTCAGGAACTGCATTGGGTGCAGGTATGTTGGCGATTCCGATGGTGTTGGCTCAGTTTGGCTTTTTTGTCAGTGCTGGGTTGATGTTCGTGATCTTCTTCGGCACCACTTATGCGGCTTTACTATTAGCCGAAGCGTGTACAAAAACCAAACAAAGTACCGGCATGAGCAGCATTGCTTATTTCACTCTAGGGCGTAAAGGCATGCACTTTATGAACCTACTCTTTTATTTGCTGCTAGCTTGCTTGATGATCGCTTACATAATCGGGATTGGTGACTTACTCCATAGCATGTTGCTTGAGGTAGGGATCAATCTATCCCCCTTTGCAGGCTACACAGTCTTTAGCCTAGTTATGGGCTTAGTCGTGGTTGCGGGCAAATCCTACATCGATAAGCTCAATCGCGGTCTATTTATCTTGATGGTCGCAATGTTATTTGTGGTTATTTTTTCTCTGTTTAACCATATTGAGTGGGCAAATTTAAACCAAGAAAGCGACTTCACAGCCAATGATGTAGTGCAATACAGCGCCGTAATATTTACCAGTTTTGCCTCAATGGTCGTGATCCCATCATTGGTTAGCTATAACCAAGACGCCACGACCAAGCAAATCCGCAACATGGTACTACTCGGCTCGATTATTCCTCTAATTTGTTATTTGACTTGGCTATTTGCTGTCATCGGCAACTTAGGTGTTGATGCCGTCAGCCAGTTTGAAAATATCTCGCAACTCATTGCGGCTTTTGACGCTGAGACAACGATGCTTAAAAGTGTCGTTGCTATATTCTCTGCGCTTGCCCTGATCACCTCATACTTGGGGGTATCAATGGCGCTATACGATCAAAACAAAGACGCTGTAACCAATAACTCAGCACTGGCATACGTACTGACATTTATCCTGCCATTGATACTAGCAACACTATTTGCCAATCAGTTTATTAGCATGCTGGATTACGCAGGTATGGTATTGGTCTTCCTCGCGATATGGGGACCACTTGCAATGGTCATTAAGGTGCGTAGACCCGATTTTGCCCATGCTCACCATAGCGAGGAGCAAACTTACACCGCAAGTGGTGGGCAGCCTGCATTAGTTGCCACCTTTATGTTTGGTGCACTAATATTTGTTTCTTGGTTTATGGGTTAACCAGAATCAAACTTTGCTTTATTAAGAGAGCCTTATGGCTCTCTTTTTTTATCAAACATTTAGCTATACGCGAACATATTTAAAAAACCAATATATGCTAACAATTAGTCTCACTAATAAGACGCACAATAAATAGAACTCTTCCTAAATTTGAGCGAACTGACTGTTCAATACTTCTCTGTATAGAATCTTCTTTTTTATCAGTCACAAGCGAGTAATCCTCAAAAAAAACATATGCACTCATGAAAAATAACCTTACAACCAAGGTGGCAAGAGTGATATTCCTGAACTAATTAAAAGAGGGGCCAAAGAAAAAAAGGACGATAAAATGGCAAAACCTCTACTCTACTCGCTTCCACTTCTGTTACTTGCTCAGCCACTTTTTGCAGAAACGCAAGACCCTGCAACTGATGCAAAAAGAGCACAAACAGTCGCCGATGTTATTGACAGACCAGGTGTATTAACTCCAGCGGGTCAATTTGGTGTAGAAGCATCACTCAATTACTCACAGAACTCATCCAATAAAGTCAGCATTGTGGGTTATACCGTATTGCCCGCACTTGTAATTGGACTTATCGAGGTGAGTGATTCAGACCGAACAACCATTACTGCAGGCTTTACTGGTCGCTATGGCTTAACCAATGCAACAGAACTGGAAGTGCGGATACCCTTTGTGTATCGAAATGACCAAATTTCAGCACGTCCAATCAGTAGTGGCGCATCAGATGAAACCATCAACAAGGATTTGGATGGCGGTGGTATCGGTGATGTTGAGCTCGCTATCAGGCATCAATTTAACTTCGAAACCGCCCCCTACTGGATAGGTAGCTTGCGAGTTAAATCTGATACGGGTAAATCACCTTATGAGATTGATGTTGACCCACTTACAAACGTGTTGAACAAGGCGCCGACAGGTTCTGGCTTTTGGAGCGTTGAACCCGGTGTATCAATGATTTACCCTACCGACCCAGCAGTTTTGTTCGCCAGTCTTTCTTATATTTATAATTTTGAAAACGATTTTGATATAAGCGGTGAAAATGCAAAAATCGATTTAGGTGATACTATTTCTCTAGGTGCAGGCTTAGGTTTCGCCATCAATCGGGATCTGTCGCTTTCTATTGGTCTAAGCCATCAAACTATCCTCAAAAGTAAGGTTAATGGAAGGACAGATGATGAGGCGAAGTTGCTGCAACTTGATTCTCTAACCTTTGGTATTAACTATGCACTTTCACCTACTACCGCTCTAAACATCAGTGCACAAGCAGGGTTAACCGAAGATACTCCTGACTTCCAACTAAACGTTCGTATCCCATTTAGCTTCTAACTTCTAGTATACCCAAGGAACTTGAAGATGCAGGTAGGCGGCAAGTAAGAAAGTCCCCTGAGCATAGGTGAACTATGTGATGGGGCGCACGAACACAGCCAACACCGCTGCAACTTCAAGTATGACGGGTATTGAGCTTGCGTAGCTGTGCCAGCGGTTATCGAATCGCTGGCACATGTCATATTGAGGGGTTATGTTTAAGGATTAGTTAAAGTTAAATTGAAGCGATTGCTGAAGTTTATTGCTTCTCTCCAAACGTCTTAAAGTACCATTCACTTGAGCATCAATGTTGATCATTGTTTCAAAGCCAATGACAGTATCATCCAACGAATTTTGAATAACACGGTTGATTGCCGTTTGAGTAATGCTTGGTAAGGGTACCGTTATTTGACTTACATTGATCTGAGGTTGCGTTGTCTCAGGGGTTTGAACCAGAGTACTGTTTGGTAGAGAGACTGAGTTCCCTCCCCCTACCTGAACAATTGTAGTCGTCGGTTCTACTACCTCAGGCTGGGTCGCAACTAATCGTCCATTTTGAAAAAACAGATTGGCTATGCGGTTATTAAACAGCGTTTCACCATTGATTGAGGTTGCTATATCTAGCCCAATATTGACCATGAAGTCATCACCTAAAAAACCAGCTCGATAGCTCGATAGTTCTTGGTTCTCAAGTGGCTTAAGACTATCTAGCTGATAAGAGGCGTACGCCGGAGCGGTTAAGCACGCGCATACAGCGCTTATCACCCATGTTTGTCTGAACATGTCTAATACTCCCCACGTTCGGGTAGTGTTGTACTAAATACCCCCAAAGAGTCCCGTACTACACCAGATTCAACAGGAGAGGGGGCATATAGTGAGTAATTGTCGTCAGATACGTAGCTGTTTCTGGCAACTTTTACGTGGCTACGAATCAAAAGTACAATGCCTGAATAGTACTGCTCAAATTCAGCAAACTTCATCTGAATGGTTCCCCGAGAAGGGTCGCCTAATATAACTGAGTGACTATTCATCCCTTTGATAACCACGAAGTGCATATAGCCATCAAAGTTAACTAATGTAATGCCGGGTACGCCCAATTGCTGCATTTTTGCCAATGGTACTTTAAACCCATCCGCTTTGAAGCCTTGTGTTTCCAAATACTCTTTCATATCGAGCAGCGAGAAGCCGCTTTTTTTGATCTTTTCTTGGTCACCAAGATCGTACATAACTTTGAAAATAGTATCTTCGTTTGCTGGGTGTTCATAGTGGTAGGTAAGCAAAGACGCAACAGCCGCCGAGCCACAGCTAAAATCATATTGCTGGCGGATAACATCTCCGAACAATACTTCTATATAGCTTTTAACCGGAACGTTGAACGCACCTCGGCTAGGCATGTAAGTTAATGCATTAGAGGATGCTGATATAATCAGCATCCACATTGCTAAGATTCGCAAAAAAACCATATCATTTTAGTGTCAGGTTAACGACTGTAGAGTTTTGAATCAGTACATTGTTACCCGTGTTTTGTATCACATTGGTAACACCAGAAGTGGAGGCTAATGCACCAGCGCCAATATGGTTGTTACCGTTTATGGTATTGGTAGCAACATTGCCTTGGCTTAAACCATTCACTTCCGAAGATGCGGAAATACTATCGAGATCGATATTATATTGGTCACCTTCAATTATATACTGACCACCTCGTGAGCTATCCATGGAATCCATAGATAGCTCATAGTCGTCTGCCAGCACCAGATCTTCAGCATAAGCATTAACAACGAGTAAGCTGCTTATTACTATTAGTGCTAAGCGCATGACATTCTCCAGAGTTAGTTAGTTTGCACAGTCGCGTTGGTAACAACAGATTGTTGAACCATTGAGTTTGCACCTGCAGATTGACCAACAGTCGTAATACCAGCGGCATTATTGAAGCCTTTCATAGTGTTAGTGTTATTCACTTTCACACCCGCACCAGCGCATTTATTGCAACCTCTGTGGTGGTAACCCGAACTTGCTGATTCACCATATTTAACAGATGTATTTGAAATATGACCGTCTAGATCAGACTTAGCCAAAACCATATCAACTTCGAAGCTTAAATTATGACTAGCATCGAGCATGTTGTTACTGTTTCTCCAAGTATTATCATCGTTACCGTTATTAGAAGTAAATTGGTTGTCATCATTACCGTCATTAGACTTTTTGATCACAACAAAAGTGTTATCATCATTACCATTGTTGGTATCGATATCATTATCATCATTACCGTTATTGGTTGTGATATCGTTATTATCATGACCAGGACCATTACCAAGATCATTGTTGCTCAATACATCAATATCCGTATCAGTACCACCACCGCCGTGACCACCACCGTAACCACCGCCACCAGCCAATACCGCACCGCTCATCATCATTGCTGCCATTGCAATCGCAATACCTGTTTTTTTAAGATTCATAACATTCACTCCGTTGTGTATCCGTGTCTGAATTAGTTTTTAATGCTCTTTAAACGCCCTTGAGCAACTCGATTATAGGTAGGCATCCAGAAGCACAAGTCTCAAAATTGAGACAAGCTTTAGGAAACAGATTGAGGTTTGAAAAATGAACATAAACACAAGATATTTATCTTGCTATTAAACATGCAGTTACAGATGAAATAAGGCGTTTAGATGAGTAAAGTATGAAGCTCATATCGGTATTCGTATTACATAAAGCTCCATCCTTTATGGAGCCTAAACCAGACTTTTTCACGCAGCAAAAAACTGCAAAAAATATCTAAGATATAAAAATAACTATAACTCAAGAGATTAGTTAAATAGTAATGAAACTATGTTTAGCACACTCTGTAACAAACTAAACCAAATGCTTAGGCTTTATTGATATTTAAGTAAGTAAATCTTATGAAATGGCTAACTAAACCGTAAATCTTGAATATACTTTACGTGTTCTATGCTCGAACCTCGTTCAGTTATGGGCTGAGATACTATGTGTAATTACTCTCGGAGGCAGTGGTAATGTCGAATGAACACGTCGTGATTTTGTCTGAAAAAACATTGCAAACAAGTTTGATGGAACAGCAACTTACTCAAAATCTCGACATTCATCTCGACGTTGTTTCAGTATTACAATCTGAAAAATCTACCATTGCTCTGGTATTAGTCGATTTTGAGCAGTTGCAGCCAATGATCGCCAGTAATACTTTACCTAATTTCGACCTTCTCAAGCTTGATATTTTGATTTACAACATGCCACCGGAGTCAACCCAATGCGAATTTGCCTACTGGCAATCTCTCAGAGGAATATTATTGAATAGTGCCCCTATCGAACATCTCTACAAGAGCGTTAGATACATACTAAATGGGGGATTATGGCTACCAAGAAAATGCTTAGAAAATTTGGTGATGCTAAGAAGGAACCCAAATCTTGAAAGATGTCAGTTGTACAAAACGCTCACATCAAGAGAAAGGCAGATACTGGATCATGTCGCATCAGGAGAATCAAATAAACAAATCGCAAACTCACTCTATCTTTCCGAAAGTACAGT
Source organism: Vibrio kasasachensis (assembly GCF_050337565.1). NCBI lineage: Bacteria > Pseudomonadati > Pseudomonadota > Gammaproteobacteria > Vibrionales > Vibrionaceae > Vibrio > Vibrio kasasachensis. The sequence goes on along the minus strand of NZ_JAKJTB010000011.1, from coordinate 347,863 downwards.
AAAGTCACATGTTTACAAGATATTCAAAAAGCTTGATGTGCATAAACGCAAAGATGCAATGCACATAACCAAAGCTATGCATAACAATAACTCGCCGTCAGAATAATTTGCTCTTTGCAGGGGAAATCAGCAGTTCTTTAGAAGATTAGGGGTGAAACAAAGCGATAACACCATTGCCTCGCTCTGCATCAGTAACCGATAGATTTAGAATTTCTTAGGAGCAAAACCCGTCATTGCGTCTAGGCGCAATTGCTTACCTATTTTTGTCATTGGATGAACAATGACTAAGCCTTTGACTGATTTTTTCAGTTTGCCTAGATCCGCTTGCTCTTCTTTGGTGATTTCACGTGAAAATGGCATATCTTGCAGAGTACGACGCTCTTTGTTGTCGCTGTAATCTTGCTTACCACGTAGTGAATTTAATTTCTTCGAGAGTGTATCTACATCATTAGTAAACTTAGTAATCATGCTTTGATCACCACGACCTTTAGCTGCCTCAAGTTTGTGCTGTGCAGCATCAAGACGGTTGTGAAGTTGTTGAAGTTCCTGCTTTAGGCTCATAGCGATTTGTCTCTCTCGAATATTGAAGGGCGGCGAGTGTACCACACCCAATTGTACCACCCTAATTATAATCTAACGCCCTATTTTTGAGCTAGTTTGTCACCTCGCAAACACAACATTCAATATACTCAAGAAACTTGAAGGTGCAGGTAGACGGCAAGTAAGAAAGTCCCCTGAGCATAGGTGAACTATGTGATTGGGCCGCACGAACACAGCCAACACCGCTGCAACTTCAAGTATGACGGGTATAGATGTTGTTCCTCAGCTAAACTGGCATGGTTAGATATCGCAAATTATATTCTTGTTAGATAAAGAAGGCCAGACTATGAATAAGTGTTTGCTTGCATTTAAGCAGGTCATCGTCGCTTGGTGTTTGTTCGGTGTGTTCTCCGTCAGTGCCGCTGTACACGTTACCTACCTACCTGCAGATTCAAAAAATGATGCTCACGCAAAGCAGGCTATCGTTGATAGTGAAATCAATTCGCTGATCATCGAACTTGCTAAAGAGCATTTTCCATTCAAAAACAATCTCACTATTCAATATGGCGGCGAAGAAGGACCCTTGTATGATCCTGAAATCCACACGGTGCTCATACCCTACAGCTTCTATACCGAAGCTTTTAATTACTTTAAGAAAAACAACTATGAAGACAAATTCAGTCGCACTGCTGAATTAGGAGCGATCGATACAATTCTGCACACGCTACTTCATGAGACCGGACATGCGTATATAGAAGATCAAGCCATCCCTGTATTAGGTAAAGAGGAAGATGCCGTCGATAATTTCGCAGCCATAATCATGATTGAGTATGTCGACAATGGCGATGACTCGACCATTAGTGCCGCAGATATGTTCGCGTTTGAATCTCAAGACAGACCTGATTATTACCAAGCGGATGAATACATTGATGAACACAGCTTTGATTTGCAACGCTACTTTTCAACACTTTGCTTGGTTTATGGTAGCAACCCTGAAAAATACGCCGAGTTACTCGATGAAATTGAACCAGAACAACTAATCGAACGAAAAGAATTTTGCGTGTATCACTTTCAAACCATTAGTAAAAATTGGCATCACTATTTAACAAGTGAAAATGCATCATATTTTTAACAAAGCACTTTCTGTGATACTTGTTTTATTTAAACACCACTCATAGCCAAGCCCTACAACAAAAGGTTTCTTAAGATAAAATTTAAAGTTTAAGCCTTAAGCTTCACAGTTCTCTGCCGATAAAACACTTAACATAATAGAAAAGATAACAATACATATGCGCAATGTATGTACTGAGTAGAATAACTAACCGCAGAGAGTAATATGAGCCTAACTATAAAAACTCGTCTTTATATATTGTCATTTGTACCTTTGCTTTTGATTGCTATTGGAGTAATGGGGGTCTCTTATGTGAAGACGACCAAGCTAACTACTCAGCAAGTAGAAGTCACAAGCAGTACGATGATGTTACAGAAAAAATCTGAACTAAAAACTTACGTGCAGATGGCAAAATCAGCCGTACAACCCTTTCTTGATCGTGGGGCATCTCTAGAAGAAGCACTTCCTACGCTAAGAGAACTAGAATATGGCGACAATGGCTATATCTTCGGTTATGACTCTAAAGGTATTCGTATTGTCATCGGAAAAAACACGAAAGGTATTGGTGAGAACTTCTTTGGCTTGCAAGATAAACAAGGCAATTACATTATTCGTGAACTTATTGCCAATGCCAAAACAGGTGACTACACCACTTACTACTTTCCAAAACCCGGTGAGACCAAAGCCCTACCGAAACTCAGCTACTCTGTCTACATTCCTGAGTGGGATTTAATGCTAGGTACCGGATTTTATACCGATGATGTTGATGCCGTCATCGCCGACATGCATACCAATGCCAACAAAGCCTTAGAAAACACATTGATAGCAATTGCAGTTTTCTGCTTTGCCATTTCACTAATTGTTGCAATGTTCGCCATCACGGTTAACCGTTCAATAATGAAGCCGTTGGAACAGTTTGATCTATCCATTCAGTCCTTTGCTGATGGTGATGCCGATTTAACCGCACGCATGGAGCCATTCAAAGCGCCTGAATACGCGCGACTAAGTAGAAACTTCAACACTTTTGTTGAAAGCCTACAAAATATTATTAGCAACGTCAGTAGTGTTGGACAACAAGTGGTCTCGGAGACCAGCAATATGTCAAGCCGCGCTGCACAAGTCGATGAATTGGCGACTGGTCAACGTGAAGAGACAGAGCAAGTGGCAACCGCGATGACGGAAATGACCACCACCGCACAAGAAATATCCAACAACGCATGCCAAGCAGCGGACTCGGCGAAGGAAGCTGATGACAATGCACTTGAAGCACAGCAGATCGTTAACTCTGCTGCCAACTCCGTAGGCGCGCTGGCTGACGAAGTACAAAAAGCAACTGATGTTATCTCCCGCTTAGAAGGTGATGTGCAAAATATTTCATCTTCACTTGAGGTGATTCAAGACATCGCAGAGCAAACCAATCTATTGGCGCTTAATGCCGCGATTGAAGCCGCACGCGCTGGTGAACAGGGTCGTGGTTTTGCGGTTGTTGCAGATGAAGTTCGTAAATTGGCTAGCCGTACCCAAGAAAGTACTGGTGAAATTCATCAAATGATTCAGCAGTTGAAATCAGCCTCAGATGATGCAGTAAAAGCAATGGAAAGCAGTCAGTCCCGCAGCTCTGATACTGTAAATGAGGCCAATGCAGCCGCGGAAGCACTGATTAAAATCCAACACTCGATTGCCACTATCATGGATATGAACTCATTGATTGCAACAGCAACGGAAGAACAAAGCTTAGTTGGACAGGAAATATCTCAACGAATCGTGATAATTTCCGATCAAAGTTCTCAATCTGCCGCATTGGCCAACGAGAACCGCTCTGGTAGCCAAGAGTTAAATAGCCGAGCGAATGAGCTGTATACCTTGGTCAATCGCTTTACAGTGTAAAATGTATAGGGAATGGAGCTATATCGCCAACGGCATACTGCTTCAATCCAAATAAAAAAAGTGACCGATGGTCACTTTTTTTATTTTTGAGAACAACTACTCCTGTTGCACCAAGTTGTAGTTCTGCGCCATTTCACCTTGCACTTTATTACCGTCAACATCGAGCATCATTAATACATTTTCACCGACAAAAAATTGTTGCGAATCATCTTGTTTAGACAGCATCACCGTATCGCCTTTGCTGTTCCAAATATACTCTCCGGTGGATTTGTATTCGCCTTCTTTGCCTTTACCCAAATAATTTTGCTCATAAACATAAGTACCATCAAAATTCAGTGTTAATGACGTAGCAATGCCTGAACAATCTGCGCATGGCAACGTTCCCATGTAGAGACCTTCCCAATCTAATGAGTTGCGGGCACTATGCTCCAAACGTTGTTGATCTGACTCTTGCGGGGTATCAACTCGCACCTCAGTGCTACTTGCCGCTGAAATAGTTGCCACCGCTTGAGACTCAACCGTTTCTATACCTTCTGTAATTTTAACAGTTTCACTCTCCGTTACCTGTTCAGGTGGTGTTTGAGAAAGAGGTTTATCTGGTGCTTCATCCTGGCAACCCGCTAATACGAATACGGTACTGGTGAGTATTAATAGCGTTTTATTCATCTTCATTCCTTAGTCAACTAATCAGATATTGTTTCTCAATATTAGAATCGTTTTGGACTTTTACGTCAGAATAAACACAAGTTACTGATCTGCACTTGTCAGGAAACTTAAAACGAGTGAAATATTTGTCTTTAATTAATAGGTAATTAGCGGCTCGAACTCTGCTACTCATTTCGACTTTAGCTACTGAAACAAAAAAACCAACAGTCGCTCAGTGTCATAACTGTTGGTTCTCTCTAATTCAAACACGAGGTTTTCGTTTATTTACACCATGCTTGGGTCAGGTTCTAACCCCATCAACTGACGACCGAGAATCTGTGCACATACATCATAATCAGTGTACGCATGTGCACCTGTCATATGTGAATCTCGGAATAAACGCTGCCCTTCGTTATCACTAAACCAAGCCATACCACCCATAGCTTCAAACAATCGGTCCACCGCTGCAATACACATCTTCACAGCGTAGGCTTGATTGGTGCGCCAATTAGTTAATGTCTCTGCATTCGGGTACTCTTTACGCTCACCATGCTCTTTGTGGTCTTGCCAAGTCTTCTCTAGCAAGGCACGCGCTGCCGCAACTTGGTGGGCAGACTCAGCTAAACGCATTAATGCTGGTGTTGAAACTCCCACATTCGCCCCCGTATAGGCACGTACACGATTTCTCTGCTTCTCTTTGAAAACTTCTAACATGCGCTCAGCAATACCTAAACTAATGGCAGCAAAGCCACACGCGAAGTATGGGCGATAAGGTGTATAGAAAATATCACTCCCAGGGTACAGATCAAAACCGGCAGAATGCCCTTCCATCATACCTTTTGCGGTTTCTATGCGGTGTTCTGGAATAAAGATATCTCTCAACTCCAGAGTCTTAGTACCGCTTGATTTCATCCCAGCAGAATGCCAATCATCAATTATTTTATATTCATGACGCGGCACAACACCGAAGCAGTAGACTTTATTACCCTCGTTATCAAAACGGTTGAAACCAAGAATCGACCAATCTGCATGGTCACAACCACTACTCCAACGCATGTCACCATTAAAAATCACACCACCTTCGGTTTCTTCTGTTTTACCAAATGGGGCAATACTGCTGCTGGCGGTTGCCTCTGGGTTAGTCCCCCAAAATTCTTCTTGAGCTTGTTTTGAGAACATCGCCATCTGGTGGCTATGCGTTGCTAACAGACTTGCGCCCCAAGCAGTACCGCCACATGCACCAGCCAACGCAGCAACACAATCCGTAAACTCAGGTAATGAAATTTCTAATCCACCGTAAGCTTTAGGCTGAAAGGCACGGAAAAAGCCAATTTCACGCAGCAAGCGGATGTTTTCTTCTGGTGGTGTTCGGTCTTGTTCTGCCTGTGCAGCGTTGCTGGCAATTATTGGCAATAGAGGCTGTAGCTTTTCAAGTAGAGGATTATGTTGTTTCATCATCGATTCCTTTTGACGGTAAGCCCTGTTGTAGTTTTCTAATTGGGCGATGAACTCATTATTACCACTCTGCTCTTAGTGTTAAATGGATGTTACTTACATTCACTTGCACTTTTCATGGGTATAGCTAATATGTTAACTATAATTTAGTTAGATCATTGTTGAGATGCTTATCGTCATGGAGGAAATGTTCTAATGGAAGCGGCTCCCATTCCCAACTTAGATATCGGTAAGGTCTATGACTCTCGCTATGACAATAGTGAGTTCCACATTGAAAGGTTAGATAGTTTAGCGCTGTTTTTTGGGCGCAACATGCCCACCCACTACCATGACCGTTACTACCAAATTCATTGTATTTTAGAAGGCACAACCCACGTATTACTGGATGAAGCACACTACTTTAAAACCGGTACGACGCTATTTTTCACCCCACCGACAGTCCCTCATTCCTTTGTTACTGATGATCATGCCAATGGCTTTGTGATCACAGCGAGCCAGCCGTTAGTTTGGCGTTTACTGGATATAGAAATAGGGCGTAATGACGTTGCATCAACCGCGCTACAACCGTTTTGTACTCAGCTAGATAAAGGCTCGCCATTGATTAGTCAGCTAGAAATGTTAGTTAGCGAGCAACACAACCCACAGTTTATGAGTGACGTCGCCAGCCAAGCATTGCTACAGCTCGCGTTAATCGAAGTGCTACGCCATGCCAACACTCAACCGGTTACTGCAGCATTTCGCAATAATGATGTCCACGTATTCAACCGTTTTAACCAACTGATTGAAGCCCATTACAAGCAACATTTAACCCTACCGGAATACGCAAAAACGTTAGGGCTAACCACAGCAAGGCTGAATGATATCTGTCGAAGAATCAGTGGATTATCGTCAAAAAGACTCGTAGCCGAGCGGGTAATGCAAGAGACACGACGTTTGTTACTACTCACCTCGATGCCGGTTTCAAAAGTGGCGTATGAATTGGGCTATCACGACCCAGCCTACTTCGCTCGATTCTTTAAAAAACAAACTGGCGAAACCGCTTCAGAATTTCGTGAGCGTAAAAAAAGAGACAGCTAATGCTGTCTCTAGATTAAGGGAAATACGCCAGCAAAGGCGCGTCTATTGGTCAAGACCACCCATAAACATGTACTTCATCTCTAGGTACTCTTCCATGCCATGACGCGAGCCCTCGCGACCTAGCCCTGACTCTTTAACACCACCAAAAGGCGCAGCCGCGGTTGAAATCAGCCCTTCATTAATTCCGACCATCCCCACTTCAAGTGCATCGCCAACACGCCAAGCTCGGCCAAGTGAACGAGTATAGAGATAAGCCGCCAAACCTGATTCGGTATCATTCGCACGCTCAATCACTTCGGCTTCATCATAAAAACGGAACAGCGGTGCCAACGGACCAAAGGTCTCTTCTTGTGCCACCAGCATGTCATCGGTCATTTGCGTTAAAACGAATGGGTCAACAAACAGCCCACCATCCTTAGCAAAAGCACCACATAAAACCTCAGCCCCCTTAGCGACGGCATCTTCAACATGCGCTTGCACTTTTGCTACCGCACCCGCGTTGATAAGCGGTCCAATTACAACATTGTCAGCAAAGCCGTCACCAACTTTCAGTGCTTTAACCTTTTGCGCCAGTTTTTGCGCAAACTGATCATAAACAGCGTCATGAACAAATAAGCGATTAGCACACACGCAGGTTTGCCCAGCATTACGGAATTTAGCAATCATTGCGCCTTCAACAGCGGCATCAATATCCGCATCGTCAAAGACAATAAATGGTGCATTGCCGCCCAGCTCCAGCGCCATTTTTTTGATCGTCGATGCCGACTGATTCATCAAAATTTTACCGACATTGGTAGAGCCAGTAAAAGAGACTTTGCGCACCCGTTTATCTGCGGTAAACACACCACCAATGGCAATAGCGTCACCAGTTACCACATTAAACAAGCCTTTCGGTAACCCAGCATCTTCTGCCAATTTGGCTAACGCTAAGGCAGTAAATGGAGTCTCCGGCGCAGGTTTTAACACCATCGCACAACCCGCCGCAAAGGCAGGGGCACATTTACGGGTGATCATTGCCGCAGGAAAGTTCCAAGGCGTAATCGCCGCTACCACACCAATTGGCTCTTTAGTCACTACGATTTTGCCATTGGGTCTATGGCTAGGGATCATCTCGCCGTAAGCACGGCGAGCTTCTTCGCTATACCACTGCACAAAACTGGCGGCATAAGCAATTTCACCTTTGGCTTCAGAAAATGGCTTACCTTGCTCAAGGGTTAAAATAGTGGCTAAATCATCGCTATGCTCAACCATAAGCTCATACCATTTGCGTAGAACATTGGCACGATGATCAGCCGTGGTCAGCTTCCACTCGCTAAAGGCTTTATGTGCTGCATCCACGCACTGCTCGGCTTCATTTTGCCCCATAGTGGGCACATGACCAATAACTTCACCATTCGATGGGTTAGTGATTGCTTCTACTTCACCACCCGTTAGCCATTGCCCATTGATGTAGCATTGCTGTTGAAACAATGCAGGATACTTTAGCTGCATACTTTACTCCGTAACTTCAAAAACCACGTTAACTTGCCCAGTACCTGAGCTTGGGAAGTATTCAGTTACCACGGTACTTTCACCTTGGTATTCATCCCAACCTAACGCACCGAACAGCATTGCAGTATCGTGCATGCCACCTTCCCCAGAACACAGCGCAGCATAATCTGGCAACATCTCAAGGAACGTTTTGTAATCACGATTTTTCCACAGTTCAAGCACTCGCAAATCAACCTGACGGTTAAACTCTTTCGAAATAGTGAAGGTGCCATTGTTGGCTTCATACTCGTCATTATCCCAAATACGGTGCGATAATGACCCTGATGCCAACAACATTACACGGCTATCGCTCTGCTCTACCGCTTCGCGGATCGCTTTGCCAAGAATACGAGATGATTCGATACTATGAACTGTACACCAAGCGGCTACCGATACTACTTTGAAGTGCTTATCTTCATTCATAAATCGCATCGGTACCAAGGTGCCATATTCAAGATCAAGAGAATCTACTTGATGTGAGAGAGTAAATACTCCCTTCTCAGTGGCTTTTTCTGCAATCAAATCACCTACAGCGCGATTACCCGTGTATTGGTATTCTAAATTTTGAATAAAATGTGGGAATTCATGGCTGGTGTATTTCCCGGTAAACGCATCGTTTGAGTTAACGTGGTAACCGGCATTAACCAGCCAATGAGTGTCCAATACGATAATCGTATCAACATCCATTTCTTTCGCCATCTTGGCGATTTCCTTGTGCCCATCAATCGCGGCTTGTCGGCAGCCAAACAAACGCCCAGGCTGCTGCGACATGATCATGGTCGGGACATGCGTAATTTTCGCTGCGATACAAAGTTTACCCATTTTCATTTCCTTTTGAGTTCTGCATTCTTATTTTGTGTTGCTTCCTAGAGGCTAATTTTGTCCTTGAAGCTATGTTATTGCTTGAATGCATGGTTATTGGTTAGTAATTACTCACTTTGCTTGCAAAGATTGAATCAGTGGCTAAATATCATCAGTGTTAAGGTTGTCACTAAGCTTACGGTTAACATGGCAATTATCGTGGTCGGCAACAAAACCGCAGCGCACATTGCGCCAAGATCGTATTTTTGACCTATCACCGCATACACACCAAACATCGGCATACTGGCTAAAATCACCGCCACCGCGCTCATGGTTGGGTCCAGTTCAAACCAGCCCAGCATCAGCAATAAAACCATCAGCGGGTGCAGCAATAATTTAGACAGCATCACCAAGCTAATTTCTTGCCGCATACCAGATAACTTAACCCCAACCAATCCGCCACCAATGGTAAACAGCGCTACACCAGTGACTGTGCTAGCCAGCATATCGATAATACGCGTTGCGGTATCGGGGGTGGTGATACCCAAACCAGAACAAGCCATCCCCAGCACTATCGACAATACAATCGGATTTTTGGTTAAGTTACGTAGTGTCTCAGTCAACTTGGCCCAGACATTAATGTGGGTTTGACGATTTGAGACATCCGCTAGCGTTAGCAATAGCGGAAGCATGATCAAGTTCTCCACCACCAATGTCAGTGAAAATGGGATCAAGGCTTTGTTGCCAAATAGAAAGTAAATGATTGGAAATCCAATCAGTAAACTGTTGGAAAAACTGCCACCCAGACCTAAAATCGTCGCATGCGCGGCGGTTTTTTTCAGCTTCAGCATCGCATAGAGCGCCACCAGCGCAAAGGCGAGCAGAGAGCCCAAGGTATACGCGATCACGTAATCCGCATGCCAAATTTCATTGAGAGATTTACTGCTCAGTGCACTAAAAATGGCTGCTGGCAGACCAAAATTAAACACAAACGCCGCCAGAGCTTTATGTCCATTTTGCGGGATGATTTGACGCTTAAACGCAAGGTAGCCAACACCAATCACCACAAATACTGGCAATATGGTCATGACGACATAGCTAAGCTGATCAACCGACATCCGCGTTCCTCTTATGAGCGAAAAATAACATCACAAATACTGCTATGAACCCGACGCTTGTTGCGCCAGCTTTTGATGAATATTATTTTTCTTAAAATTCAATTGCGGATGAAGCTCGATCATCTCAAAGCCAATACTTAGATAGTGTTTTTCAAACGTTGGCTTGAGAAATTCACAATAGACATCAAATACCCGTTGCGCAGCTTGTTTGAGCGTATCCATATCCCGCCCCACACCGACTTTAGCGGTCAGGTGAATAAAGCGGTTATCCGGATCTTCATCAGCGACTAGATAGTAATCACACTTGACTGCGCGAGTACGAATCCCCCCTTTAGGGAACACGCCAGTGGCGATCGCTTCGCGATGGATCACTTGCATCAATGCTGGAATGTCTACGTCAGGCTCGACGTTAGGTGAGTATTCCATAATAAAATGTGGCATGGTTTGGCTCCTTTTCGGGCTCAAGACTAACAGCCCGAATTGTTCCTCTACCCGTATCGTAACGAATAGATATCAACGTGATTGTCTAACTCTATTACTTACCGAGGCTCGGGACTTGGTGAATGTCATGAGCAATACAAACGTTCTTCGTTTCCATATAGAAATCAAAGCTCCAATCACCACCATCACGGCCAACACCCGACATTTTCACCCCACCAAACGGCGAAGGTAGGTTACGGTTATTTTCGGAGTTCACCCATATCATTCCCGCTTCCACTTTGGTTGCCATGCGCATTGCACGCCCAGTATTTGAAGTCCAAATGTAACCAGATAAGCCATACTCTGTATCGTTAGCGATTTCTAGCGCCTCTTCTTCACTGTCAAAGCCAATACAAGTCAGCACAGGGCCAAAGATCTCTTCACGAGCTACGCGCATGGTGTTATCTGCGTCAGTAAACAGGGTTGGCGTTAGGTAGTTACCATTACCTTTCTCAGGCAATGCTCTACCACCAACGGCGATGGTCGCGCCATCTTCTTGTGCCGCAGTCATGTAGCTCAATACCTTGTTGTAGTGAGATTGATGGACCAGCGGGCCCACTTCCGTCTCAGGATCCAATGGATGACCAACTTGCAGAGATTCAACACGCTGCTTTAACGCTTCGATAAATTTAGGCTTGATACCGTTTTGGATCAGCAAACGGCTTGAGCTAGTACAACGCTGACCATTTAAGCTGTAAATCATAAACACCACTGCATCTAACGCGCGCTCAAAGTCCGCATCATCAAATACGATTACTGGGTTTTTACCGCCCAGTTCAAAGTGAACACGTTTCAGAGTCGGTGCGCCTTGCGCTTGGATCATTGAACCAGTCACCGTCTCGCCAACAAATGCGACCGCTTTAATCGCTTTGTGCTCGGTCAGTGCTTTACCTGCCACTTCGCCAAAACCATTGACCATGTTCCATACGCCATTAGGCAGCCCTGCTTCTTCAGCACATTCCGCCAAAATAGCCGCAGTTAATGGGCTAAATTCAGCGGGTTTGTGCACCACGGTACAGCCCGCAGCCAAAGCAGGAGCAATCTTCCATGTTGAAAGCATGAAGGGTGTATTCCATGGTGTGATAACCCCAACCGGACCAATTGGGGTACGAATGGTGTAGTTAGTGTGTGTATCTTGATGCAGTGACAAGCCATTTTTCGCTTCTGGTGACTTATCAGCAAAAAAACGGAAGTTCGCCGCACCACGGATCGCAGCTTGACGCATAAAACGCAGTGGCTGACCACAATCCATCGACTCAACTAACGCAATTTCTTCTGCACGCGCTTCAATCTTATCCGCTAATTTATGCAGGATTTTTTTACGCTCAGCACCTGAAATGTCAGCCCAAGCTTGGAAAGCGTTTTGCGCCGCATTACAAGCAACATCAACGTCTGCCACTGAGGCTTTGACCACTTTACCCAGCGAGGTATTGTCGGTTGGAGTGAGGTTATCAAATGTGTCACCTTGTGAGCCAAGCGTCCACTCACCATTAATAAAGTGACCTAAAGTGTTATCGCGAAAGCGTGCCAAATACTGCTCTGCGGTTTTTTGATTAAGTTCTAACTGTTGAGCCATGATCATTTCCTTCTAATGCTTAGCGACGCGCGTAAAATTCATTTTCTGATAACACTGGGTTTTCCAAGCTACCAATGCCTTCAATTGAGCAGCGAACTACATCACCCGGGTGAATGTCTTTCAGCCCTTTTGGTGTGCCTGTCGCGATCAAATCACCCGGTTTAAGCGTCATGAAACTGCTGAGGTACTCAATCAAAAATGGCACATCAAAAATCATGTCAGAGGTATTGCCTTCTTGAGTTAGCTCGCCATTCACATGAGTGGTCAGCTTGAGGTTATCGAGTTCTTTAATATCAGCGGTATCGACAATCCAAGGACCCAAAGGGCATAGTGAATCTCGGCTTTTCACGCGTAGATTTGGGCGATAGTAGTTCTCTAAGTAGTCGCGAATCGCGTAGTCATTACAGATGGTAAAACCGTCGACATACTCAAGGGCTTGTTCACGTTTGATATTCTTAGCTTCTTTGCCAATCACCGCCACCAGCTCGCATTCATAGTGCATAAACTCAATATCATTCGGGCGGTAAGAAGGCTGCTGATGAGCGGTTAAAGTATTACTACCTTTTAGGAAAACCAGTGGCTCTTTGGGTGGCTCAAACGCCAGCTCTGAAGCATGATCCGCATAGTTCAAACCCAAAGCGAAAATGGTGCCTGGGTTTTCGATTGGAGATAGCCAAGTAAATTGCCCTTGAGGGATCTCTTGATTATCTTGTGTTAGCGCATTGCCACCATCGTTAATAACAACGGACAACACATCTCCCATGTATTCAATACGTGCGCGTTTCATGCAGTTGCTCCTTCAACGTTATTGTGCAGTTTGATTGATTCACCCAATTGAGAGCGAACTTCATCACCCTGTGATAGCGGGGTACGTTCCCCAGCAAAACCGATCGCAATCACATCGCCTTGTTCTAAGGTCATAATGTGTGAAATGCTTTCGATAAGTTGCTCGGCAGAGCGTTGAAGGTTTGCTAATGGCAGAGATTGCGCTAGTCGGTCATTAACAAACGTTTGTAAGGTTTGTTGCTGCAATTGACCAATATCAGACACCATCACCGCGTCACTGAGCGTGGCAGAGTTATCAAGGCACTTACCTTTGATATCTGGGCGGTAGTAGCTGTTCTCAGGTAGCGAAAAGTCGTGTAGTAGCGCGATACCCGCCACATAGTCCATTGCGCTTGCTGCATTGACGCGGCAGCACTGTTTACCCATCACTAAGGCAACACTGGCACCGACAACAAGTTCATCATCTGTTGGATAGGCGATAGCAGCCTGAGTATGGTTCCAAGTATTGTGCGGCTTGAAATAGAGTACCGGTTGAGTTGGCATCGCTTTATATGGTGCCTGTTCAAAAGTAGACTGCATCGCGTCAAGTTGCTGCGAATCATTCAGTGCTACGCACACCACTTTTCCTTGTAGTTGTGTATTCATTTTTACTCTCTACTTATCAGTAGTTAATTGAATTTAATAAACGTTATCAACGAATTTCGCTGGCTCGGCTTGCGGTTGTTTTAGCTGGTTGGCTAACGACTCCGCCCCGGCTCTAAGCAGCAAGGTATCCACTCCGGCACCTATAAATTTCACCCCACGCTTGGCGTACTGCTGCGCTTGTTGCGGATCCAAACTTAAAATGCCGGCCGCTTTACCTGATGCTTGAATGACATCAATCGCGTGATCGATCGCTGCGACCACTTCTGGATGAGAAGGATTACCGATATGCCCCATTGAACCAGACAGATCCGATGGACCAATAAAAATGCCATCAATGCCTTCAACAGAGGCTATTTGCTCGATGTTTTCAATGGCTTGTTTGGTTTCAACTTGCACCAATACGCACACCTCTTCATTGGCACGCTGTAGATATTGCGGAATTCGGTTCCACTGTGATGCGCGCGCTAAAGCAGCACCGATACCACGTTGACCAATCGGTGGATAAAACGCCGCTTGTACCGCCAATTCAGCTTCTTGCTGGGTGTTGATCATCGGCAGCAACAAAGTTTGGGCACCGATATCCAATAGGCGTTTAATTAAGGTCGGATTCGCTTCTTCAGCTCGTACAATAGGCGAAGCCGAATGGGCAGCGAGCGCTTGAAGATGAAGCTTAATACTGGTGAGATCAAACGAGGCATGCTCGCCATCAATAAGCACCCAGTCAAAACCGGCACTACCGCAGATTTCTGCGCAGCTGGTATCGGGCAGCCCTAACCACAGTCCCCAAAGCGGCGCGGGTTGGTTGAGCTGTTGTTTGAATTGATTGATTGGTAGCATCATTTTCCCCTAGACGAAATTAACCGAAACGCCACCCAGTGGCCCAAAATCAGCGTGAATCGTATCGCCTGCTTTCACCGCGACAGGGCGAGTAAAGGAGCCTGCAAGGATCACCTGCCCCGGCTCTAAAGAAACACCATGCGGGGCAAAGCGTTTACATACCCAGCAAATCCCGTTGGCAGGGTGCCCTAATACGCCCGCCGCTAAACCCGTCTCTTCAATTTGACCGTTGAGGTAGAGCATCGCCCCAGCCCAACGCAGATCCATTTCGGTCGGTTTGATTGGGCGGCCCCCAAGAATGATGCCGCCATTCGCCGCGTTATCGGCAATGGTGTCATACACTTTGCGTGTATAACCGGTCGTTGGGTCAGTACGGTGACAACGCGCCGCAATCAACTCTAGCGCAGGGATAACGTAATCTGTTGCGTTAAGTACATCAAAAATAGTGACATTGTCACCTTCCAGTTTGTCTTTTAGTACAAACGCCAGTTCGACTTCAATTCTTGGGTCAAGAAAGTCATCCGCTTTGATCTGGGCGCCATCTGGAAAAAACATCTCATCAAGTAACACGCCATAGTCTGGCTGATCAATATTGACTGCCATTTGCATCGCTCGCGAAGTTAACCCTATCTTGTAACCTTTTACTTCAGCACCTTCGCTAACTTTACGCCCTACCCACTCACTCTGAATGTTATATGCGTCATCCATGGTCATTTCTGGAAATTCCAGAGTTAAAGCGGAGATTTGCTCGCGCTGTTTCTCTGCGTGGTACAGCCTTTCAGCGGCATTCTGCAACTGTTCCTTTGTTAGCATTATGTATTCCTTTTGTTTTGTACCGACATGACGCGAGCTATTTTTGCTTTATTTATCGCGCTCTAATCTGAGCAGTCTCTCGCAACATTTAATTAATATGTTAAATACTTTATTTAATATGTTAACTATTGTCCAGCTTTGCAAAACAAGTGAAATTAATCATACAAAACAAATAGATATATAGATAAGTAGCTTTTTAAATGAAAGGAGACTTAGATAGTTACACAAATACAGTGACCAGCATCACTAAAACAAGCCTGTCTAGTGAGCGTTTAGATAGTAAAAACCATGAAAACTGCGAGGAATTAGAGAAATTAATTGCCAATTATTGATCTAATTAACATATTAAGTATTTGCAACACACGTTATTAACAATTCGCGTTGCATTTCTTCGTGATTAGTTAATATATTAAGTAAATATTCAAACGACTCACTCAGTGAGCAATCCAATCTAACGTGAACGAAAAAGGACTAGCGTTATGCGACTAAATAAAATCGCCGCCATTACGACATCCGCTCTGCTACTCATGGGATCAATGTCAGCCAATGCAGCACCAGAGAAAGTAATTAAAGTCAGCACTTGGGGCTCGCCAAACCATGGCATCAACAAAGTAGTATGGCCAACTTGGGGCGAGTGGATTGAAGAAGCAACAGAAGGTCGTGTGACTTTAAAAGTGGAATACGATCTTGCACCTCCACATACTCAAATCGATGTGGTTACCGATGGCATAGGCGATGTAACTTGGATTTTTCATGGGCATAAAGCCGGTCGTTTCAAATTGACTCAACTACCAGAAATTCCAACATTTATCGAGGGAACCAGCTCTGAGTTAATGTCACAGGCTTACTGGCGCACATTTGATAAGTACCTAAAAAATGGTCGCGAACACCGTGGAGTTGAAGTAATGGGCTTGAGTGTTCATGGTCCGGGTCAACTAATCACCAAAATGCCTGTTGATTCACTCGATGACATTGAAGGTAAGAAAATTCGTGTTGGCGGTGGGGTTATCTCTACCATGGCAAAAGACATGAAGGTCACGCCCGTTTTTATCCCTACCACCAAGGTGTATGAATCTCTATCACAAGGTGTTGTAGAAGGAGCTTACTTACCATTTGAGGCACTTAGCTCATTTCGTTTAGCGGAAGTAGCGGATAACACGCTCGTTATTCCTGGGGGTTTATACCGCGGTAGCTTCGCGATCATCATGAACCGCGATACGTTTGCTGATCTTTCCAAACAAGATCAAGAGGCAATCCGCGCAGTGTCGGGTGAAAAGCTATCACGCCTATTTGGCCAAATGTGGGACAACGCCGATCAAAATGCTTACCAACAAGCACTTGAATCTGGTCACACCTTCACACCTGCATCTAAAGAGATGCTGGCACAGCTTAAACAAGCAAGCGAGCCGTTGGTTGCCGATTGGTACAAAGTTGCTGAGAAGCGCAAAGTGGATGGTCCGGAAGCTTATCAATACTTTAATGCTCAACTAGAGCAAGGGATGTAAAGCCTATGACTGGTTTTAGTTTCGCTAAGACCATAGAGCGAGGGCTTGGCTCCCTCGCTGCTTTGAGTCTATTCCTGATGATGGTCATCACCTTTGCTGATGTAACGGCGCGAAACCTATTCAATGCCCCTATTATGGGCTCAACTGAAATGGTTGAAGTGCTATTAGCAATAATGGTGTTCATGGCATTTCCTTTGGTCTCTTGGCAAGAAGAAAACATCTGCGTTGACCTTTTAGACAACTACTTCCCCAGTAAATGGGTAGGTATACGTCAAATAGTGATTAACCTGATCTGTTCTTGCTCACTGATCTTAGTCGCTGCAACAAACTGGAAGCTCGCAGGTCGCTCAATGGAATATGAAGAAGTGACAGAGATACTTGAATTACCACTTGGGTTTGTTACTTACCTCATCGCTATTACTGGCTTTATTGGTGGTGCGCTGACTTTGTTTAATGCTGGCTACTACACCAAAAAACTTTTCTCTCGTACTGACTCTTCTTCAGACGTAAGCATCAAAAGCAAGGAGGCTTAGATGATTGAGTCAATTATTGGTTTTACAGTATTGATCACACTGATCTTGCTGCGCTTGCCCCTCGCGTTTGCTATGGGTGTCGTGGGGTTTGTTGGATTTTGGTATATCAATGATTACAACTGGACAGCCGCGATGTCGATGGCGGCGCGACGTATCATTGATACCGGTCAAGACTACGGACTCTCGGTCATTCCACTCTTTATCCTGATGGGGAACTTTGTCACCAAAGCGGGCATCTCTAACGAGCTTTATCGGGCCTGTAATGCCTTTGTCGGGCATCGCCGCGGTGGTCTTTCTATGTCAACCATATTAGCCTGTGGTGGCTTCTCCGCCATTTGTGGATCAAGCCTTGCAACATCTGCAACCATGTCTAAAGTTGCAATGCCACCGATGCGAAAATATGGCTATTCAGATGGCTTAGCCTCTGCGTCTATCGCGGCTGGTGGTACTCTTGGGATTTTGATCCCACCCAGCGTGATGCTGGTGATCTACGGTCTATTGACTGAAAGTAGCATCCGAGAGCTATTCGCTGCTGGCTTCTTACCTGGCTTACTCGGTATTGGTCTCTATCTCGCGGCGGTACAATGGGTTGTGATGCGCAAACCAGAAAGTGCGCCACCGGGCGAAAGAGTGAGTTGGAAAGATCGCCTAGTGGCTCTGAAAGGGATTTTTTCAACCTTGCTGCTGTTCGTCATCGTTATGGGTGGCATCTACATAGGCGCATTTACGCCTACTGAAGCGGCAGGTATTGGTGCTTGTGGTGCATTTGCATTGGCAGCAGTTCGCGGCAAGATAAACTACACCGTGTTGCGCGAAATTTTGATTGATACCGCGAAAACATCAGCGTCTCTCTTCGCGGTGGTTATTTCCGCGCTGATTTTGTCTAACTTCGTTAACCGAGCAGGCTTACCGACCGCGCTGGTTGATTTGATCCAAACTGCCAATGTCACGCCAATGATGGCTCTCGGCATTATCTTGCTAATATACATCATCCTTGGCTGTGTCTTTGAAAGCATGTCGATGATGCTACTCACGGTACCGATTTTCTTCCCTGTTGTGGTAGAGCTAGGTTTTGACCCAATTTGGTTCGGCATTATCGTGGTGGTGGTCACTGAAATCAGTTTAATTACACCGCCTGTCGGTTTGAATGTTTTTGTCCTTTCCGGGCTAATAAAAGACATCAATACCGCAACCATTTTTAAAGGCGTCCTTCCTTTTTGGGTCGCTGATATGGTTCGTTTAGCACTGATTGTGATGATACCCGCGATTGCGCTGTATTTGCCAAACATGCTCTATTAACTGCCTTTTAGGCTCCTTAGAACATTTAGGAGCCTTTTTTATCTATTCATCATAAGACGAAACAAATTACTATAAGACGTAGCCATGTTTTGTAGTAGCCTATAGCTAGGGATGCCCAACGGATGAGTCGCATGATCCTGCAATATTATTGGCTTAATAATAAACAAGGTTAGCTCAATGACTAAATACGAAAATTCTCTGCCAATTCAGCTAATTAAGGCTAGAGATGTTGCAATGCAATACTTTCGTCCTGTTCTTGCAGAGAATGATCTCACAGAGCAACAATGGCGAGTGTTGCGTGTGCTTGAATCGAAAGGTCCAACCGATTTTTCAACCCTTTCTCAAGAGACGTGTATTTTGAGCCCAAGTTTAACGGGTATTATTAGCCGCCTAGAGAAACAAGGTTTTGTAACCAAGCAAAAATCACCGCATGATGGTCGTCAATTCTATATCCATATCACTGATAAGACCCAAGCGCTAGTCGAGCAGTTAAGACCACAAATAGAACAACAATACACAGCGCTTAAGAAAGCGTTAGGTGAGAAAAAATATCAGCAGCTTTCGCAATTACTCAATGAATTGATCGAACTGCCGACCAAATAGGCAAGTTTCTAGAGATATAAAAACACCCACTCTCGTGGGTGTTTTTATATCTAATGATTAACTGATGTCATAGCGCCATTTACAGCGGAAACGCCGATGAGCTATCACTTAGCCACTCCAACTAAGCCACTTCGGCAATTGGAGCCTTCGCGTCTACAGACTTAAACTCGCGATCAAAGTAGATCAAACCATCTTTATCTTCAGTGCGAATAGTATGCAATTCAACGAAAAACACCGAGTGAGTGCCTACTTCTTCTATAAAAGCTACCTTGCCTTCTAATGTTGCCAGTGCTCCTTTCAAAACAGGTACTGTATCTGCGTTTTTCTGCCAGCCTTTTAGTTGGAATCGCTCTTCCATTGAAAGCCCTGTCATACCCGCAAAGTGCATCGACATTTCTTGATGTTCACTAGCACAAACGTTAATGCATACATTGCCATTCTTCTTGATGATCTCGTTAGAAGCGCTATTGCGATTGACACACACAAGCACTGTAGCCGGTGTATCCGTCACTGAGCATACGGCTGTCGCAGTAATGCCTATAGTGCCAGCTTCGCCACCTGTGGTGACAATACTAACCGCAGCAGCGAGTTTAGACATAGCGTTACGAAAATCCTGTTGTAGAGACATGTTATCTTCCTTATGAGCTGACTTATGCGAGGGCTTCTTTGGTATGGTTTTTTTAAAGCCTCATCAATTTACGTCACTATAGTGACTGACTCTCACGGTCGAAAACATAGACTCTTCTTTTAATCGCTTGTACTTTTCGTGGCTTAATTAACCAATACCTGCTGGCTAGCAATGAGAAGAAATTGGATGTTTTTGTACCACCTCGTTCTCCGTTACCTATTCAGCTAGTGTCTGAGACAGTGGTTTATCTGGTGCTGCATCCTAGTAAGCCGATAATTCAAATACAGCACTAGAAGGCACTAACTCACAGCATTAAATCCATTAATTAATATGCCGTTATTTGGGGAGTTATATTCAATAGCATCCTTGGTTTCTTACAAACAAGAATTTTTTCCCTATTTAATCTTGAGTTTTATTAGCTCACTCTATCTTCACTTAAAAAGAAAACGCCAATCAACACATCCCATTGATTAACCATCATTTCACGCATAATTTCGATGCTATCTATTACCCAAGAAACTTGAAGATGCAGGTAGGCGGCAAGTAAGAAAGTTCCCTGAGCATAGGTGAACTATGTGATTGGGGCGCACGAACACAGCCAACACCGCTGCAACTTCAAGTATGACGGGTATAATGACAAACACCTAGGATACGCATCATGAATAAACTCTGTTTGGTTTTTATACTGCTCCTCGCGGGGTGTAAAACCTCATCTGAAGACAAGACGTCTTCCCCTCCCCCGAGCCCAATCGCCCCTGTCGTCATAGAAAAAACACCCGAGCTGATCCAAGAGCTAAAAGCTCAACCCACAATTGATGACCAATTTGGAGTTATCTATGAAAACTTCGAGCATCTGCTTGACCGAAGTGAGTCATTAACTGGTCCTGATGGAAACAACAATGGGATACGTGATGACATTGAAGCCTTTATTGACGCTTTGGAAATCACAGAGCCGGTTCGTAATGTGCTTAAACAAAATGCCCATTATCAACAAGAAAACTTAAATTATGACTTCAGTGATAAGAGCGATGCAAACGCCAGAATAGCTTTGGAAATTAGCCGAAAATATGACAAAGTTATCGCCTGTAAAGCGTTTCTAGGAATTTCAGTTGATGACATAATTGATACCTCAAGAACAATCGTAGCGTTAACCTACAATACTAAAGCGCGCACCATGGCATATTTGGCTTACAACCGCATTCTTGATGGAACAATATCTACTGCTCTCGCGCATGAGGAGCAATATTGTGAATAGTATTAAAGTATTTATTATTCCATTTTTTCTTTTATTCTTTCCACCTAAAATCAATGCCAACTCATGTGAAATAAAAGGCTATACGATTGGTTTTTTTAATGGTGTCGCAACCACAATTGATGACGCAAGAAATGGTAGGTATAAACTTAAATCGACTATTAATATTGATAGCTATAATGGGGAGCACGTCGAATATCAACTTTTCTACAACGATTCTTATATTGATGAAGGCATGATTAATGTACTTGGCGACTTCGCAGAAACCTTTGATCAACGAACTAAAGAAATGCAAAGTGAACAGTTTAATCGCTGGGAGGGATTCTGGTATATTATAAGTGGACAAAAAAACCACAGCATTATTAAAAAGATAGAAAGTATATATGCTGGTTTTTTTGTGTTTCTTCATGAAGAATTTAGTCAGTATATGAACTTCACCATCAGTAGTTTTTTAGAATTATTAGCAACTCTCTCTGGTAGCACACCAAATACTGCAGAAGTTCGTATGAAGCACAATTTAATCAACGACACTAAAACATGGAAAGGAAAGAAACTGATTTATATTGCGCATTCGCAGGGAAATTTATGGATGAATGAGTCTTTTGACTATGTTTTATCTCAACGGGGTTATGATACTTCCAATATAGAGGTAATTCACATAGCCCCAGCATCATATATTACCAATGGCGACTACATATTATCAAACAATGACCATGTTATTAATGGGCTTCGATTGACTGGCATCGTTTCCGTACCATTTTCTAACTTTGTGGCAGCAATAACAGAAAAAGACATGACTGGACATGGATTAATTGAAATTTATCTTTCATCCAGTAAATCCATCAGTATGCTTAAAACATCCGTGGGAAAATCATTTTCTAACTTACAAAAGCCAGATATGGAAGATTTCTTATTTCAAATTGAATATGAGTATAGCCCGAATTTTAGGTCTCAACATGACACACCTCAATATTCTTTTGTTGATAGTAAAGAAGACTTACACTTAAAATATGATCGACCAGATGAATATGCTCAATACCGACCTAATAGTTTACGTCGATTGTCGCGCTACCTAGTTCCGAAAAAAAATATTCAAACACTCCCTTTTTCACTCAAAGATGATGAGGTTAATATTGATGAGGTAACTATTAATTCTTGCTATAGTTTGCATGAAAATGAAGCTAAAACAAGTACGATTCCAAGCAATACCTCTTTCTTGTTTGCAGATTATTCAAATATAAAAAGACTTAGGTCACCATTGGATATGACAGTCACTAAGAAAGTAATTGATCGTTATGGTGAAACTTGGGTCAATCATGAATACGATGCCAGCCCTGAATACGATGATGGATATGCTAGTTGCCTTGGATTCGGAACCTTTATCGACCTAGTTGCCGACCAAAAAATATATTCCAAACAAGAACAAGATTATTTAGGCAACTCGGAATTGTCTGGAACATTTATACTTAGTTCTTTTTTGGATAGCAAATATTGCGAGGGTCATTAGGAATAAATATCTAACTCATTGTTTTGAAAATAGTCTCCATTGCATAAGCCTATTTCAGGACTGGACATCTTACAAAAAAAGGGCCTCGCCATAGCGAAGCCCTTCTTATCTTTTAACGCCGAAATTATTCTTCAGCGTTATGGTATACCTGTTGAACGTCATCACAGTCATCTAGAAGATCAAGGAACTTCTGGAACTTCTCAGCATCATCCGCTGGGATTTCAGTATAAGTCTGTGGAACAAACGTGATTTCTTCAACGTCTAGAGTCAAGTCTGCGTACTCTGCATGTAGAGCCGTTTTCACTTTGAAGAATTCTGTGTGAGGCGCGTAAACAGTGATCACACCGTCTTCAAGCTCAATATCAGCTACGTCACAGTCAGCCATCATTAACGCTTCTAGCACTGCTTCTTCGTCGTCACCTTTGAACTGGAATACAGCTTGGTGATCAAACATATGAGACACAGTACCCGGACCGCCGATCTTCGCACCCGTTTTCACGAAGCACTGACGAACATCTTGGAATGTACGGTTACCGTTATCAGTTAGACAGTCAACAATAACGCTTGCGCCACCAGGAGTGAAGCCTTCGTAACGCGCTGGTTGGTAATCTTCACCGCCACCGCCAGTTGCTTTATCAATCGCTTTTTCAATTACGTGCGCAGGAACTTGGTCCTTCTTCGCCTTCGTGATCAGGTGACGCAGAGACAAGTTCATGTCTGGATCTGGACCACCATTTTTTGCACTCATGTAAATTTCTTTACCGTACTTGGAATAAACTTTAATTTTTGCGCCTGCTGTTTTCGCCATTGAGGCTTTGCGCACTTCAAAACTTCTTCCCATTGGGACGTTCTCTCTAATTTCAATTTAATGCGAGGGATTTTAGCAAAAAATGAGGGCTTTTCAATTTTGCCTCATCGCTTTGGGTCACGCGATGCCCATCATTCGTTTGTATTTATCAACACTTTGCATGAACCAAGTGCGTTCGGCTTCATCGACTAATTGGTTAGCTTGTTGAACAATTACTTCAGGACCTGATTTCGCCTCTTTAAGCTTCCACACCAAAAATGAGGCTTGCTTATCTAGCTCAACCTTATTCTTCTCGCTTGCGGGTAGCAACGACAAATTCACCGACATAGTAAGATCTCGAACCAAAAAAATACAAAGCGGAAATATACCACACCAAAAGGAAATGTAGGGAGAAGAAAACAGGGGTTAGATCAAAAACAGCAAAGGGTGGCTTACAGAATAGCCACCCTACGTGCAAGTATTTACAGCCTACTTCTCAATGAAGAAGACCAAGTTCCTTCGCTTCTTCAATCGTTAAGCCACTTTCACGAATCTCACGCAACGCTTCAATGCGACGGCGAGCTTCAGCGGATTTAACCATTGATGTGGGATTATGTGATTCAACTTCTTCCGTGAAATCCCACTTGTTTGCAATACTTGTCATTTCATCATGGTCGAGTGAATTGATGGACATAAAAACCTCCGAGAAAACCATGCAAGGGACAGGTCCATTCTTAGCAAATCATCCCCTACCTTGTTAAGTACATTCAGTCGAGAATGTGATGGCGATAATAGTTCAAAAAGCTTGTTAAAATTTGCGCTCAATTTCCTTTGCACCACGGTGAAATGCGGATTACATTTAAAAATTATCCTCGAAAAACCTACCTTGCTCTAGATCACTTAAAGTTCATTATGTCACCACTTAGATCCCTAGCGACTCGTCTTCTTCATTGAGACACAGAGACTATTTCTCGAGCAGGTTCACCTTTTTCTCTTAGACTTCTTTTCTCATTCGAATTAAGGGTTAATGATAATCATTATCCTTTACTAATTGAGTGTCGTTATGAGTGAAAATTTCTTGCAGCATGCCTTTCATGCACAACCGATAATTCAAATACGCGATTTATGTGTTGATTACATCACCGACCATGGGGATTTCAATGCGGTTAAGTCGGTCAGTTTTGATATCGGCAAAGGGGAGATGTTTGGATTAGCCGGTGAGTCCGGCTGTGGGAAGAGCACCCTTGCCTTCGCTATCAACCGCTTACATAAGCCGCCCGCGCTCATATCAGGTGGACAAATTCACTTTGAAGACCGCAACCTACTCAAGCTATCGGAAAATGATTTTAATACCATTCGCTGGAGCGAAATCGCGATGGTGTTTCAAAGTGCAATGAATTCATTGAACCCTGTCCTTCCGATCAAAGAACAATTTTTGGATGTACTACGCCACCATAAAGGCATGACTAACCAGCAAGCAACAAAGCGGGCGGAACAATTGCTTGATTTGGTCAATATTCCACGGGAAAGATTGAATGAATACCCTCACCAATTTAGTGGTGGTATGCGTCAGCGTCTGGTTATTGCTATAGCGTTGTCTCTTAATCCAAAACTGATCATCATGGATGAGCCCACTACCGCACTTGATGTGGTGGTACAGCGAGAGATTTTGCAGCAGATCTACCAACTGCGTGAAGAATTCGGTTTTTCGGTATTGTTTATTACTCATGATCTGGCGCTGATGAGCCAACTCTGCGACCGCATTGCCATCATGCGCCATGGAGAAATTGTTGAAGTAAATACCGCTAAACAAATCCGCTCTAACCCACAACACCCTTACACACAAAAACTATGGGCCTCTTTCCCTAATATTCACCAAGGAAAACACCAAGCAGAAGGAGTCTTGGCATGAGCGAAGTGATTATCGAACTGAATAATATTGTTAAAGAGTTCACTATCGGCGGAGGTTTCTCCTCTGTAGAGCGCTTTAAAGCGTTACAAGGCGTCAGCTTTAGTCTGCGCAAAGGTCGCACTTTGGCGTTAGTGGGTGAATCGGGTTGTGGCAAAAGTACCTGCGCTCGATTGATCACCAAGGTTTACCCTTCAACGAGTGGTGAGATCTTTTTTAAAGGCAGAAACATTCAAGAGATCCAAAGCCGCAAAGATCTGCTTGATTACCGTAGTAAAGTACAAATGGTGTTCCAAGATCCCTTCGGCTCGCTTAATCCCACCCATACCATTGAACATCACCTGACTCGCCCGCTTAAGATCCACAAACAAGTGGAAAACAAGCACGAGATCCCAGCAAAATTGCAAGAGTTGTTAAAGATGGTGGAGTTGGATCCGGATACATTGCAAAAATTCCCCCACGAGCTCAGTGGCGGACAACGCCAACGCGTTAACTTAGCCCGTGCCCTTGCGGTCGGTGCGGAAGTGATTCTTGCGGATGAACCAACATCAATGCTTGATGTTTCTATTCGTCTAGGTGTGCTGAACTTGATGCAAAGAATGAAAAAGGAGCTGGGCATTGGTTTTCTCTACATCACACATGACTTAGCAACCGCTCATTACATCGCAGAGGAAACAGCAGTGATGTACAAAGGTCAGATAGTAGAATGGGGAGATACCCAGGCAATCTTAACCAACCCACAGCACCCTTATACTAAATTGCTCATCTCCGCGGTGCCTGATCCGGATCTACCATTTGGTCATTTAGTTGAAAGTGAACCAAACTATTCACAACAAGCCGACCAGATTCGCTCTACTAGTGCAGTTGTTCACCATAACGTAGAGCAGGTAGGTCCTAATCATTTCGTAAAACAATGGGATAACGCAGCATGATCCAACTAGAATCGTGGGTGGAAGAGATCAGTCATTGGTATCAAAACCGAAAGCATGATCAAGACGAATCATTGCGTAACTTGATCCTTTCCGTTCCCGATTCTGTTTGGGGTCCAAAAGTGACTGACTTGCAAAGCAAAGCGATCGCTTGCTGGCTTGATGGATGCTTGCGAGTCTTTCATGGGTTGCGCTACAAAGATCCAGTGACAGCGTATCAATATCTACACCTGGCAAGCGGAAAATTGCAAGCCAGCGCAATCCAGCCTGTCGCGGATATTGAATTGAAAGATTGGTCAATGAAGCGTTTACAACACCTGACCGTACTCGCACTTGAGTTTTGCAATCAGCAAGAACAAAGGCGATGGGAGAAAGAATCCCACAAACTGATCGAGTCTCATGTTCAGTTTATGGCAGCACTAAGATGGAACGAACCACGAAAGCATGATCAAGGTAGCGCGACTTTTCATTGATCCAGTCATGATAACTTAGCCCTCACCTTGATCATCTTTCCGTATTTCGAATCATGTGTCCGATGCTTTAAAGGCGTAGCGCGCTATTATCAACGCGGCAAATTAAAGATTAGTCCACTCAAAGAAGCTTAAAACTAGTTCAATTTTCGGACAATTGATAAAAAAAAAGCGAGTTCCGAAGAACTCGCAAAAAATTCAGAATGAATCTAACAATATGAGCCAATCTCTAGGATAGGGCGTATCCTAATTTCATCAGAAAGGACAAAACCTTGTCTATTCAGGAATAATAATAGCCTTTGCCCTGTGAGTATTGTCAGTGCTTTGTCAGCTTACGGTAGTAAAACTGTCTGTTTATTGAGCAGTCATATCTTAGATAGCAACTTCATCGAGTGCCCTAAACACCATCTCATCTAAATGACCATCCATCACTTGTTTACACACCTTACGGCGTACAGCTAAGCCGGCTATCAAGCGTTCAATCGATAGATGCTTATTGATACTTTGGCTATTGTAGAGCTCGATCATCTTACTTAATGTTTCATATGGGATCGGTGTTTGATCAACACGGAGCCAATCAAGCTTGTCAACGAGCTCCTGACACTCTTCTCGGATTGATCCTTGGGAATGCCCTGTCATTGCTGCTAAAGCCGCTATACTGCGCTCTAGAGCCTCTTCAGAGGTATATTTAGATAGCGTTATGGTAATTTCGTCCGCATTAATCTCAACTAGATGCTTGCGCTGCTTAACACGACGACCTAAGTGCCCTTTTGGCGAGCGCTCTTTACGCTGTATTGGTTCAAATTCACCATCAATAATTTGAGATAGCTCATCAAGCTGCTGACGAGTCACCATTTCATTGCGTAATGGATTTGGCAACGTTGGCGCCATATTGCGTTTTCCCGCATTGGTAGTGCGAGCGCGCGAGTAACGTAGAACTTCTTCCACGTCGCACTTAATATCTACCTGATAATCTTTGATCTTATCTTTTTCGCTGACGGTGGTGATCGTCAGATGATAACCCCACAAATTCACCACAAACAACTCATCTGCTCCTTTACCGTCTGATAGACGCTTTAATTCACGGATCAGATCCATTGAGAAACGACGCCACTCAATGTTACGTGCCAATTTTTGGTTCAACTCGCTCAATAGCATCACATCAGTATGACGACGGGACATCCTGCTACGAAAGTAACTGTAAAGTTGGAAGACTAAGGTATGTTGCTTCAGAATTTCTGGCGGAAATAGGAAGAAATAATCACGCGTTAATAGCTCTTCATAGAATGACGGCTCCCAGACCAAGATATATAGGTTCGGTTTAATGCGTATTTCGCCGTCAGCGCCCTCTGTAGGTGCCTCTTCCGATGCAGTAATGGTTCTGGCTATAAAACGGAAACGATCGCTCTTAAAGCCTTCTGGCATGTTCTCACTGAGCCAACGCCCTGTCAGTTCATGTAATTGGAAATCGGTGAATTCGATTCGATCGATACTGTCTCGTATTGAGTCACGTGCTGGTCCACTATCCTTTTTGCCACGCAATGACAAAATATCAGTGATATACAACGGTGTTTTGTTAGGAACGTGTTTCGCATCAAGTTGGTATTGGTGCTGATGATGATCGTGATATTGCACTGTTAGTGTGAACAGGGCGAATAACGTCATAAGATCATCAACTGTCATGATATTTTTCGATGATCGAGTTTCGATCACTGCTCGTGTGCCCGAGATCGAAACCATAGATTTTTGATAACTTTTTCGAGTACGTGGTGGGGCTAATGCTTGGTCGATAATACCTGCCCAGTTTGTTGGCGATACCACAAATTGATCCGCTTCATCCTTCATCGCTGGTGGCGTATTTAAACCATATTCGTTTAATAAACGTTTGTTTACTTGCGTTTGAGCCAACGCTTTAGAGCGTTTCTTTTTCTCTGTTTGCTTGACGCTTTCAGTCACTAAACTGGTCGCACCAAGTGCTGAGATCAATTTGCTTGGGTTAACAAACTTATGCAGCATGGTTTTACCAGCTAACCCCTCTTCAAACTTCACTGGAATTTGGTCGAATAAACCAACACTTACAGCTGCGCGTAAACGCTGTTGAATTGCTGCACGTGTAATTTGTCCATCGGTCGCTTCGATTAACTCTGTTGTTGAAACAAGACCATCTTTGCTGCGAAAACCACGTAATGAAATTAAATTCAGAAGTTCTACTATGCTTTTCGTCACACCTTTGAAGTGCTGGTATTGTTCGATCCAGTCAACTGCTGCTTCAGAGACTTCAAACAGATGTCCATCTTTGTGACTGCGTGGGTTGTTGATCAGTATTTTTTGTTCTGAATTCATTTTTGGATCCGTATCACAGAAGCCGTAATATCGTCATAGTTCCTGAAGAATAAAGAAAAAAAGATCAGAAAGAAAGAAAAAAATTACTGCTCTTTTAAACTGATCTTTCTGATTAAGATGATCTATATTGATAATATGATCTATTGATCTGAAGGTGAAATTGCCTGTAAGGCACTGAAAGTAAACATGTATTTTTTTACATCGCTGAAAGCATGATCATGACTTTAACGAAACGATGATCATTGCATTAATGAAAGCATGATCAAATTTATGAGAAACGATGATCATCATAACTTCGAATGAATGATCATTGCTTTTCGAGAAGCATGATCAACGTTGCTACACATCTTATCCACAAGACGGAGTATGATGTTGATAAGTCATTAGCTAAATTTTGAACAACGTTAAGCGATATTTCATTTTTACCCGCAACGATGATCAAGGATATCCTCCAGTTTTAGATATTCGATCATTATCTCAGCACTTATTGAATCGAAAATCACGATGACGTTATATTAATTGTCGATATTCATTCAATCTGGCTATGGTGAAAGCATGATCAAGGTTTTTCCGTTTTTTGCCCCCAAAGCCTCATGTTTCCTCAATTTGACTCAATTTTATTGATAATCCTCCGTTAGGCTAGTGTTCATCTGCATTGCGCCGTAATCCAGACAACAATTTACATGCTTCCGACAGTTCTAATTCCTTGATCATTGATCCAAGTTTTGATCATCTAAGTGGTGGAAATTAAAAGGTAGTTTATTTATTGATTTTACCTTGATCATTTTTCCATACAGGGGGAATTACATTGAAAGCATGATCAAGGAAAACATCATGATCATGCTTTCGAGAGCGCTCTGTTTATTTGGGAGCTGTTGTAAAGATGTTTTCATTTTGCCATTGTAAAAATAGTATCAGTGAGTATTGAAACTGGTGTTCTTCAAAATCCATTTGACACCACCCGTAGTTTAACGGTGAAAACTAATCGTTCCGTGTAAACTGAGCCAAATTCAGCTGATTTGAAGTTTTTTACAATGTAAATTGGTGACGTGGTAACATTTGAAATCTATCTTAGTTTGTCATGTGTTAGTTGAAAGAAGAGAGTCTAAAAATTAAGCTGGTTTTCTCATATTTCACTAAATTGGTTATTATGTATCATTTTATTGTGATGCTTATCGATTGGTTTGGGTTCACCTTTTTATTGTGAAAGGCATTAAATGCTGTACAATAATTGCAGGTTACTAATTACGGAATTTGGCAATGAAAAGAGAACAGACGATCGAGAATCTCATTCGGCTAGCGGAGCAAACAGCACAGGTTCAAGCAGACCGTATTGAGATTGTGTTGGAAGAGCGAAGTGATGAACATTTTCCTCCAATGTCTAAAGCATTGATGGAAACTCGTTCTGGTTTGACTCGTCGTAAATTAGACGATGCAATCAGCAAAATTGAAGCTGATGGACATCAATTTACTAAGAACAATGCTAACCACTATTCTATTTCGTTACAAGAAGCGCATATGCTAATGGATGCGGCGGGTGTCCCGAAGTTTTTTGAACGCAAGCAGCCAGCAGTGAGCAAGCCTTGGATTATCAATGTGCAAAACCAAAAAGGTGGCACAGGGAAATCGATGACAGCAGTACATCTTGCTGCTTGTATGGCTCTAAATCTCGATAAGCGTTACCGCATTTGTCTTATCGACTTGGACCCACAAGGGTCGTTACGTCTGTTTCTCAATCCACAAATCAGTTTGACTGACCATGACAACATTTATTCTGCTGTTGATATCATGCTTGAGAATGTGCCGGAAGGGGTTGAAATTACATCTGAATTCCTACACAAAAATGTATTATTACCAACGCAATACCCAAATTTAAAGACCGTTTCAGCTTTTCCTGAAGATGCGATGTTTAATGCGGAAGCCTGGCAGAACTTATCTCAGAATCAATCACTTGATATCGTTAAGTTACTCAAAGAAAAGTTGATTGATAAAATTGCTGATGATTTTGATGTGATTATGATAGACACAGGTCCACACGTCGATCCATTGGTGTGGAACGCTATGTATGCTTCAAATGCTTTGCTGATCCCTTGTGCTGCTAAGCGCTTGGATTGGGCATCGACTGTTAACTTTTTCCAGCACTTACCAACGGTTTACGAAATGTTTCCCGACGATTGGAAAGGGCTTGAGTTTGTGCGCCTGATGCCAACGATGTTTGAAGACGACAACAAGAAGCAAGTATCTGTTCTTACTGAAATGAACTATCTGCTTGGTGATCAAGTCACAATGGCGACAATTCCGCGTAGCCGGGCATTTGAAACTTGTGCAGATACTTACAGTACCGTATTTGATCTAACAACCAGTGACTTTGAAGGTGGTAAAAAGACCCTTGCAACGGCACAAGACGCAATACAAAAGGGCGCACTCGAGCTAGAACGTGTATTGCACAGTCATTGGAATTCACTAAACCAAGGGTAAACAACTCATGGCAATTAAAACTTCAGATTTGAACGCTAGATTATTTGGAAAAACCAATAAGCGCCGCGCGACCACGCCGCAAGAAGCGCAACAAGCAGCGAAAGAACAAGCGCAAGTGATTGAGCTCGCCGTTGCTGGTGAAGAGATGGTTGCGTTTGAATTGATACGTATTGAAGCGGAACAAGTTGAAAACGAAACAGTGGTGTTTGCTGAGAATGCTCGTGAGCAATCCTTTTTAAATCAGCATGCTTTGTCAGACGTTCTCGTCACACTTCGTGAACGTGGTCAGCAATATCCGGCTGTCGGACGTATGCGTGAAGATGGCAAGATTGAAGTACTCGACGGTAGCCGTCGTCGTATGTCTTGTATTCTGGCAGGTAAACCATTTCTGATTTATGTGGCGCAGAACATAAATGCAGAACATGCTAAATTTTTGTCTGATGTTGCAAACGCACACAAGCCTTTATCTCTTTATGAAAAGGGTAAAGAGATGCAAGCCAAACTTGAGAGCGGTGAAGCAGAAGATCAAAAAGCGCTAGCAAAACTGTTTCAGTGCAGTGAAGCACTAGTCAGCGGGGCTTTAAAAGCGGCAGATTTGCCACTTGAGTTGTTGCAAGCGTACCCAAATGTTGCTGATCTTGGTCGTCCTACAATAGTTAAGCTGCACAAGCAATTTAGTCAGTTGAGCCATGCTGATAAAGGAATGCTTCTAAAGAATTGTCGTGATAGCGATGGTTTTGCTTGGCAACGTAGTGAAGCACAAGGTGTTGCGCGCATAACTAAAGATGTCTCAGAGATGATTGAAGGATGGGTCGAAGAGCTTTCACCAAGTAAACGCAAGGTTAGTAATAAAGTAGATTTGGTCAAAGGGCGAGTTAGTTATAGCCGAAAAGGAACGAATCTAGCGTTAACCATGAAAAAAGTTGACGACGAAGTTATGAAAGATATTCTTGATTATATCGAGAATATTTTGAAATAATCCCTTAATAGACTGTACCAAATTCATAAGCCGCTTTCCGCGGCTTTTTTATTGTCTACATAACTCCAGCCGAAATCTCACCAACCTAAGCATATTTTTTCCAACGATGGCAGTTTTCATTCATAACACAGTATACTAGTTGGAAATTACTATTCGTTTCTAAGTTATGTTATCAAATCAGAAATTTTTGACCCAATTATTCAAACTAGCCCTTTTGCGCAAGCATCGCTTTGGCATCGTTCTTCAAGGTGAGGACAATTGGCAAGACCAGTTTTGTCAAATGGCTGCAGAACTGTCTTCTGGCGAATGTTTCAAGCTTGGCGGTGTTGATTGCCACTATTCAACTCAATGGCGCGCAATGGGTAAAGGACAACAGTTACTGGGGCAAGAATGTGGTCTATTGGTGATAGATCTTCGCAATGACGTCGATGCCAATAGTTTAACGGCTTTGATTGGTACATTGCGCGGTGGTGGATTGGCTATTTTCCTACAAGGAAAATACCAGCAAGCTAACTTAGCTAACCAGTGGCTCTCTCGTGCTCTAGGTTATTTGCTGGTAGTAAAGCAGCATCATGCGTTACCTGAACTACCATCACTATTTGATGGGGGCAGTGCTGCGTCTCCTTTTGAGATGCAGAACAAAGCGATTGAGCATATCCACAAAGTAGTGACAGGACACCGTCGACGTCCTTTGGTTTTAACAGCGGACCGCGGTCGAGGGAAAACCAGTGCATTGGGTATTGCAGCTGCTGAGTTAATGATGCAAAGGAAAATGAGAATTTTGGTCACTGCGCCAAACGTGGGTAATGTAACTCCTTTGTTTGATCATGCTCAACAACGTCTAGTAGGCTCAGAAAGAACTAAGTTTAGAATAGATTGGAATGGCTCCTCTATTGAGTTTGTTGCACCTGACGAGTTAGTGCGAGGTTCTTTAGAGTGTGACCTTGTATTAGTTGATGAGGCTGCTGCAATGCCTTTGCCTATCTTGATTAAGATAGTAGAACGCTATCACCGCGCTGTTTTCTCGACAACTATTCATGGCTATGAAGGTTGTGGACGAGGTTTTACGCTAAAGTTTCAAACGTGGTTATCAGACAATCGACCAGGTACTCGTTTCTATCATATGGAAACCCCTATTCGTTGGTCAGCTAATGATCCGTTGGAGCTTTGGCAGTATCAGACCTTTTTGCTTGAATGCGAATTAGCTCAGTTCGATAGTGTTGCTGAAGCGTCGGTGGAGCTAATTAAATTAAATCAAGCCACGTTGTTTGAATCACCTGAGATTCTGACTCAATGTTTCGCGTTGCTGGTCAATGCTCATTATCAAACAACGCCAAATGATCTGTTCTTGTTACTTAGCGATTCAGCGATGAAATTCTTTGCTGTATTCGATGGAATTAACTGCATAGGGTGTATTGTTGGCGTTGAAGAAGGGGGACTAGACAAGGATACTGCTGAGCAAGTTTTGCTTGGTAAACGGCGACCAAAAGGTCACTTGGTCGCTTCATCACTTGTCAGTCATTTAGCTGTTGAACAAGCAGCAACGGATTCAAGCCTTCGAGTAATGCGGATTGCAGTCCATCCTCAGTGGCAAGGACAAGGTATAGGGACTCAAATGTTGAGTCGGTTGAAAGAGCTAACCAACTATTGTTTCTATTCGACTAGTTTTGGTGTGACAACGGATCTTCTTAACTTTTGGCTAAAAAATCGATATCAAGCAATTAAGCTGGGTAGTACGAGAGATCAAGCCAGTGGTTGTCACTCATTGATTATGGTTGATGGTGATGCAGACTGGATTGAGCGTGGGGTTAATCTATTGTCTTCAGGTTTGAATTATCATTCTAAACAGATTTTTCGAGATCTCGACATAGATTTGATGTGTTGTCTAGCTGACTCGGTCAAAGGGACACAGCAAAAGATGCAACCAATTGAAATACGACTATTGAGCAGTTATTCCCTTGGCGGGACAAACTATGAGAATGTGGCGCCGATTATTGAAAGAGCGGTTTGGCTAGTCGGGCTGAATAAAGATTTTGCATTGCTGTTTAGAAAAGCTGTGCAGCAATGGAGTTGGAGCGAATGTGCTAGTGAGTTTGGTTTAACCGGTCGTAAACAGCTAGAAGTTGTAATGCGTAAACAGGTGTCCCAAGTTCTTGAACGGTTATAATGTCAATTTACAGTGTAAACACAGTGAGAGTTTACACTGTAAATTTTAAAACAAATTACCGACTATCCTATCTATCAGGACGTCTCTGTCCTCAAATGATTCAGTGCAACGTGGTCGCTTTCTTAAATTGCCCTTGTGAATTTTGACATGTCATAACAAGCGTCTACCGTACGGCATATTCTTGTATTGAAGGTTTGCGTAATAGTAATTTCTTCCTACACTCATCAATAAGCAATTAATTTCACTTGGTTAGGTTTGATGAAACCAACCTTCAAGTACTTGCCGTTTTGGCAGCCTAAAGGGGGGAAGAGTCATGTCTGTAAGGGCCGAAGTTAATACGGAGTCGAAGCAAATAATCATCTTTGTAAAAGGAGCCTTTGGCTTCAATTTAATTCACGAGTTTAAACGCTGCTATTCCGACAAGCGTGACTATCAATTTACTATAGATTTACGCAAAGTTGATTACATTGACAGTGCTGGCTTAGGCATATTAATTAATATGCAGAACTATTTGGAACACAATGACGGAGCGATAAAATTAGTTAACACTCTGCCGCAGGTACGTAAGATTCTCGCGATCTCTCGATTCGATAAAAAGTTCAGGATTGAATAAGGCTCTAGTATGCGAATCATGATTATTGACGACCAAGCAACAAATAGAGAATTGTGTCGATTGATGCTCAGTCATATCACATCTCGAATCGATACTTTTGAGAGTGGTAGAGATGCTGTTAGAGCGATGAGTAAAATGCAGAACCTACCTGACATTGTATTGTTGGATGTCATGATGCCGGAGCAAAATGGCTTCATGACGGCGCAGCAAATCCGGCAATCTTTTCCTGAACAGCATATTGCAATCATCTTCCTTACTGTGTTGGACGATCACGATTCGTTTGAGCGCTGCCTTGCATTGGGCGATGATTTCGTCCTTAAACCAGTCGAAAGCAGCGTGCTGCTTGCTAAAGTCCAAGCGCACCATCGTATTGTTACCATGCACAATGAAGTGATGGCACAACGCGATGAATTAAGTTTGTTTCATGAACAAGTAAGATATGACTATGCCATAGCCGAATCGATTTTTTCAAACTTGAAAGATGAGATGAGCGACCAAGTGAAACATGTCTACGGTATTGATTATATATCGACACCATCGACCATTTTTAATGGCGATCTTATTGTTGTTGCAAATCGACCACATGGCGGCGTCTATGTGATGATAGCGGACGCTACGGGGCATGGTTTGCCTGCCGCTATTTCGGCAATTCCAGCAACTCGCGCTTTCTTTTCGATGGCAGTGAAAGGTTTGGCTGTCGGTGAGATAGTGGCAGAGATCAACGAAGTCCTGAATCGTTTTCTTCCTACGGGGATGATGCTAGCTGCAAGTATTTTCGAGATTCGAGCCAATGGACTTGAAGTGTCTTGGTGGGGCGGTGGGTTACCGGATGCGTATATTCTCGACCCAGATGGGACAATTTCGCAAAGGCTTGAATCGAAGCATATGCCTTTAGGGGTATTAGGCCCTAAAGAATTTGAAGCAAACTTAATGCATTTAAAACTTGAGCCTCATCAGAGGATTATTGCTTATACAGATGGTCTAATCGAAGCTGTCAATGAGCTCGGAGAATCATTTGGGCAGTCTCGCTTAGAAGCGGTATTACAGGCAGGTAAATTTGCGATACCGACGTTGTATCAATCTGTACGTGAGTATGCCTATAAGAATGCCGATGATGACCTATCTATACTGGCAATGGAGTTTCCAATTTCAAGCGATAAAAGTGCAGTTGAAGTAAAACTAGAGGATTTTGTGAGTACTTTACCGATACAATCTAGGTTGCACTTTCAAGCTGATGTGATTCGCAAAGCTAGTTTGTTGAGTGATATCCGTCGCTATCTGGCAGGGATTATTTTTGGCAGCCCACATCTGGATCTGGTTTGTTCAATTCTATCGGAGCTGGTGACTAATGCTATCGATCATGGTTTATTAGGCATGGATAGCGCGATCAAAGAACAGCCTGAAGGTTTCTTTTTGTTTTATCAAAAAAGGGAAGAAAGGCTGGCTCAATTGAACAACGAAGCATGGTTAAAGCTAGATATTGATTACATACCTTTGGAACAGCGTTTAATAATGACATTAGAGCATAATGGTGAGGGGTTTGATTATCGCTCTCATCCCAAAGAAAAATCTAATGGTTTAACCTACGGTCGAGGTATCGTTCTTGCCACGGAACTTTGTGATTCGCTTCACTATTCAAAACAGGGTAAGCAAGCTACGGCAACTTACCGGTTTGATGCCCCTCATCGCTTCCCAAGCTCTCGTTAATATTTACATTGTAAATTGGTCGCCGTAAGTGAAAGCGGTGTTCCAATTTATCCATAACAGCATTTTTGTCCCCCCGCCAATATTACACTGTAAAATTAAAGCAGCATACATATCGCTTTTTCCATCATAAGAATGGGCCATTTTATGCTGCTTAACTTTTGTTGGCTCAATTGCGACGTAGTTGAAAAGCTGGCATAGTTTCAATAGACACGCTGAGAAGGCGTGGTACTTTTGGGGCAGTTTTACTTTCAAGCAGTTTAATGTGCCAATCTGAATAGGGGAGTGGATGTTTAAGATAGAAACCAAGCATCTCATCTTGCGTGATATGCAAATGGAAGATCAAACGGCATTTGTCGAGTTGTCTCAAGATGCAAAGTATCAACGCTTCTATAGCGAAGAGGATTGCGACGCCGAAAAATATCGCCATCTGACACAACTCTTTATCCATCAAGCAAACGAAAAACCAAGACGTAACTATCAATTAGCCATTGAGCATAAAGTAACTGAGAAATTTATAGGTACGGTTTGTTTACGTTTGGAAAATGACAAGCAAGCTTCAATCGGGTGCGGTCTGTCTCGTGCATACCAGGGAAGAGGGCTTATTTTTGAAGCGGCTCGCGCATTGGCTGATTACGGATTTATGGATCTTGGTGTACATAGGATGTATGCGGAAACCATCAGTAAGAATAGACCAGCCATCAGACTGTGTGAGTCATTAGGTATGAAGCAAGAAGGATATTTTTGCCAGCATAGATACTTCAAAAACAAATGGTGGGATACCGTTGTGCTCGCCGTGTTGAGGGACAATTGGCGAATGACCACTTAGGTCGTTTGTCTTAAGGTATACGATTTACAATGTAAAATCAGACAACAAGGAAGTTGGTTTGGAATTTTGGACGTTATTATTTTTTATACCGGCGTGTTTTGCTTTAAATATGACTCCGGGACCCAATAATTTATTGGCGATGAACAATGCGCGTTGTTATGGATTTAAAGTGGCACTGCTGGCTGGAATGGGGAGAATCGCTGCGTTTAGCGTAATGATATCGTTGACCGCTTCAGGCTTAGCCATGGTTCTATATGCCTCTGAAACCTTATTCTTGGCAATAAAACTATGTGGTGCAATTTATCTTATATGGATCGCTTTTAACCTTTGGCGCTCGGCAGCAAGTCCGATCTCTTCTGTTCTCCAGTCTTTAAGCCTATTTGCCCTCGTTCGACAGGAATTTACTTTGGCGGCAGGAAATCCCAAAGCAATTCTTATTTTTACGGCATTTCTTCCGCAATTTATCGACCCTGCAATTGATATCGACAAGCAGTTTTTTGCACTGGGTACTACATTTTTACTGCTTGAAACACTGACGATCAGCATTTACGCCATTTTTGGTCTGTATTTAAGGCATTGGTTTTCCAAGCCAAAAATGGCCAAAATATTCAATAAAGCATGTGCAATTTTTCTCACAGCTTCCGGAGTTAATCTGTTGCTGAGCCGGCAGTGATTTACTATCTTATGATAAAGCTAAATGTGGTCTTGAATTTAATGGAATCAATGACAAGGAGGAGTGTGTGTTTGCTGTGATTTTTAGGGCAAAAACTGGCGAGCAAGATGCTGAATATGGCAACATGGTCGGTACTATGCGCGAATTAGCTTTCGATAAATACCATTGCCAAGACTTTATAGCGGTAACAGAGGGAGAGCAAGAAATCGCAATATCCTATTGGAATAACGAAGAGGATATTCGTAATTGGCACAACGACAGTAAACATGCTACTGCGCAACAACTTGGCAGAGAAAAATGGTATCAGTCCTATTTGGTTCAAGTTGTAGAGATAAAACGACAGTATAGCTTTGGTGAATAAAACACAGTAAGACAACCGTCTTGCACTGTTGGTCTTACTGCGGTGTTCTAAATCAGCAACGCCAAGATTGTTTCAAGAACATCTCAGGGTTAGTTTTTCTCGAAAGTAGCGGTACTTTTAATAACTAACGACAACAATTCCTGTGAACTCGCTTTGGATGCAGATGTTTGCATCGTTTGGCTGTTTTGACGTAAGCGCTCTCTAAGTGCTTTCAATTCTGCTTGGGTATCACTGGATTGATTAGATGCACTATTTTTCATGGTAGTAACCTTTACTGCTATTGGTTTGAGGTAGCTAGTATCATCTGAGTTTTGGATAAGTTACAGTTAGTTACTATCTGATTATTTGATACTTTGTATGTTCAACCTTCAACAACTTGAAACACTTATACTGTGCGTCGAATGTGGTTCATTCTCTAGCGCCGCTAGGAGGCTAGGTAAAGCTCAATCGGCCGTCAGCACAACTATTGCGAATTTAGAGGTCGATACAGGAATTGACATTTTTGATCGATCTACACGCGCACCTACACTCACGGCTAATGGTAAGTTGCTGTACTCACATGCGCAGGATCTGCTTTCCCACGCTAACAATGTTAAGGCAATGGTAAATGCGCTAAATGCAGGTGTTGAAGACTGCGTGACAATAGTGATCTGTGACTTATTGCTAACATCCAATTTTTACAATGTCATCAATCAGTTCTATCAGCGTTTTCCTCACACTGAACTGATTATTCAAGTAGTGGAAAATAAATATGTCGCTCAACTAGTATCGGATAATGAAGCGTCGATAGGGCTTAAAATATGGGATAGTTTTAACCTTACTGAGGTTGAATTAGGATTGGTTGGCTACTTACCGATGTCGATTGCTGTAAGAAACTCACATCCATTGCTTTGTAAAGAGTCGGTAAAACCAAGCGACTTGTCGACCTATATGCAAGTATCTTTGCTAGAAAATTCTGGTCTGCTCGATATCAAATTGACCTCAAACATTACTAAGACTAATCAAATCAATGTGCTGTTGAGTATCCTTGAATTACAGCATTGTTGGGGTATTGTGCCTAATCACCTTATTGCAGGGCGAGATTCGCTAGAAGTGATCAAGCTTGATGCTGAAGAGAAAAACTTTTTGCTTCACGTTGATCGAGTGACGCGTAAAAATCAGCAGTTGGGACCAGCGATTTCTTGGTTCTATAAGCAATGTGTCGAGATTTATGATGTTGGCCCGCTATAGTTTTGAATATATCCCGATTGCACGACAATCGAGTGCTGTTACTATTTTTATACCTAAAGCGTCACTAGTGCTATTGAATCAATATTTCAAGCAGTACCCATTTTAAAGAAACAGGGTATTAACTGGAGAAATCTCATGTCAAATATCGTCTATATTGCAACAAGTCTCGATGGCTATATTGCAGATAAAAATAATCAAATTGACTGGCTGCACAGCATTCCGAATCCTGAAGGTTCCGATTTCGGCTTTGCTGACTTTATGAGTGATATCGATGCTTTAGTCATGGGAAGGAACACATTTGAAATGGTCGTGAGTTTTGATTGTGAATGGCCCTATACCAAACCAGTCTACGTATTGAGCAATACAATGAAATCAGTACCGGAAGGATACCAAGAAAAGGCTTTTTTGATTAACGGAGAGATTGAAGATATCGTTGAGCAGCTAAACAGGCGAGGGCTTAATCGCTTGTATATTGATGGAGGAAAGACGATCCAAGGTTTCTTAAAAAAAGATCTTATTGACGAATTGATCATCACCACTATTCCCATCGTTCTTGGTGGCGGAATCCCATTGTTTGCTGATCTTGTCGCTCCGTTACAATTCAAACATCTATCTTCAACGCGATATGTAGACAGTTTGGTTAAAAACCATTTTATCCGTCAGAAATAGAAATGCACACGGTCGTTGCAACAAGACCCTACAGCTTTACATTGTAAATCTAGATAAATTGTCTATTGTTGGAATGCTTTAATAGGAATAAAAATGGAAAACCTGTCAGGTGGACGTGAAGGTGTCATTTTCAAAAGGGGTGAATTTGTCGTTAGACCTTTAAATCCTTGGTCTAATTCGGTTCATCAATTATTGGACCACTATAAAAATAATGGTGTGATAG
Source organism: Vibrio kasasachensis (assembly GCF_050337565.1). Taxonomy (NCBI): domain Bacteria; kingdom Pseudomonadati; phylum Pseudomonadota; class Gammaproteobacteria; order Vibrionales; family Vibrionaceae; genus Vibrio; species Vibrio kasasachensis. The sequence goes on along the minus strand of NZ_JAKJTB010000011.1, from coordinate 306,871 downwards.
GCTGCCCTCAATTTATCGCGATCGAAGATGGTGATAAAGAAGTGCTGACCTTTGTGAAAGGGGATACTTACAACTATCCGTTGCGAGGAGCAATTGCGAGTGATGTAGCTTTACTTTCTGCGGCAAAGATTTTGCGCGTATTACATGATGTATCGAGCGACTTTCTGGCTGAAAATCGGTTTCAAGCATTGCTATGGATGCTGCCTGAAAGAGAGCCACAAGAAGTTATATGCCATGGTGATTTTACGCCTTATAACGTTACCCTTGATGGTGAAGTTGTGACAGGAGTATTCGATTTTGATACTGCGCATCCAGCGCCAAGAATATGGGATTTAGCTTATTCGATTTATTGTTGGGCGCCATTCAAAACGGATTCAATCGATGCATTGGGTGATCTTCACCAGCAAACGGACAGGGCCATAAAATTTTGTGACGCTTATGGTGCAACTGCCGAGCAACGATGTCAACTCGTTACAAATATGGTCGAAAGATTGAATGCTCTGGTTGACTATATGCAGCAACAATCGAAGCAAGGAAATGAAAAATTCATTAGCGATATAGAGAATGGACATCATTTAAGTTATTTGGCGGATATCGATTACTTACTTAAGAACCAGAAATTTATAACGTCAGGTTTGCTAAACGGTGCCCAATTCTAGTCTTTTAATTGTCGCTGACGTGATCGCTTCAGCGGTAAATATAGTTATTTGGGTGTTCAATAATTCCTCGCATAAAGCAAAGAAACACACTGCAACTAGGGTGATATTAATTCCATCATTTCATTGTAATATGTACAACATTCGCACATTTGATACACATTTTGTTGCTTAATTGAGAGAAAATTACTCGACATAAGCCGGAAAATGCTAGCGCTTTCATACTTATATCAGGTGAACTTAGATACACTGCTTACAAGGTTAATTCCAAAGTAGGTGAAGCATGTGGAAAGAGATCGTATCTCTGTCTGATGATAAGAAACAAGTGATTGCTATACTTCCTAACGAAATGTTGCTGCCGCGAGATTTTGATTATGACGGGCTGACTGAGGCTATTGCGGCTCTCGAGGCTGAACTTTACTTTGTTTATGAAGAGGAAGTACTGCGTTTTATCACCCTTGGAAAAGAAGGTAAATCCGAATCTTTTCAGGGTATTGTGATTGCCGAGAAATTGGATGCGACAGTAGAACTCGTCATATCAGAAAACGATATGTTAGCCAGTATGGTGGTGACTGGTGCCTACGGCGGAAAACCACTGAGTGGTCCCCAGCTTGTACATGCTTTGGCTAGTGGTTCCATTACCAAAGGTATTAACAAACTCGCGTTAAAAAAAGTATTAGTAGTGAGCGCTCAGCTCAAACCGGGTAAACAATTTACTCAACCAATCGCCACCGGAAGACGACCTGTGGAAGGCAAAGATGCCCAATTCATTCCCCTCGTAAAAGATATAACTAAACAAGTACTTGCCCCAGTAGAAGATGAAACCGGTAAAGTGGATATGCTTAACCTTGGTGATACCGTGAGTGTTGCCAAAGGGCAACCTTTGATGCGTCGAATACCACCAACACTTGGAGAGCCCGGCTTGACTGTGCAAGGAAAAGAGATTCCTGCAGGTGACGGAAAAGATCTGCTTCTTAAAGAGGGTAAGGGATCCGCTATATCCGAGAAAGATCCTAATGTTCTTATCGCGACATTAACCGGAATGCCAATTTTACATGAGTTCAGTGTCGATGTGGATGATGTACTTGTTTTGGATTCAATCGGTGTCGCCACTGGGCATGTAAAGTTCAAAGGTAATGTACTGGTTAAAGGTAATGTTGAGTCTGATATGATGGTGCGAGCCACAGGCAATATCACTATCGGTGGTTTTGTTGAATCGGCGAACATTCAGGCACAAGGTGATATTGAAGTAGCCAAAGGTATTATTGGTCATAACGTTTCTGACAACCAAAAAAAGTCTTGCGTACTTAAAGCTGGCGGAACGATTAAAGCAAATTACGCGCAGTTTGCTGAACTGCAAGCTGGACATAATATCGAACTCGCGATTCATTGTATGAACAATGAAATTCGCTGTGGTAACAATCTCACTATCTCAGACAAAACGGGTCGACAAGGCACCTTAAGTGGTGGTCATGCTAAAGTTGGCGGTAAGGTTGCCTGTGTTAACTTGGGAGTGGAAGGTGACACCGCAACCTATGTGCATGGTTTTGCTCGTTATAAAATGCATAAAGATCGTCAAAGTAAGTATCGTGAACATTATCAACTGGCTCAAGAAGCCACTATGAATGTCGTGAGGCAAGAACTTGAATTTAAGAAACGACCTAAAGCTGATCGCACAGAAGAAGAAGAAGACCTAATCGGGCATAGTAAAGTCGCGGCGAGTGCTAATTTAGAGAGAATCAAACTAGCGCGAGATGCACATGTTGAAGAGTTCGATCGTTTATTGCGTGAAAATACCATCCAAGCGAGCAAAAAAGTATACACGCGAGTAATAATCCAATATGGAGAAGACAAAGTTACAACTAAACGCGTTCATGGCGCCGCCGTTTTTTCTTACGATCAGTACAATATTAACTGTACTTCAATGCTTGATGAGGAAATGCTGGAGGAAGATTTCTAGCCAGTGAAATTGTACGTCAATTTTTTTGAAAGAAAGAACACAGCTTTCTCGCTAATCAAGAATTATGTCATTACTCGGATGAGAATGTCGCCTAGATAGAACATCGTACAGCCTTTCTGTCATTTCATGCTGTGCAAACCTAGCATTACAGCATGCTCACCTTTAAACCTACATCGCTTTTTAAACCAATTTTACCTAACTTATTGTGAGACAATAAAAAACCAATTATTCTTACCATGTGAGAATGAATGGTTCTTTGTGTTTATAAATTCCCACCTTTTAGGAATACAATTTGGTCAATCTAACTAGAGGCGTTAAAACGTCAGTGTGAATTCGATGAAGCAGAACTCCGGTCAGGTCAACGAAAAATTACTACAACTGCTTATGCAAGTTGCGGTGAACGATGAGCCTGTAACAGCTAAGACACTCAGCGATCTATTAGGGACGCCGATAAGCAGTCTTTATCGTCACCTAAAGTTACTGAAAGAATGGAATTTGATTGAAGAGAGTCCAAGCGACAAGACTTTGATCATCGGTCCGGCTGCTTTGCTACTAATGCGCAGTTACGAGACGAGCCAACATGAATTGGATGCGGTTGATGCCGTACTTAACCGCCTTCAAAAACAGACTGGCGAAATGGCCGCCTACATGGTACCGGTGGGCTATCGAGCACTATGTGTAAGCAGGAAAGAGAGTATGCAAGCACTGCGCTGTAGTTATGTACAAGGACAAAGCCAACCACTATTGAGAGGAGCTTCGTCAAAAGTGATGTTGGCATTCATGCCAAATCAACGCCGAGACAAGATTTTGCGTTATTTTGGTGAAGCACACCGAATCAATGAGTGGCACGAGAATCTTGATGTGATTCGTGCGCAAGGCTATGCATTTAGTACATCTGAGATTGACCCTGGTGTATCTGGTATCAGTGCACCAGTAATGAAAGGGTCAAAACTCGTTGGTGCAATCTCCGTAATGGCACCGGCACATCGTGTTCAACAAAATCAACAACGGATAATCCTTCACGTTCTTCAAGCGGCTAGGGCTCTGCCCCCAGAAAGGTAATGCATATGTTCGGCTTATTTCGACGTAACAAAACTCGCAATAGTATCAGTTCTTCTGCTTTTTCAATGGTATTGATGAGTATTGCTCAATCAATCAAGCCAATGAAGCAGGTTGAGTTCGAAATGGCTGATCAAAGCTTACAGGATGTCTTCGATTGGCTGGCTGAACAAGAACATAGCCGTTGGTTAAATGGCGGTCACTATATGCTGTCAGAACAGATGATAGGGCACTACCAGCTAAATCTAAATCGTTACCTTGGTTCGAACACGCTTCCCGTCGTGTTTAGCAATTGTACAGAAGGGGTACTCCACGCATTACCATTGCTTAATAGCGGCAAAGCGTTGGGCATTATTCATATAGGTAGTCAATTTGAAATCAGTCCAACATTGGAGCCAGAACTGGGCTCGGCGTATCACTTTGCTTTAGCGCGGTTTAGTGAATTGCACTTATTCTGTATGGGCATTAATGGTGCTCGTCAGAATGACAAAACTCTAGAGTATGCCGAAGATCTGGGTTGTGACTGGTTGACGCTGTCTGAATGTCAGTTTGAACATCGCTTTTATGTCAAAGAACAGCTTACCAGTTACCTTGCGCATTGTGATCAGGTGGTACTGAATATTGATCTCGCTTCATTATGCCCTCAGTCATATTTAGGCTCTGAGCGTCATTTGGAGGTGCACATGGTCAGCCGAATTATTCGTCAAAGTTTAATGTCAGGTAAAGTGGCTATGGTTCAGCTAGTGGGGTGGAAAGACAAGCATATATTTGCTAAGTCAACGTTAAGCATTTTGCAAGAATTGGCAGGAATAGTCCCGACGAACGACAAAGTGGCGTAACTAAAAAATTAGAAGATTATCGAGCTAAGTGGTTCATCGCTTGAAGCATAAACTCTGTCGGACTATATAGGGGGAAATTATAGTTCTCCAAAAAGAACTAAAGCTGGCTAAAGAGCCAGCTTAGACGTTGCAAATTTGCACTTTACTGTGTTTTCGTTTCTTGTTTACTTACTTCTTTCCAGTATTGAACACGAATACGGTGTAATTGTGCTTTTCTCATTTTCTTCATGACATTTCCTCACTTAATTCTTACTCGGATATGAGCATATGTGAATACAGTTCCTCATGAACTATTCGAATGTAGCCTCGTTTTGTTTGTATAGCTAGGACTTTGATCACATTTTTGTGCCGAAATTCTGTTGTCTTTAACTCTTAATATGGCTGACATCTCACTATAATCTTAGTGACAAAAAAACGTAAAGAAAATACCACTAAAATTAAATGTAAATAAAACATATATTTAACGTGCTTCTTTCCTGTTTATTGTATAAGGCATGTTTAATGCCAAGTTATTCTATCTGCCACGTCAATGATGACGGGCATTGATGCGTGATGAATGTCATGTTTATGTAGGGAAATGTGATTCGTTTCTAAGCCTATAGAATTGAATGAATAACCATCGCAGAGCGGATTGGTTTTTGGCATGTATTTTGTGACCTTGTATCGATTTTGTTATTCACCTGATTGACTAGTGTTTAGGCTGGGCGTAAATTGGTGTTATCTACAGAGCCAATGAGAGGTAACGCAATGTTAGTTTTAGCATTTATAGCAATCGCTATAGGCGTGTTTTTTTGCTCTTGGGTATGTCACCATGGGTTACCCATGATGGGGCTTCATGTCGATACCTATGACGCATTACTTCTTTCAGAGGTAACAGGACAAGACGTGCTAGAAGCATAATTGCCAGTGTGTATGAAAAGAGAGCCTAACGGCTCTTTTTCATTTTTTGGACGTAGAATATTTTGCAGGTAATGTTAGCTGTTTGTTTGGCTATCTTGACGTAACAATACGCACTTAATCTGTTCAATGATAGTTGTAAATCTCAGTGGCATACTCGCTCGTTGTTTGGTGATTAAATAGAGCATTTCAGATACTTCATTCTTTGCTTGGTAAACAGTAATATTTTCCTTATCAGGAAAATTTTGTAACGCACTCAACGGTAAAACTGTAAAGCCCAACCCTTTGGATACAGGTAACAAAATCTGACTTAACTGATTCACATACCCCGAGACGGGTAGTTTGTCGAAACGAATGTCTGCAAGCCAATCCTCATCACAGTTATCGCAATACAAAGCCCAACAATTCCCCACATCTGGATGAGTGATTATCCCAAGCTGCTGCAATTTTTCTAGATTAATATTGGCAACATTAACCGAGGCGGGGAGCATCAGACATAAAGGCTCAATACTAAGCTTTTGAACTAACAGGCGTTTATCTGAAGGTTTGCTAGCGACGATGCCTATGTCAGCTTCTCCTGTGAGAATATCAGCGAGCACTTTTCGCTTAGGTGCAGCTTCGATGTGAGTAACTAGGTCGCGATGTTTACATTGTAAATCTAGTAAAGGAGGGTAGAGAAGTAACGCTAATGACCCCGAACAGGCTAGTTTAACCGTCCCTTTAAATGGAGAATCGGGTTGTAAGCTGCCAATAAGGTGAGATTCGCGTAGCTGCAATTCTTTTGCATAATCGTAAATGATTTGACCTTGGGGGGTAATATCGAAGCTTTTGTTATTGCGTTCTATTAGTGGATAACCACAGACATTCTCAAGTTTTTTGACGTGCTGGCTGACGCCAGGCTGTGTCATAAACAGCTTTTCTGCAGTGCGAGTAAAGTGTCCCGTTTCAATGAGAGTGACAAATGTTTTGAGCCATAAAGGGTTTAGCATACATAAACTAGCTTAGATAACGAATAATTATGAAAATAAGCATAGAGCATAACGTTACATGCTCAAAGCTCGGGTTGACGATTTAATTATAAAAGCATGATTTATTTTATTAATAAAAGCTAGTAATTCAAATGTAAATAAGATGTATTTTTAATCGCATTACTGGTAGTCTCGCTATTCATTATCCAATTCTGCTAATGGTAAAAGAGCACTATATGGGCGCAAAGCACGCTTTAAAGAAGTTGAAAAAAAACGTATCTAAGGCTCCGTCTAAATCCTTAAAGCAATTGCAAGCATTACCACTAGCCAGAGCCGAAGAAGAACAGCAAAACAATCCTAGATCGTCTTATTGGAAATCTGAGTTTAAGCAAATATCTCAACAAACACTTGTTAATGTCGCTAGTGAACTCGCAGCACCCTTCAACCCAGTTTTATCTTGGTTTGACGGAGGGGAGACGGCTTCGGTTATTCGCCCTTCAGCCAAAAGTGCAGATATAAAAAAGGACGCAAATATGCGACCTAGTGTTAAATCTATTGTTCATCTTCCATTTAAGTCCCCACCTTGCAAGCGCTGCCCCGCATTAAGTCATGGGGTATGTAAGTGTGCGGCGAAAAAACTGAAAATGTCAGCTTAGCGGTCCGATTATAAGCTCATTATTACCCTGCTGATTGAAGGACCAACTAGACGAGATAGGGCAACTCCTGCCATGCCTTTCGCAAATGTCTTGGTTCCACTTACGACGGCGTTCTCAATAAAAGACGGTTTTGGATTACTGCGTAGCCACCCATGACCTTCTAAAATTTCTAATACACTATCGCTATCCAGTTCGTTTTCATCGAAGGTAATCGCAACCGAGCCTGCGTATTTTTTATATTTCACACTTGTAATAGCATCTATTTTCTCAAGTTGAGATATCAATAACGACACTTCATTATCATTCTCTTTTATAAAATCAGAACGAACTCTAACTCTTTGATTTGTAGTGTGAATGTAAGTGTTCATAACAATCCCAATGAAAATGATAATAATTACTATTTTCAAAAGATAGCATTCTATAAGGTTGATCGCAAAAAAACTTAACGCAGTCCGCAATATCACCATATTTAACGTGGTGATATTGAGGAAGTTCGATATATTTTTTGTATGAAACAACACATATCTACGGCCTTAAAACTTAGAAAATGGGTAGTGATTGGCCATCATATTCCTGGGCGTGTTCGGCTGAAATATAAAATGGGTATTGTGGCTCATTTGGCTAAATACAAAGTGCAAGATATTGAGTGTGCCCTCGCATCAATTCCGGCATTCAAAAACTGTAAGCTGAACCATGTTACTGGCAGTATTTTAATTGAGTACGACGCATCGTTAGTATGCCCTCAAAGGGTTGAAGAGCTGTTCTCCGATTCAGAGCAACAGGCGGAACAAGCTTGTCATGCTATTGCTGAGAGCTTGAACTTAAATGGAGTGAACGGATGAGTGAAAATAACCCACAAGGTTATGGTAATGCAGAGCAAGCAAATACTGCTTCTGCTCAAAGCGCGCAAGATAATCCCCAACAAGCACCTTATGGTGGTTTTTATGGCTACCCACCTCATATGGTACCGCCACAATTTTCTCATCACGCTCAATCGATGGGACAAGCGCACTTTCCTCCTCACATGGGACACATGCCACCGCCAATGTGGCACCACCCAATGTGGATGAATCATCCTGGATACTGCCATCCATCAATGATGCCACCACCTCATTGGCAATCACATCCACATATGCATCCCTCTATGCACCCACCAGCGCAAGAGCAAAGCCAGGGGCAAGAAGAAGTAAACGATGCACTATTTGAACAAGCTCAAGCGATGTTAGAAGGCGCATTGGGTGAAGACGCAGGTATGTTTAAAGAATTATTAGGGAGTTTTGGAATGAACGATAAAGAATTTTGGAAAGGCGCAATGGTTGGCGCTGCAGCTGCATTATTGTTAAGTAATGAGAATGTACGCGGTAAATTGATGGGCATGGTTTCTGGTGCTGGCGATATGCTGAAAACGGGCGGTTGTGCAGTGAAAGATGGTGCAACCAGTACAGCAAAGAACGTCAAAGAGAATGTGTCCACTAGTGGTGAGATTTTCCGCGACACTTATGAAGCAGGTAAGCAAGGATTTCATGATTCAGTTGAACGCCATCAACAAGAAACCCAAGAGCCAGAACAAGTTGAACCTTTAGAAAATGATGCTGTAAAACCGGCGTGAGTAATTCATCTGACAAACTAAGCGCAGCCAGCCGAGCGATGATTATTGGCGCCATGGCTGGTGGTAGTGCCTCTTTGGTAAGTAACTGGCAGCGTCATCAACAGGGTGATTTAGCGACTAATGATTTAGTGGCTCAAGCATCACTTTCTGCTTTGAAAGCTGGAGCCGTCAGCGGTGCATCGACCTATGCGGCAGAAAAAATGGCCGGTCGACCAGTGCTTTCTTTATTAACAATTTTAAGTGTTGGTGCTGCAGGGGTTTACCTTGTGGATCAGCTATCGGAAGAGTCTAACGATGAACAACAATAACCCGTATTACTATGGTTATCCGCATTACGGTCAGCAAGCTCAGGCTGGCAACCAAGAACAACCATACAAAAAGCAAAACACTAAAACACATTTTGCCATGGGCTTAGTCGCTGGCGCGGCTGTTGCTTACGTTATTAGCAATAAAAAGTTTCAGCAGGGTGTGACGGCAACAGGTGAGAAAGCTTGGTCTACTGTGCGTGGTGAAGTGGAAGAGTTGAAAGAACGTTTGGAAGATACCCAAGCAGAGCTAGAGTATTACCGCAATCTACATAAAGGCGAAGAATGATTGGCTTGCAGGTCAAACATCACTTTCCAGGACGGGTTCGTTTTAAGGTTACTGCGTTAAAAGAACATCAAGCTATCGGTGAATGGATCAAGCACAGTTTGCTTGCGATTCAAGGTATTCGAGATGTAAGAGTCAACGAGGTGGCTTGTTCAGTTGTGATTGAGTACGACCAAACGATATTGAGTCGAAAAGTGCTCGAATCGCGCTTAGCGCAGCTTGATTTCTCTCACGCAGAAACCCATGACAGTGAGCATCAATACACGCGTGGTGATATTGCCATGAATGTTATTGGAACGTTAGCTGCGGTATTCCTCCCTAACAAATGGGGGGCAGTAACGACGGCAACTTTAATCGCACCGACATTGTTAGAAGGTGTCAGTGAGCTAAAAGATAAGCGTGTATCTGTTGAAGTGTTAGATGCTATTGCTGTGGGTTTATCTGCTTGGCGTGGCGATTACCGCACTGCGATGATGACACAAAGCCTAATTAGTCTTGGCGAATATATGGAGCAGAAAACCAGCCGCAATAGCGATCAATTGTTGGCAGATTTAATGCACCCACAAGACTGCTTAGTTTGGGTCGTGAAGGCTGATGGCTCTAAGCTGCAAGTAAACTCTAATGAACTAGTACCAAATGACATCATTGAGTTAACACCGGGTAGTGCCATTCCAATTGATGGTGTGGTAATCGAAGGTGCTGCATTGATCAATCAATCTACGCTCACTGGTGAAAATGTACCAGTGAGGCGTGAGCTTGATGCTGTTGTCTATTCTGGTACTAGCGTCCACGATGGAAGCATTAAGGTTCGCGTAGACAAAATTGGCAGTGAAGCAACAACCGCTAAAATCGCAAAATTGATTTACGACTCTTTAAGTGAGAAAAGTGAAACTCAGCAAGTTACTCAAGATATGGCGGATCGCAGAGTCAAGATCACTTTGGGGATTGGCGCAGCGGTATTTGCTTTAACGCAAGACCTTAATCGAGTTGCGTCTGTTTTTTTGGTGGATTATTCATGTGCGCTAAAACTCAGTACGCCAGTCACTTTTAAGTCAATTATGTATCGCGCTGCGCAACAAGGAATCTTGTTTAAAGGCGGTAGTGCGATTGAAAAGTTGGCAAAAATTGATACTTGCGTGTTCGACAAAACAGGTACGCTTACTTATGGGGATATGGAAGTCACTGATGTGATACCGCTATGCCCAAAAAATAGCGCACGTGATTTACTCGCAATGGCGGCTTCAGTAGAAGAGCACAGTAATCATCCACTATCACAAGCGGTGGTTGATGCGGCGCAAAATCATCAGTTACCACATATTGAGCACGGTGAAGTGGAATATGTGATTGCTCACGGCTTAAGAAGCACGTTGAATGGCCACTGTTTGGTGATGGGTAGCCGACATTTCTTAGAAGTACATGAGCAGGTTGACTTTACTGAAGTTGAAGAAGATATCCGCCATTATGAAGAGATCGGTCGTCACTTGATCTTTATATCATCAAAGAAAAAACTCATTGGCATGATTGGTCTACGTGATCATTTGCGTGAAGATGTTCATCAAACCTTGGCTGATTTGCGTCATTTGGGGATCAAGCATTTAGTGATGATCTCTGGTGATAGCGCATACAAAGCTCATATGTTGGGAGATGAATTGCAACTTGATCGAGTCTTTGCTGAGGCGTCACCAAAAAGCAAATCAGCGATCATTGAAGAGCTTCAGCAAAATGGTCACAACGTCATGTTTGTTGGTGATGGAGTGAATGATGCTCCAGCCCTAACAAAAGCGGATGTTGGTGTTGCCATGTGTCGTGGTACAGAGCTTGCTCGTCAGGCTGCGGATGTGGTTCTGCTGCAAGATAAGTTGTTAGGTGTCTCCCATACTGTGCAACTTGCTAATATCGCGATGAAGATGATTAATCAGAACATCAAGATAGCAGAATATGTCAACAGTGGAATCATGTTAGCAGCAGCGTTGGGCATGTTGAATCCAACGATGAGTGCGTTACTCCATAATGGCACGACCTTGGGTATTCTAGGGCGTTCCGTTGCGCTTAAGAATGCTTAGCCTTGCTTAACTAAGCTTCCATGCTAGAAATGCCTGCTTTCACAAAGCAGGCATTTTTTCATCCCATCGGACAACAATTGTTGTTACTATTCCCGCTACATAGTCGGGGGGCCATGAGGCTGAGATCGCTACGCGAGACCCGTTGAACCTGATTCAGTTAACACTGACGTAGGGAACTATAATTGCTGGTATCGATTGATCCTTTCCAGTAATACTCACCTTACTGCGAAGTTGGTTTTCCTAGGTTGAGTCAGTTCCTTACGTTGCGAGTAGGAGTGACACAACATGATTTATCAACCTTCACATGCAACTCCCATTATTTTGACCATCGCCGGTTCAGACAGTGGCGGCGGCGCAGGCATTCAAGCCGACATCAAAACAATCTCTGCTACTGGTGGATACGCTTGTTCTGCCATTACGGCTATTACGGCACAAAACACACTCGGTGTTTCAGCTATTTTCCCTATTCCTGTTGAGCACATAGCCAAGCAACTTGATGCTGTTTTTAGCGATCTCAATGTGGTTGCGGTTAAAGTCGGTATGTTGGCGGACAGTGGCATTATCAATGTAGTCGCGGACAAAATTGAGCAGTATCGACCGAAGTTTTTGGTGGTTGATCCTGTGATGGTTGCAACCAGCGGCGATATGCTGCTTAAGGCAGAGGCAATTGCGACCATGAAAGAGCGTTTGTTGCCATTGGCTGATCTGATTACCCCCAACTTGTCTGAAGGTGCAGCGCTTATTCAATGCAATGTTCCAATAATCGAAGCGCAGATGGGATTTATGATTGCTGATTTGCGCGCTCTGGGCGCCAAAGCTGTATTGCTCAAAGGTGGTCACTTGGAAGGCAATCCATTTAGCAATGATTTGTTAATAGAAGAAAAATCGATTCAGGTCATACGAGCCAAACGAGTGAATACCAATAATACGCATGGCACGGGTTGCACTTTATCTTCTGCTATTGCTTCGTATCTTGCTCAAGGTGAGCCGTTACTAGCTGCGGTTGAAAAAGCCAAAGTGTATATCTCATCGGCAATAGAGCACGCTGATCAATTGAATATTGGTTCGGGGCATGGTCCTGTTCATCATTTCTATGCGTTAACTCAGTAAGAATAAATTGAGTTAACACGGCAGGAACTAAGAAAAAAGCTGCTTTTCTAGCTTTCCTTTGGAGTATGGGGATGAGTTTTAAGCGCTTACAACCCAAGACTTCGTCTTGGAAGTTATATACCCGTCATACTTGAAGTTGCAGCGGTGTTGGCTGTATTCGTGCGCCCCAATCACATAGTTCACTTATACTCAGGGGACTTTCTCACTTGCCGCCAACCTGCATCTTCAAGTTTCTTGGGTATACTTCTGTATTTTTTGCGATACAGAGGAACATTTTTTCACCAAATTGACATCAACTTGATAATGTTAATAGTCACGGTCGGTTAGTATTAGCAGTCTCAGGTGACAAAGGTACTCCTCCTTTGCCTACATTTCTTTGTCAAGCAGCCTGTTGATTATTAACAGGTTTAGCCTTTTGCGTGCCTTAACTTTTTGAACAACAGTCTAGGCACCGCATGATAGCCTTATTGAATGAGATGATGGTTATGAAAAATTCCCTACAAGCCAAACGTAATGGGTTAGTGTTGTTGGTGCTATTGTTATTGGGTATTGCGCCAATGACGCTGCTGGTTAGCCACATTGAACTATTGGCATCAGTGTCAGATTTTGAAGGCGCTATGTTTACTTTGCTGACAAACTCGGCTGGTAGTAGTGGTTTTTTGGTTACGCTTGCTATTTTAGTGGCTGCTGGCACTACTCTGAAAATGACACCAAAGCAACAATTGGGCAAACTCATTCAACTCGCGTTAATTTTAATGATAGGTTTTGCTGCAAAAACAGGATTGAAGCATTTAACGGAAAGCCCTCGCCCTTACACGGCTCTTTTGTCACATCAACTACTGATACCAACCCCCGATCACTTCTATCAACTCTCTAGTGAGCAGCGAGAGAGTGTGATTACGACTGTGTCTGAGAATGTGAGTCACTGGCGCACGCAGCATTGGATGGGGGAAACAGATTATTCATTTCCTTCAGGGCATACTATCTTTGCTGCAATATGTGTGGCATTTTTTGGTGGTCTATTTATTGAACAGAAACGCTATGCAATGACGGCTGTCTTAATGTGTTGGGCATTAGGTGTTGCCTACAGTCGTCTATGGTTGGGAATGCATCGCCCAGTTGATCTGCTTGGTTCAATCTTTTTCATTATGGCGGTATACGCAATGATACCGAGTATGGAAGGCTTATCGGCAAAGATTGGTAGCAGGTTGAATCTTAGCAAACGTTGCTTTTATTGAATCCTCTTGAACAGGCTAAGGTAAAAAGCAACAACTCAGCACCTGTAGTACGAGTTGTTGCTTTTTACCTGGTTTGATTAACCAAAAATCACGCTATATAGGAAGCCAGCTCCGATAGCCATACTCAAAATTACCACGAGAAATGCTGCAATCATCTGATTTTTGAAGATTGATTTTAGCAGGATAACCTCAGTCAAACTTGCCCCAGCGCTACCAATGATCAATGCCATTACTGAACCTAGCGCCATTCCTTTTTGAACCAAAGCTGCACTTAGTGGTATGACCGCTTCAGCGCGAATATACAATGGAATACCAATCACAGCCGCCACAGGGATTGCGTACCATTTACCTGCGCCAGCGTATTCAGCTATCAAATCCGTTGGAATAAAACCGTAGATAAATGATCCAATTGCGATACCCAACATTAAGTAAGGCAATACTTGCTTGAAATCTTTCCAAGTGGATATCCATATTCTCATCCAGCGGCTTGGTTGTTTGGTTGCAACAATCGTCGCTGTTGCTGTTCCGTCTGTTGAGCAGCAAGATACCTTTACTTCTGGTTCAGGCTTAGTGCAGCAAGCGCTAGGAGCTTCTACTGCTGGTTGAGCACTGTCACCACAGCTTGTTTTGGTTGAGCAGCTTGAAGGTGTTGTTGATTGATAAGCTTCAGCTTTTACGTAGCGTTCAAAGCCCAATTTTTCTAGTACAAATCCAGAGATGACGGATACGGTCATTGCAATAGCAAAGTAGAACAGCGCGACTTGCCAACCAAATGTCACGACAAATAAACCAATAATTATTGGGTTAAGCAATGGGCTTGCGAATAAGAAGACCATCATCGGACCAAACCCTGCTCTTGCTCGTAGTAAACCTTTTAAGAAAGGGATGGTCGAGCATGAACAAAACGGTGTAATGGAGCCAAGTAAGGCTGCTATAAAATACCCTTTGCCGTTACGTGAGCTTAAGATCGATTGAATTTTTTCTGGAGTCAAAAATTCTTGAAGTACACCGACGATGTAGCTAATAGCCAAGAACAGTATGATTAACTCAACTGCCAAGAAAGCGAACATGTCGAGCGCGTTGCGTGCCATAGTTATTAATTCATTACTCATGTGAGCCTCAAATATCATTTAATTTCGAATATTCTCGAATTATAGAAATAAAAATAGAATGATCAAGCTTTATTTCCACAGTTGTCGAAATGAGATTGGTCATTATCTTTAGCGTGATTGTTGCGTTACTAAGGAGAGAGATGATTGCTTTTTTATGATATTTCGATTATTTTGGAAATATATCATGAGTTGGAGAAAACAATGGAACTTGAAGCCGTTGCGAAAGCGTTGAAAGAATTAGGTCATACAACTCGATTGTCGATCTATAAAAGTGTAGTAAAAGCCGGTTATCAAGGTATTGCAGTGGGGGGCTTACAAGAGCAGTTGGACATTCCAGGCTCAACGTTATCACACCACATTGCCAGCTTGGCTTCGGCTGGTTTGATTAGCCAACGTCGTGAAGGTCGTACCCTTTATTGTGTGGCTGAATACCAGTGTTTAGAAGGTGTGATCGGTTTCCTTCAAGCTGAGTGTTGTGCTGATGAAAAGTGCCAATAACACACTTAATCTTGATGAGGTTTGGCGTCGTTATCAACAATCTCTAAAAGCATTTCTTCGCAGTAAAGTTTCGAATGAAGATGATGTTGAGGATTTACAGCAAGATATATTGCTCAAGACTTATCAAAATCTCGGACAAATTCAGAATCAGTCCAGCGTAAAAGCTTGGTTATTTCAGCTTGCTCAACGCACCATTATTGATTTTTATCGTAAGCGTGGGCGTATCCAACGCGATAGCCAGTTACAAGCTGAGGACCTATGGTTTGAGCAACCATTGGAGACAATAGAGCAAGAGTTGTCCCAATGCATTACCCCTTTTATTCAGACATTGCCACATGAAAGCGCAGTATTACTTGGTTCTATAGAGCTAGAAGGAATGAGCCAAAAAGCATTGGCTGAGCAGCAAGGGATAAGTTATTCAACCCTTAAATCTCGAGTGAAAAAGAGCCGCAGTGAACTAAAAAAACTGTTTGAAGAGTGTTGTGAGCTTACTTTGGATAAGCACGGTAACGTGATCGATTTTCAACGAAAATTTGCGGGCTGCTCGCGCTGTTAAACCTCGAGCTTGAAGCTAAGATCATTGGCAATGAAGCCCTGCGATAGCAGGGCTTTGTGCTTTGAGAGCTGTTAGTACTTACTCCAGCGCATCAATGGTGATTGATAATGCTTGCACCCCAAGCTTAGCAATAGACTTTTCAATTTTTGAAAGCTCTATATAGCTAAGGAGTAACTCACTTTCTTCAATATGCGATTCATGCAGTAATAGCTCTTTGTATTTGAGAAGACGCAGTTGCGATTGACGCAATGCGGTTGCCCTATCGAGCCCTTTACCCTTCGCTTTTACTTCTACATACCCAATCAAATCTGCAATCATTTGTTGCAGATTGCGAAGATAACTTTCGCAATCTGCATCGGTGTTGTTTTTTTCTCTGTCCATGTTTCGCCAACGACTCAATGTTAAGTGATTAAAATGCTGGGCTATTTTTGGGCGGCTGTAGGGTGGCGTAAATATGACCTAGTTAACATGGTCTACTTATTGCCTTATTTAGGTCAAATGTGTCCAATTAAGGTGGTGGCTATGATTGATCCTATCGTTCAAGTGATTATGGATAGACGTAAATTAGCGAAGCTGACAAGGCAGCAAGTCGCCGAAATAGCCGGAATGAGTTTAAAAACTTATCAACGTATTGAGCGAGGGGAATCTGATATGAAGATATCTCAATATCGTTCAATTATTCGAGCCTTGCATGTGACCGATCTTGATATTGTGCTAGACGTTAAAAATATTCAGCCTGTTACGAATGCAGATTTAGCGGCGGCAGCGAGATTACTTAGCCCGGAAGCTCAGGCAATGTTGGTACGTTTTATTATACATGTGACCAAGTAACTCTTGATGTCAGTCATCTAACGCGAATGCTGCAACTCAATCAAAAATCCGATCATTAACATTAACGGCGCTTCCTATTTGACCAAGGTCACTTAAATTTGTAGGCTGGCTGTTACATAAGCTATTGAAACTAGATAGCGTTCAAGAATTTGGGCGGTGAATGCTCATGTTTATCCTGTTGTATTGAGTTATGGAGTCATCCATGTCGGATAGTTTTTGCTCAAATTGTGGTCAAACCTGTGAACACCGAGAGATCATCAAACAGAAAAAATCCCCATATGGCAAAAGCCGTAAGGAACAGTTTAAAGCTTTCTTATCGGGCTTTTTTTCTGGTGTGATGGTAGGTGGGGCTTTAGCCTCTTTAGAGTTGATTGATCGTTATGTGCAGTGCACAAATTGCGGACATAAAACCTTAGATAATAAAGGCGAAGAGTTTCAATGATGCTGTGAGCGAAGGAAGCTTTCAGTGGTATAACAAGGAGAAAGCAATGAGTTACCCATTAGAAGGGAAGTGCCAATGTGGGCAAGTTTCTTATCAGCTAAAAGCCGCGCCGCAGATGGTTGCCGCGTGTCATTGTACTGAGTGTCAGAAGCTTGCTACAGCGCCGTTTAGTGTGACAGCAATCGTTAAAGCGGAAGATATTGATTTTAGTGGTGAGATGAATGAATGGAGCCGCCCAGCTGAAAGCGGTAATGTGAACGCTGCTAAATTTTGCCGAGGTTGCGGTAACCGTATCTATCATTTTGACCCTAAACAACCTGATCTTATCAAGCTTAAACTCAAGCCTGTTGATCTAGAAGATGATGCGATCTTTGAGCCGAAAGCGCACGTGTGGGTAAAAGAAAAAGTCTCTTGGTATGCCCTTCCTCAAGGTGTAAAAGTGTTTGACGGTCAACCGTGATAGCGAGCTAGTTGATTATGCAGAATAGAAACTAAGCCATGACTTAATAGAAGTTGATTTTAGGCAATGAGTTACCTTGAAACGATAGATGTTAGTGATGTTCTTGATAAAAAAAACAGCGCCCAATTGGACGCTGTTTGCAGATCATATCAGTAGCACTTAGATTTTGAATTTATTCAGCTCATGATGTAGGTCTGTGGCACTGCCTGATAACTCATGGCTGATGTTGACCGACTGCGTCATGGTCTCCATTACGTCGACTGCGGTATCATTGATGATGACGACGTTTCGGTTGATTTCTTCGGTCACTAAGCTCTGTTCTTCTGCGGCAGAGGCAATCTGGTTATTCATGTCATTTATTACTTCAATTGCCTTATTAATCTCGGTCAAAGCATGTTGCGCGGCTTCGGTTTCATCTTTGGTCTCTGCAGCTTGTTGTTGGCTTCTTTGCATTAGATTAACGATTGATTGAGTGTCTTGCTCAAGACGCGCTAACCGTGCACGAATTTCTTCGGTTGAACTCTGGGTTCGGTTCGCTAGGTTACGCACTTCATCAGCTACAACAGCGAAACCTCGCCCTGCTTGACCAGCGCGCGCCGCTTCAATCGCCGCATTAAGTGCGAGCAAGTTGGTTTGCTCAGCAATGCCGCCAATTTCGGACAAAATACCTTGGATATTGGTACTTGATTCAGCAAGGCACAGGGTCTGAGCTTGAGCGTCGTTGACTTGATGCGCTAATGTTTCCATTGCTAGCGCCGCATTATCCATACGTTTCATTCCACTGAGGCTGCTTACTTGTACTTGCCCCGCAGCCGTTGCGGCTTGAACAGCAGAGCCAGCAACTTCTTGCGCCGCTGCCGACATTTCATTGATTGCAGTCGCGAGTGAGTTCACTTCATTTAGTTGTGAGTTGAGTTTATCTTTAGATATTTGAGCGCTTTTTTGACCGGCTCCGGCATGAGTTTCGACTTGTAGCGCCGTTTCTTTTGCCGTGGTTAGCATTTCTTGCATACGGGTTAAGAAGGCGTTAAACCAATGGGCGAGTTGTGCTGATTCATCTTTACCTTTTACTTCAAGGCGGTAAGTCAGATCACCATCACCTTGAGCTACATCTTTAAAGCGTTCGACTAAGTTACTTAATATGCGTCCTAAAGATGTTGCGATAACACCCATAGCAAATATGCCAGCGAGCATAGCGATAACACCTGCCAGTACACCTTGCTCAATTGCTTGGCGATTCATTGTGGTGTTCCAATCGATGAAATTGGTAATGTCTTTCTGCAGTACATGCGTCGGGACAGATACAATCACAACCCAAGGAGTACCAGAGGTTGCAACAGAAGTGATCGCATACTCTTGACCCTTGTGTGTCATCATGCCGATGTCTGACCGAGTTGCTAGCTGTTGGACTTTTGACCATTGCAGATAGAGTTCACTCGGTACCTTTTTACCTACGGTTGCAGGTTGGTGACTGTTAGCAAGGGTTGCTCCTTTCCAAGAAGCAATAATGATATTGCCCTGATCATCAAAGAGGTTTCGCGCAAGTACTTCGCTTTGACCTTGAAGCTCTTCAAGCGAAAGATCTAAACCAAGAGAACCAATGATTTTACCATTAACTTTGATTGGTTGGCTGATGGTAGTGATCAGCTCTTGCTTGCCCCTAACTGGGTACATGTAAGGTTCCATAACGAATGGACGCCCAGTTTCGTAAGGCGCTAAATGCCATTCGTCTTTACGTTCACCGTTGTTGTTAATTTGGCTACTGGAGAAGCTCTCCATGCCTAAAGCATCAAAGCCACCGTTGTTGTTTGGTGAAAAGAAAGGCGCAAGATAACCGTCTTGGTTAAAAGCATTCGTCACCGTTGCCTCACTCTCTAAGGGCCAAGTATTTTCTTCAAACACCATATAGCCTGCAAATACCGCTTCGTCTTGGGATTTTAACGCTGCGATGAAGTTGTTAACTAACGCATCTGCACCTGCTTGGCTATCGGCGCTTTGTTCTAAAATTGAGCGCAATTGACTCAAGCTTTGAGTGACAGGTGAAACTTGATTGGCAATGGTTTTGCTTTGCTCAGAAGCGGTAAAACGTAAGTGAGAGGTGCTGGCTTCGGTAAGCTGAGTCGTGACTCTATCGGAAATCTGCTGATTGACATCAGTAAATGCATTGGTAGTTATGCCCATGGCTATTAATAAGGTAAAACCCATGGCCGCGCCTGCGGTGACTGCAATTCGCGTACGAATACTATTAAACATACTTAGTTGACCCTCATGGAGTGTAATTATTATTCTGGTTATACCCGTCATACTTGAAGTTGCAGCGGTGTTGGCTGTGTTCGTACGCCCCAATTACATAGTTCACCTATGCTCAGGGGACTTCCTTACTTGCCGCCTACCTGCATCTTCAAGTTTCTTGGGTATATATGAAATTGGCGGCGATTATAGCCAGAAGGTTTGAACACAATGCTTTGTGTTATGAAAGGTTATTAATGAATGATTTCTCTATGTGAACAGGGGGCGATTAATGTCTAAAAATTGGCAGGGTGGCTATGTCGGTAACAGATTGGATAACGTATTTAACGCTTTGTTTTATTATGTCTATGTTTGGTCGCTGGATGAATGATGGCGGAAAGTTGACAGTTTTGTCATCGAAATGATTGTTGAGAATTAATTTTATAATTAATTCGTCAGGTCATTTTTTTACCGAACTTAACTCTTACTTTGATCCTTCTGGCTTCCATAGTTACACTCTCCACTTTGTTGCTTTATATTAGGTGTTTTGTGTCTATTCCATCTTCCGCTGACTCGATTATTGTTCTCGACTTTGAAACTACGGGTCTTTCACCACAACAAGGTGACAGAGCAATTGAAATTGGTGCAGTAAAACTGCATCAAGGTGAAGTCGTTGACCGCTTTCAAAGCCTGATGAATCCAGGGTTCCGCGTAAGCGGTTTTATTGAAAGCTATACTGGGATCACCAATAGTATGTTGCTTAATGCGCCCAGTTGCGATGAAGTGATGGATCAGTTTGCTGATTTTATTGAGGGATGCAATTTACTTGCGCACAATGCTTCATTTGATCAGCGCTTTTTAGATGCAGAATTGCGTCGGATAGATCGCTACTATTCTGGTCAGTTTGCATGTTCTTTGCTTGTTTCGCGAAGAATTCATCAAGAGTCGAGTTCTCACAAATTAGGCGATTTGGTTCAGTATCACCAAATTGAAAATGATGGTGTGTTTCACCGTGCCTTAGCTGATGCCGAAATGACGGCTCGTTTATGGCAAGTCCAACTGAGTGCTATAAAGGACAAGTTTGATATCCAACAACCAAGCTTTGAGTTGATGCTTAAAATTGCGAAAACACCTAAAGCCTCAGTAGAGCAAATGTTGAGAAAAGAAGCTTCTATACCCAAGTAACCTCAAGATGCTTAGTTCAGCGAGAGTTGTTAGGTTTACAGGCAAGGCTTCGATTTGAAAATCTAGTCGATCTAAATTAAGAATCGATAACGTAGTCTGCGAACCTAACAAACTCGCCCTTTGGGAGTCTGTCACTGGAACCATTTTTACGTCAAACAACTAGGAAATAGATGGCTATTCCACGTCGTTGTTTTCCTTGAACTGGTACTAGTGACAAGACTCTGAATCCTGCATCTTGAAGTCAGTTGGGTATAAGTAGGCACACTCTTAGGCATTTAGATCGAAATCTAAGATCTCGCTGCTAGTTATTGGCATATGCCAGTAACTAGACATATAGTGTGGTGGTTACTCACAACTTATTGAGCCATCATGATATACGCAATTCCTAGCAGCAACTTTCAAGTTGCCAATCACTTTTCTCGTTCACCTCAAGTGACGATTGTCGATGACAAACTCAACACCCAACACCATATCGTTTTAGTTGAAACTCCCTCCCAATGCGGCAAAAAAAAACAGTGGATGGAAATCATTGAAGCCCACAATGTTGAGGCGGTCGTTGTACGTTCTATCGGCAAAAAAATGCTTAAGCGCTTGTTTGATCATAAGTTAAAGGTGTTGGCATCGCCGGCAAAAGCGATAGTGAAAGAGTTGAACTTCGCTTCTCTTACAGTGGTTGAGAGTATTGAATATGGCAGAGAGCCTAAGAATAAAAGCACTTGTTGCAGCAGTAAAAAAGCGACAAAAACACCATCTGTTCTTCTCAGCCAGCCACAACCAATCTGTGATCCAACAAAAAGCGATACGATCAAAATCGGTTCGATAAAGAGGATTGGCCAATGACATTGGTTTTAACTCTAGCGGTATTTATTGGTTTTATTGCGTTGATGGCTATAGGCGTGATGTTTTCGCGTAAACCGATAGAAGGCAGTTGCGGAGGCTTGGCTCTGCTTGATATAGAGCGTGAGTGCAATTGCGAAGAGGTTTGCGCCGAGCACAGTAAAGTGCTCTATCAAATTCAAGAACCAGCACGACCTATTTGATGTGGTTGTATTTGCGACATTATTTTTTGAATTTAGCTTTGAAGTGTTATTTGAGCAGTAACAGCGCATGCCCGTTTATCAAACATTGCGCGACTTTACTTCGTGCTCGCTTAACAATGTTACCGAACGTCTGGCGAGATACTTGCATTTGGGCTGCGGCATCGAGCTGACTCAATCCTTCCTGATCAGCCAGTCGCAGCGCTTCTAATTCTTCAGGCAGCAACTCAATCTGTTGCAACTCGGGCATTGGTACACCATTTGGCTTAAAACAAGAATAAGGTGCTCGAGAACAGATTTGTCGATGAATTTTTGGGCGAGCCATAACATTATTCCAATCAGGCGAGAGTTTATCTATGCCAATTATTATTCCACACAATCACACTCGATGTGTCATTTGCCAACAGCCATTTTTTAATGATCAACCGCTACAGTTTGAAATGCTCGATACTGGGGCTGTACGTGCCGAGATTGTAGCAACTCAACGCACGCAGGGCTACGATGAAGTAATGCAAGGCGGGTTAGTGGCTGCGCTACATGATACTGCCATGCTTCATTGCTTATTTGGGCAAGGCATAAAGGCGATGACTGTAAAACTTGAAATGCGTTACCATTTTCCGGTTGTTCTCGAAAAGCTGTTGGTTATTGATGCTGCGCTCCTAAAATCAAAACATGGTGTCTATTTTCTGGAAAGCCAAGTTTCCATTGATGGCGTTATTTGCTCATCGGCCAAAAGCCAATTTATGTCAATTGCTTGAAACCAAAGCTGACAAAGATTTAGTATTGAGCAGATTATATGCAAACTCAGATGGCAGGATTAGTAATGACTCAGCAGTATTCTTTGAAAGGCGTATTTATAGGTAAGGTAGCCGAGCGCTATGGCATGACAACGGCAATGGACAAATCGCCAGTTGAAAAGCCTATATACCTATCAGCAATGGGTTTGGAAGGCGATGAATGTGCAGAAACCCGTTTTCATGGTGGAGTAGAGCGAGCGTTGCACCAATATCCAGCGGAGCATTATGAGTACTGGGCGAGCAAATATCGTAGTGACTCGGAGTGGATAGCACCTGGTATGGGGGAAAATATCAGTACTGTTGGCATGAGCGAATCAAATGTGTGTATTGGAGATCGTTATCAATGGGGCGAGGCGATCATTGAAGTCAGCCAACCACGCTCTCCATGTATGAAGCTTAGCCAACGGTGGGGTGTTGAAGGTTTTTCGATTGATATGCAAGACGTCAGTCGTTGTGGTTGGCTCTACCGGGTGATCCAGCCGGGGTTGGTGAGTGTGAATGAGCCCTTGGAATTGATTGAGCGTGTTGAGCAGCCCCTATCGATTCTTTCGGTTTGTGAACGATATTTTGGTGATCCATTAAACACACAAGGTCTTGAGCAATTATTCGCCCAGCAGCGTCTTTCAAAAAGTTGGCGTTCGAATGTTGAAAAGCGTTTAGATACTGGTGAAGTTGAAAACTGGAATTTCCGGCTTTTAGGACATGCGTAAATCGGAATAGATTGAATAATTAATATCAATTGTTGACCCGTCTATCAGTTAAGGGTTGAAGATGGTCTCGAACAGCAAAGAGGCAAGTAGATGTTAACAGTTACCCAATTGGCGAGAGAGTGCGGTATTTCACGTACCACGGTCCTATATTACGAGCGAGAGCAGCTATTAGTGCCCGCCTATCGTTCGGATAATGGATATCGCTGGTATGGAGAGATCGAAATGGAGCGGCTTAAAGCCATTTCATCGTATCGTTCATATGGGTTGCCAATAACAAGTATTCGCATTTTGTTGGATCGAAAAGATCAATCTCAAGCTCAAATCTTGAAAGAACATTTTGAGGACTTAGAGCGAGAGATTCAAACATTGCGATCGCAGCAAAAAGCCATCGTGGTGCTCCTTCAAGAACCAAACTTAATAGAGGATACGATTGTGACTAAACAGCGTTGGGTAGAAATTATGCAAGCGGCCGGTTTCACTGAATCAGACATGATTAAATGGCACCAAAAATTTGAGGAGATAGAACCGCAAGAGCATCAAAAATTCTTAGAATCTTTAGGCATTGAAGCTCAAGAGATCGACCAGATTCGCAAAATTTAGTAGAGAAGCCAGCCTTAGGGTTGGCTTTTTTAATGTTGGGAATTCAGGTATCTATGTCGCAAATCTTCAAGACTGCCACAGAGTCGCAAAGTAGGCTTGAGGCACAAGCAACTTTAAAGGAATCGATATGAAACTGAAATACACCATTATGTACGTTGAAAATGTGGCTGAGACATTAGAGTTCTACCGAGATGCGTTTGGCTTTGAGATCAAATTCTTGCATGAGAGTGGGGATTATGGCGAACTGAAAACCGGTGAAACGACGCTTTCATTTAGCTCGTTAGAGTTGATGAATCAGCTTGGTAAAGGAGCGGTAAAGCCGATGTCTTCAGCACCAACATTTGAGATTGCGTTTGAAACCGAACACGTTGAACTGCATTTGAAGCAAGCATTGGAGGCAGGAGCTAAATTAGTTCAAACAGTGGAAGAGATGCCTTGGGGTCAAACCACCGCTTATGTGCACGATCTTAATGGTTACCTTGTTGAGATATGCTCGCCTGTTCGAGTTCAGTAACCGGGGCTAAGTAGTTGGCTAGCGATATCTAAACGTTGATGCAGTTGTTTTGGCGTCACACCTAGCCAATGCCTGATTTCACGACTCATGTGTGCTTGATCTGAGTAATGGCATTGGTAGGCAACCTGACCTAATGATTGTTGAGCTAGTATCATTCTTGCCGCGCGTCGAACACGAGCTAAACGAAGCCAAAACATAGGCGAGTAACCAGTTTGAGATTTGAGCAATCTTTGTAACGTTCGGCTCGAAACACCTAATGTTATAGCAGCACTTTGAATACTGAGTGGCTCAGATTGCAAACAAGACAACACTTCTTCAACTTGATGAGTCTCTTGATGGGCTGAAGATTCAATCGCAGCGACCAACTCGCTAGTATTATGAATATGATGGTGGAGTTGACCTATGTTGAGTGAGTTGGTATTGAATCCTGCCGTTAGCCTAAGCCCCATCATCTGCTCGTTAGGTTGAAGTATAACGGGTGTCGCACAGGTATGTAGTGATGAGATCACTATACTCGGGGGAGCTTTTTCGTTAAATGTCACGATGACGTCTTGGCACCCGTCGGGCATTACCCACGTCGTGCGGAGCTGATCACTGTCACTATGCCAGATATCAATAACTACGTTATTCACACTCAGTCTCCTTCGACAATAATTCTACCCCAGTAACGTAATATATACCCAAGTGACTTCAAGATGCAGGATTCACAGTGTAAATTAGTGTGGCTTAAGGCAATAGAGCAAGCTGCGTTACTCAAGTCGCTTGCCACCGAGCTAAACTTATTTCTACTCAATATGATTGATAAATAGTATTTAATATCAATTCCTTACATTTTTCCGTCATGCTCTCTACAAATCAATTCACCGAAATCGCGTGTTAGCGTCATTTGCGTCAACTGACAGAAAAACTCTTTATCAGAGCGAATGTCGTGATGTCGACAAGTCTTACATACCCCAAAACTGACTTTATCGTTATCTTGTTGCATGTCGCTCAGTAGTTGTTTGAGCGTGGTTATCAGCTCTGGAGACTTGGTTTCAATGCCCTTTAACAACGGCACAAAGTGCGCTGGTGGACAAACCTGATGCACTAAGGTTTGACCCTGATCAGTTAGCTTAAGGTGTGAAATGCGTTTATCTCGCAGATCTTTGCTCTTGGTTATGAAGCCTTTATTTTCCAATAGCGTGATGGATTGAGAGGTTGTCCCTTTAGTGATCCCTAGAAACTCAGTCACTGCTGCGGGGGTATCACTGAATAAGTTGCAACGTTGTAGATAGTGTAGGATCTCAATATGTACAGGGTGCAAGCCATACTCGTTTCCCATTTGACGAGCTTCATTTCGAAGTAAGTTGCCAATTCTTTCTAGCAATTCATAGGTTTCGAATTGACTGACCATGTGTCCTCCCTTGTGATTATTCAAAAGCAGAATAGATTAAATTAGTTTTTAGTCGAAACTATGTTGACAACTATAGCTGATAGACTAATTTAAATATAGTTTCGACACAAAACTATATTGTGGAAAGAAGAATTTCAATACAAGGAGACAGTGATGAAAATGTCTATTCGGATCCTTAATAGCGTAGTTCTATGCATCAGCACAGGGCTAATGGGCAATGTTGCATTGGCTCATGAAAAAGAGCACCTAGTCGCTGATAGCAATAATGATATCGTAGCCAGCTTTGATGTGGTTCATGCCAAGGTAGTGAAAAAAAAGAACCACCTGATTTTTCAAACCGCAGTGCGCGATTCAATTGGTAAAGTGAAACCGCAAGCTATTGGTCAATTAGCCGGGGCGGAAGTGTTTAGCTATGTTTGGCCTACCACACTAAATTCAGCGGATATTGGATTTGATTCTGATAAAGGCATTGTGGCTTTGGCTGTTACTTCTCACCCTGATTTTGATGACACACCAAAGTACGATGAAAACGGCGATGGCGATTTATCAAACGATGGGGCGCAGTGGCATTCACACTGGGTGGTTTTGACTGAAGATGCTCAGTGTCCCGCTGGATTAACAGTGCGTGATATTCCAGCGGGTACAACAGTAAAAGTCCCTGCGACTTGGCCTGAGCTACCAATTTACATTGATAGCCCAGACTATGTGCCTAAATTTACTTCGACAGAACTGCGTGTGGAAGTACCTAAGGCGGATATCGGTTTAAACGATGCGTTTAATTTTGATGCGCTTACTGCGGTGTTGAAGGTCAATGAAAGTATTCATGCGCCGTTACTGTGCGTGACAGGTGTGTATGACATTGCTTCAGGCGATTTGTCTCTACCAGGTAACGTTAGTACCAAATAGCGACTAGAACGCAAATGAAAGAAAAGCCTCAAAGCGAAAAGGGGGCTTTTCTTCTCGGGATGTGTTCCGCAGCTGGTTGATCTTGTTAGTTAGGCGTGGCAACCCGTTGGTGCTTGGTGGTAGTGACGCTGTAACCAAGCCTGAGGTTGGTCATATGGTAAATATGATGAACAGCCTGTCTGTTGGCAGACTGTTTATAGACGCGATCGTATTCAGCGTATCAACAGTATTACATCCATTTTGAGAGTAGTTAAACCGTGCATATTCCCTCTTGTTTGCGCAACCCCTTCAATGATGCGTTTTAAGGTAGATTGAGTCGCATCCATCTATTTATTAGTGCCGAGGTTGCAGTCAATAACCTCACCGAACTTATCAATTGCACGGTAATATCAAAACCATCCCTTTTCCCTTCTGATTTTCCGCCGGTTGATGGTTGCTTGGTTGACTTTGACTCGGCGCTTCAATTGTTCCCCTTCAATTTCACGATACCTGAGTTTGTAAGCAAGGTAGTAGTAAGCAGTTTCGAGAATAAATTCGTAGGAAAGTGGCAGCCTTTAAATAAGAGAAAACGTGTGAATAAAAAGCAGTGTTGAGATTAATAGAAGCAGTTAAATATAGCGATAACCCTTCTTTTATCTTTAATGTGATATAGCGCATTTTTTTGATAGAGCCTGTCAACTTTATTTCCACTTTTGGTGCTATTATTTACAAAAAATTTTATGCAATTCTATATATTTCAATGACTTACAAGTTGGCACGGCTGTTGCTATATTATGGATGAATAATTAATTTTTTAATTAATAAAACTAATAAACAATATACTAATAGGAAACAAAACTATGAACCTACATGATAAAGGCTACAACACTAAAATCATCCACGCTGGCCAACACCCTGATGAAACGACTGGTGCACTTGCTACCCCTATCACTCAAACTTCTACGTTTGTTTTTGAAAGCGCTCAACAAGGTGCAGCTCGATTCGCACTTGAAGAGCCTGGCTATATTTACACTCGTATCGGAAACCCGACTCAAGCAGCGCTAGAAGAAAAACTTGCAGTGTTAGAAGGTGGCGAAGCGGCACTCGCGACAGCATCAGGCATCTCTGCTATTTCTACCACTTTATTGACTCTATGTGGGCAAGGCGATCACATTGTCTCTTCAGGTGCAATCTACGGTTGTACGCATGCTTTGTTATCACACAGCCTGCCTAAATTTGGTATTGACGTTGATTTCGTTGATGCGTCAAATGTCGACAATATTAAAGAAGCGATCAAACCAAATACCAAAATTGTTTACATCGAAACTCCAGCTAACCCAACACTAGCTATCATGGATGTTGAAGCATGTGCGAAACTAGCCCACGAAAATGGTGCCTTGTTGGTTGTTGATAATACCTTTATGTCGCCTTATTGCCAAAACCCACTTAAATTGGGTGCTGACATCGTAGTACATAGCTTGACTAAATACATCAATGGTCACGGCGATGTTGTTGCTGGTGCAATTATCGGTAAGCAAGACTTCATCAATCAAGCTCGCTTTGTTGGTGTAAAAGACATTACTGGTGGTGTTATCAGCCCATTCAACGCATGGCTAACATTACGTGGTATGAAAACTCTAGCAGTACGTATGGAGCGCCACTGTTCAAACGCGATGAAAGTTGCTGAATACCTAGAACAGCATCCAGCAATTTCAAAAGTTAACTACCCTGGTTTGCTTTCACATCCAAACCATGAATTAGCTAAAAAACAGATGTCAGATTTTGGCGGTGTGATCAGTTTTGAAATCCATGGCGGAGTAAAAGAAGGTCAAACCATCATGAACTCGGTTGAGCTTTGTTTACTAGCCGTAAGTCTTGGTGACACTGAAACATTGATTCAACACCCAGCTTCAATGACTCACTCTCCACTAACTCCAGAGCAAAGAATGGCTGCCGGTATTCCTGACGGATTAATCCGTATCTCTGTTGGTCTTGAAGATGCTGAAGATATTATCGCTGACCTTGATCAAGCATTCAAAAAAGCTATTGCTTAACTTTAATTAGTGTCCCCTATCAGTGCATGCGTGTCTGATAGGGGTACAGCTGGATACTCAAAAAATAAAAAAGACAATTTTCTAATATTGTTTATACGGAGTAGTTCATGTCCACGATTACAGCTACAAACGAAATAGATAAACATCAATACAAAAAAACTCCCCTGACCGCCTATGATGCAGGCTGGATTCTCTTAAATATCGGTATGGCCATTGGTGCTGGCACGGTGGTTGTTCCAGTGCAAATTGGTTTAAAAGGGCTCTGGGTTTTTGTTGCAGCTTTCTTAATTGCTTACCCTGCGACCTATATGTTGCAGAACCTCTACATGAAAACGTTATCCGAAAGTGATATATGCGAGGATTACTCGAATATCATCTCCCAGTATCTTGGGAAAAACTGGGGGATGATGCTGGGGATACTGTATTTCATCATGCTTGTTCATGGCATGTTTATTTATTCCACTGCAATTATTTATGATAGCGCCTCTTATTTAAACACTTTTGGGGTAACAGAAAGCGTATTATCCGATTCAGTCGCTTACACATTAATTGTTTTGACAGCGTTAATATTTGTTGCGTCCAGAGGTGAGAAGCTGCTCTTTAAAGTTTCAGGTCCATTGGTTGTGCTTAAAGTCAGTATTATTGTGGCGCTGGGTGTGATTATGGTTCCGCATTGGGATTTTAATAACATTAAGGCATTCCCTGGTATTGGTGATTTTACACGTGACGTATTGTTAACAATACCGTTTGCATTTTTCTCTGCGGTGTTTATCCAAATATTGAACCCAATGAACATTGCCTACAGAAAAAGAGAAGAGAATAAGGAGATTGCCACTTATAAAGCTATTCGTGTACATCGCATTGCTTATATTACACTAATAAGCATTATTCTATTTTTCTCATTTTCATTCTCACTTTCAATTACCTACGAACAAGCACTTGAAGCATTTAACCTGAATATTTCCGCCCTTGCTATGGCCGCGAAAGTTATTCCTGGAGAGCTCGTTAACGTCATGACGGTACTGCTAAATGTATCGGCTGTAGTAACGGCATTCTTTGGTATCTATTTAGGTTTCCAAGAAGCAGTGAAAGGTATTTTGGTTAATATCATTCAACGTTTTATTCCAGAAGAGAAAATCAACCACAAGGTGCTAGGTGCTAGTGTCTATGTATTTATTGTTCTGTTGCTGACTTTCTGGGTATCGCTAGGCTTCTCTGTGGTTATCTTCTTCCACATTGCCAGTCCACTTTATGGGATTGTGTCTTGTATTATCCCGTGCTATCTCATTTATCGAGTGCAGAAACTGCACAAGTTCAAAGGACTGCAAGCGCAGTGCGTGCTTTTCTTTGGTCTGTTGTTGGTTATTTCCCCGTTCTTCAAGTTCTTTGAATAGGGGAGCTTATGTCGCGGTGTAGTGATTGTACTATACTATACGGCGCTGTCCGGTAGGTTGCCTTTCCTGCCGGACAAAACATTGTTCATGTGGCACTCAACGTTATGAATTTAATGATTAATTCGAGTGCCCATGGATTCTCCAGTTAGCATTACCCATCTGATATCACTCTTCAAATATCCAAATATCCAAATATCCAAATATTAAAGTAACCAAATATTAAAATATTAAAATATTCAAGTAACCAGTCACGACTTAATGGAACGACGTCTGGTATATTTAAGGATAATTACAAATATCGAGCAGAGGCACATGGCAAACTTATCAATAAAAGCAAAACTAACCATCGCGTTCATTGTGGTCATAGCCATAATGACCGCCGTGCAGACCACTATTACCGGGAATCAGATCTCAGAAGAAACAACGCGTTCAATAACTCAACATGCTAATACCATTTTAGAAAGCAACGCGAATCGTATGTCGTACTGGATAAGCGATAAAATCAATATTGCCAGTGTATCTACCGAAGCTTTTAAGCATCCGGGAAATGAAGAGTCCTATTTGGCGACCACCACCAAAGCTGGTCAATTTAGAGTAGTTTACGCATCCGTAGATGATGGTCGGTACCTACTCGGCGCTAAGGTTGATGTACCCGAAGGATTCAACCCTAAAACGCGATCTTGGTACATAGAAGCTAAGAAAAAGAACACGGCACACTTAACGCAACCGTATCTTGATGCATCATCAAAGCAACTTG
Organism: Vibrio kasasachensis; assembly: GCF_050337565.1. Lineage (NCBI taxonomy): Bacteria > Pseudomonadati > Pseudomonadota > Gammaproteobacteria > Vibrionales > Vibrionaceae > Vibrio > Vibrio kasasachensis. Next base: position 275,771 of record NZ_JAKJTB010000011.1, on the reverse strand, counting down.
TGGTGACGATTTCAAAAGCCTTTTCAGTCGAAGGTGTGTCTGGTGTCTTAGCTGCTGATGTTGAGATAAGCGCTCTAGTAAACAACGCGGTCGACCTCAACGAGGAAGGGGTTATGGCGTTCATTACAAATAGCGATGGCGTGGTTGTCGCTCATCAAGACCAAAACCTAGCATTAAAAAGCATTAACAATATTACAGATGATCTAACCGCAGCAACAATAGAAGAGTTGGCGCGTAGCAAGGAACTTGTCGAAGCGACAGTCGCAAATAGAGAAGTATTATTGACTTCGCAAAGAGTCGCGAATACAGACTGGTTTTACACCGTTTTGATAGACAAAGAGTATGCGTTCACAGCTCACAGCAAGCTAATTGCTCAGTCGGTGACTATGGGCATTATCCAAGTGTTAATCATCGCTACGATCGCACTCGTGATTGTTAAAAAAGCACTTTTACCACTAACACGCCTAACCGAGTCTATGAAAGATCTTGCGGAGGGGAACGGTGACCTAACTAAACGTATCGAGGTGAAAACTAACGATGAAATTGGTCAATTGGCGAGTCAGGTCAACGCATTCATCAGTAAGCTGCAAGAAATAGTCAATGATATAGCCGGTTCATCACAAAATCTAGGTAACCAATCAGAGGTCAGTACGGATTTAACCGTGCAATTAAGTGACGCGTTAACAGCACAGCAAAATGAGGTTTCACAAATCGCTACCGCGGTTCACGAAATGTCAGCAGCGGCAGAAGAGGTGGCGACAAACGCTAGACATACAGCCGATTCAGCATTGAGTTCAAAGGAGCATTGTGACGAAGGTAAGCGCGTCATTAATCGAAACCAAGACTCCATCACCAACCTAGCACAGCAGCTTGATAATGCAGCGAAAACAGTTGGCGATCTGGAGCAAAATGCTCAAGACATCGATACCATCATATCAACCATTAGTAATATATCTGAGCAAACCAATCTGTTGGCTCTAAATGCTGCGATTGAAGCGGCTAGGGCTGGGGAGCAAGGACGCGGTTTTGCAGTCGTTGCGGATGAAGTCCGAGTGCTTTCACAGCGTACACACAGCTCTACGGTTGAAATTCGAGACATGATTGAAAGTCTTCAGCAAAATAGTACAGAAGCGGTTGAGTCTATGACGAGAAGTCGTGATCTTGCGTCATCAAGTGTGGATGATGCAAATGATGCAACTGCCGCGTTGGAAAAAATTACCCTCTCGATACAAGAGATTTCGGACATGGCATCGCAGATATCGAATGCCGCCTCCGAACAAAGAACGGTTACTGAGGAGGTAAGCGTAAACATCCAGCAAGTTAGTGATATCTCAACGTATCTAACAGATGAAGCGTCAAAATCAAGAACACTGTCAGAAGATTTAAGGAAAATTGCGGTGTGTCTCAACGAACAAGTCAATCAGTTTAAGCACTAGGCAAAAGGGCGCATTTAATGCGCCTTTTTTATTACTTCAAGTAATGACAAATTACGAAAGTGGTACTGTTATTATATGTTATATAAATTGTTTCCAAATTATGTCCAATTTGTTGGGTGTGGAAATCGTTTCATTGGCATGCTCCGAAAAGATTAGTTGTCTTGGGTCACATATTTCGTTAACCATTTTCGATTTATAACCACTATATTTTTAGACTATTGTCTGGTTTGCCGGTAATTAATTTATTATTAACCTTGGGCTCATTACTTTCTCGCCATATTTACATCTGAAATCAGCATATTTGCATCGACCAGTAAATTTGCGACAGAGCCCTCAAAGTACACCGAAAATTAAGGCAAAAGTTTCGCACATTCAGCGTATTTACCAAATTTCGATTTAACTCAAACAATTACTATTTTATGTTCGATTATTATAATTTAATTATAGTGGTTATCATGCTTGTTGTTGAATGGAATATAGAAACTATTGATCGTACTGCGATGATTTCTGATATCATCGAGGAATTTATAAAATTTGATATTTATATTGATACCTTGCGTGTATCACCCTGTAACATCTTTATCCGATTTAACATTACTCCTGAGTTTAAATTGGAATGCTTACTTTATAAACTTCTGAGCTTTCATGATATTCTAAGTGTGTGCCCTACTAAAGATGCAATGTCGACGCTATCTCCCTCTGATTGTGGACACATTATTATAACAAATCAAGGTGTTATCACTCAATTTAATCACATAGCAGAAGAAAATTTTAACTTATCAAGTTGTGACATTATAGGGGAAAACATCTCATCAATTTTAGTTTGGGATGAAATTAAAGATTTTCTCGCTGGGGATATATATCGAAAAGAGATAAAGAATAAAACCAGTCATACTCAACTTAACTGTACTATTCGCCCTATTTTACAGCGGAGAAAAGTTACAGGTGCGATTGTTATTATTAATAATAAAACTATCAATTCCAACTGTAATAAAAAATGTTCACCAAAGCTACAAAATGGAAAATCAGGTTCACCAATAGACGACATCATCTATTCTAGTCTTAATATGTCAACCTGCCTGACTTCTGCTAGAAAGATAGCAAAAAGCAAATATGCGGTTCTCATCCGTGGAGAGACGGGAACAGGGAAAGAATTAATTGCTAGAGAAGTTCATAATGCTAGCGATCGAAAAGACTGCGCATTTGAAGCAATAAATTGTGCTGCAATCCCTGAGCCATTGGTTGAAAGTGAGCTCTTCGGCTATGAAGGCGGTGCTTTTAGTGGCGCACTTAAAGGCGGCAAGATGGGGCTGTTTGAAAGCGCTAACCATGGCACTATTTTTCTTGATGAATTTGGTGAGCTCTCACTTTCATTGCAAAGTAAATTATTACGAGTGCTGCAAGACGGTATGATTAAACGAGTTGGAGGACTGACTGATCGATACGTGGACGTACGAATCATCGCTGCCACCAACCAAAACCTAGAGTATTTAATAGAGCAAAAACAATTTCGTGAAGATCTCTACTATCGCGTGAATATTCTTCCCATCAATATTCCGCCATTGAGAGAACGCCCAGATGATATTATTCCGCTAGTGAACTACTTTACCCAAAAATACTCTCTCGAGTTGAACAAAAAAATCATACTGTTGCCAAGTGCTCTTGAGGTATTGTCGGCTTATTCATGGCCAGGAAACATACGAGAGCTAAAAAATGTTTTGCTCAGAACGATGCTATTAACTGAAAACTCTGAGATCTCGGGTACAGATATTTTCCTTCCAGCGGATAAATGTACTGGCGCTATTAAGAAAGATGGCAGTATTAAGAAAGATGGTAGTATTAAAGTGATGATCGAAAATCAAGAGCGAGAAATGATCAAGCAATCTCTGATCTCACTGGGCTCTGCAAGAAAGGTCGCTAATCAAGTCGGGTTGTCACACACCACGGTACTCAATAAAATTAAGCAATATGATTTGGAGTATCTTCTATCAAGTAAAAAGAAAGCAGTAGTCGCTTAGGAATCAATGAAAGGGTACAACTACGCGTTTGCTGCCTAATTGTATCTGAACTTTTTGTATCTAAAAGTTAGCGAAGAGCGGATTTCAGCCACCAATGCGACTGAAATCCGAGTGGTTTATTTTGCTATCTCAACGTCCATTTAAATAAACGTTGAGATAACTCTAGCAGCAACGTTGTTAGTACCGATGACCATTACGGCTAAAACGTTACAGCTGGTTAGTAAAGGTACGGCTTATTACCTCTTGTTGTTGTTCACTCGTTAGTGAATTAAAGCGAACAGCGTAACCCGAAACACGAATAGTCAGCTGAGGGTATTTCTCTGGGTGATCAATCGCATCAAGCAGCATTTCGCGGTCAAGTACATTCACGTTAAGGTGCTGACCACCTTCAACCTCATGCGCTGAACCTTCGCCTTCATAATGGAAATAACCATCAATCAAACCAACTAGGTTTTTCTTCTGACCATCATTATCTTTTCCTAATGCATTCGGTACGATAGAAAATGTGTATGAAATTCCATCTTTCGCATACGCAAAAGGCAGTTTGGATACTGATGTTAATGACGCTACAGCGCCTTTTTGATCGCGACCATGCATTGGGTTTGCACCTGGTGCAAATGGAGTTCCCGCACTACGACCATCTGGCGTGTTACCGGTTTTCTTACCATATACTACATTGGAAGTGATGGTTAAGATTGACTGAGTTGGTACCGCATTGCGATAAGTTGGTAGCACTTTAAGCTTTTTCATAAAGCGTTCAACTAAATCACTGGCAATGTCGTCAACTCGCGCATCATTATTACCAAATTTAGGGTAATCACCTTCAATAATAAAATCAGTCGCAAGACCAGATTCATCTCGAATTGGGCGCACTTTCGCATATTTAATGGCTGACAATGAGTCAGCTACTACTGATAAACCGGCTAAGCCACACGCCATGGTACGAGAAACATCACGATCATGAAGAGCCATCAATGACGCTTCGTAGCTGTATTTATCGTGCATGAAGTGGATTAAATTCAATGCACTCATGTATTGAACAGACAACCAGTCCATGAATTGATCTAGGCTTGTCATCACGGTGTCATAGTCTAGTACTTCGTCCATTAGTGGTGCTGTTTTAGGACCCACTTGGATTTTTAGCTTTTCATCGACGCCGCCGTTGATGGAGTAAAGTAGTGTTTTCGCTAGGTTGGCACGAGCACCAAAGAACTGCATATGTTTACCCAGCACCATTGGGCTAACACAACAAGCAATACCGTAATCATCACTGTCGAAGTCGGTACGCATTAGATCATCATTTTCGTATTGCAAAGAAGAAGTGACGATAGACATTTGTGCCGCATAATTTTTAAAGCAGATCGGTAATTGTTCAGACCAAAGAATAGTTAAGTTTGGCTCTGGTGATGACCCCATCGTATGCAGTGTATGGATATAACGGAAAGAGTTTTTACTAACAAGCGTACGACCATCAAGACCTGTACCGCCAATAACTTCCGTTGCCCAAATAGGATCACCAGAGAACAGATCATCAAACTCAGGTGTACGTAGGAAGCGTACCATACGAATTTTCATGATGAAGTGATCAATGAGTTCTTGAGCTTGAATTTCTGTTAAACGACCGGCTTTCAAATCTCGTTCGATGTATATATCTAAGAACGTTGCTGTTCGTCCTAATGACATAGCGCCGCCATTTTGTGATTTAACCGCAGCAAGGTAAGCAAAGTACAGCCACTGCACCGCTTCTTGTGCATTCATCGCTGGACGTGAAATATCAAAACCGTACTTAGCAGCCATTTCTTGAATTTGCAGCAAGGCACGTTTCTGCTCTGCTAGTTCTTCACGTGAACGAATAATATTTTCAAGGTCAATACCAGCTTCTAAATCCGCTTGAAGAGAGGCAAATTGCAATTTACGCTCTTCTACGAGGTAATCCATACCATACAAAGCAACACGACGGTAATCGCCAATAATACGACCACGACCATAGCCATCGGGTAAACCGGTTAATACGCCTGATTTACGGCAACGTAAAATATCAGGTGTATAAACATCAAATACCCCTTGGTTGTGCGTTTTACGTATATCGGTAAATAGGTGCTCAAACTCTGGGTCCATTTCTTTGCCGTAAGCTTCAAACGAGCTGCGGATCATCTTGATACCGCCGTAAGCATGAAGCGCACGCTTTAATGGTTGATCCGTCTGTAGACCAACAATGGTTTCTAATCCTTGATCAATATAACCAGGTCCGTGAGCCGTAATGGTTGTGGCTACATTGATATCAAAATCAACAGGGGCGTGAGTGGCATTTTCTTGCTTGATGCCGACCATGACTTTTTCCCACAGCGTTTTTGTTGCTGGAGTTGCCTCTGCTAAGAAACTTTCATCGCCTTCATAAGGTGTATAGTTTTGTTGAATAAAGTCACGTACGTTGATGGAGCTTTTCCATTCTGTGCCTTTGAATTCACTCCATGCATCACTGTACGGTGATGCTTGTGTATTTATTGATAATTTCATGAATATTTTCCTAAATTAAACATTGAACGTCGCAAGGTTTATATCGCTTAAACGAATTGCATCGAGTGCTATCATTTTTTCTTCATTTGTCGGGATCACTGCGCAGGTTACGCAAGAGCTTTCTGTGCTGATGATCCGCTCTCCAAAGCGGTTAGATAGATCGTTCTTTTCTTCGTCTATTTCTAACTTAAATACTTGTAAGTGCTCGAGAACTAAGCGGCGAATAAGTGATGAGTTTTCGCCAATACCGCCAGTAAATATAATTCCATCTAGGCGTGATAAAGACGCGGCATGACCAGCAATATGGCGAGCAATACGATGAACAAACGTTTTGATTGTCAAAATCGCACGTTCATTACCTTTATGCCATTCTTGTTCTAGATCGCGTAAATCTGATGAAATTCCTGATAACCCTAAGAGACCGGATTCTTCGTTCACAACGCGCTCTAATTCATCAAGTGACTGGTTTGTTTGTTTCGCAATCCGGACCATGGCACCAAAATCGACATCGCCACAACGGGTACCCATCATTAGCCCTTCAAGTGGTGTCATCCCCATGGACGTATCGACACTTTTTCCGTTGCTAACCGCACAAATGGATGAGCCATTACCTAGGTGGGCGATAACAATGCCGCTATCTTGTTTAGGCTTTTTCACCAATCCATATGCCTGATTAGAGACATAGCGGTGTGAGGAGCCATGGAAACCATAACGGCGAACATGATGCTTCTCGTAGTACTCCCAAGGCAGCGCATACAGATATGCTTCAGGAGCAAGCGTTTGGTGAAAGCTGGTATCAAATGCAGCAACTTGTTGCGCTGAAGGAAATAACTTCTGAGTCATTTCGATACCCATTAGATTGGCTTTGTTATGTAAAGGGGCAAGGTCGGAGACAGAACGGATTTCTTCAATCACTCTATCTGTAATTAAGGTTGAATCTTTGAAGATATTTCCCCCGTGAGCCACGCGGTGACCAACGGCAACAACACTATTAGTGAGATCTCTTTGTTCTAATTCCAATGCAATGGCGTTGAATGCAGCTTCATAGCCTTTATGAAGCAGCACCGTTTTAGGACCGCCATTAACAGAGAAACAAGCACTATCGCTATTGATGTTCTCAATAACACCCAATAGTAATTCATCGCTGCTTTCCACATCGATGACAGAAAACTTCACCGAAGAAGAACCACAATTAATCACCAATACAATCATTTATATACTCGCTTATTTCATTAAAATAGTTTGTAAACTATATTTAAGATGGTTCCATAATTTTGTTTATATATGATAACCATCAAAAATGAATGGTATTTCTCTACCTAGATAGCAAACTTTAAGCCAACTTTTATCTTGTTGAAATATATGGTTTTTGTTTTATCTCCATCGCATTATGGAAAGATATAACACGGAAAGTGGAAATAAAATTTACAATAATTGAATGAGGAGTGATGTCATTGAGCCATATTTCATGGCATCACTTGGATATAATATCCTGAGCTTGTTCTGGAAAGGTCTAATAAAATTAGATGGATTAAAAGAATGCTCTATGGCTATAGAAACACAGAGTACTTCTTTTTAGATTAAAGCGGCTATCGCTGGAAAAAACTCACTGAACCATAAAAAAGCCTCTTAGCGTAAGGGGGATTTGCTAAGAGGCGGTGCGCTATCGCTAAGCTAACAAGGATTTGATCGAAGTACCGTGTTCAGGTGGTTCGGCGTTGAAAAAAGTGCAAACACTCGCGCCCACATCAGACATCGTTGCTCGCTGCCCAATGTCGATAGAGGTTTTATCTATTTGATAAGCCAGCAGTGGTACCTGTTCGCGGGTGTGTTTTGTATGACCGATAAATGGGTCGTTACCGTGATCGGCCATGACAATGAGCACGTCATCAGGGGCCATGTTGGCCATTACTTGGCTTAAACCCACATCAGCACGCTCGAGTACTCGCCAATACTGTTTTGGATCTTGCTGATGACCTGAAAGATCAGTTTCTTGTACATTGGCACAGAAGAAGCCTTGTGAATTTCGTTTTAAATCTTGGTTCAATAGGCGGAACACTTCATCAGTATCAACAATCGAAAGATAAGACTGCCCGTGGGGATTTTGTACGATGTCGGCCACTTTGCCATACAGCCATGTTTTGATGTTTTGTTGATGGATTAGCCATGGTACTTGGGTGTCAGGATTCACTCCGTAACCTAAGTGAGCCACTTGGAAACCTTTGTCATAAGCGCCACTATCTGGGGCATTAACGCCAATATAAGCCGCTTTGCCGTCGGCATTCACTTTGACTTCGATTGCGTTAAGAACACGCTGCATACTGTGTGAATCACCGGCAAAATCAATATCACCACCAAAGGCAATGTTTCGACTTACAGGGTTTGATCCACGTACGACCGCTGCAATTTCAAGTAATCTTTTGAAAGAGACCAAATTGAAGTTACATGTCAGGTTATAGACTTGCCCTAAATCGGCTTCTAAGTTATCACCGATTACCACGCCCTTTTCAACCACCAGTAAAGTCAAGCCTTGCTGAGTGAAGCGTTCTACTTGGTAGCCATGTTCTAACAATGCCGCTTCAATCTTTGGCAATGCTTGTTGGAAGGGCTGTACCAAAGGTGGCTTTGGTTGCGTCCCCATGATCTCTTGGTGACCCATAAATGTATCACCACCCTCATGAGCAAGCCATGCAAAGCCAGTGTTGGCTTTCGGGTTGGGGTGCATAATCGAACTAGGGTTGTTGACCACATTTTGTAAGCCGAGCTTCTCTAGGGTTGGCAGACGTTTGAGTGGAAAATGACTCAGCAGTTTGTACGCCGTATTTGCCCCAGAATCTTGTGGACGAACGTTAATGACATCAGGCATTTCACCCACGCCAAAGCCATCCAAAACCACAACAATAAATCTAGCCATGAAATACCTCGCTTGAGGTTAACCTATTACCAAGTGAGTCATAAATTGCTATTACTTGTGGGTTATTACTTGATACTCCTTTCACCAACGCTACATCACTGCGAGTCGCGAAAACTTGCGTACGATAAGCCATAATAACGGGAGCCCCAATAGGATGTAACCCGGCAATGCGTAGGTGGTAGTCAATACTGTCGTGATCATCATTGTATATACTGACGGTTTGGTATTGAACGCCTTGATACACTAGCCCATTCTCTAGTGCCCCCCTCCGATAATACCCACCAGCAAAGCAATAACTGTCTTTGCCATAATGGTGAGAAACTTCGCTTAAATACAGCATGGCGATACGTTCAGCTTGTGGTGCTGCTGCATTGGACGGCATTGTGCCGGTTAATGCGTGTCCGGGTTCACCATGTGTGCAACCGTATTCCGCCAACAATGGTAGTGTCTCGATACAGGTAGCGGAAGGAGCGTTGATTTGATTACACGTAATGCCTAAGGCTTGTAGACTATTTTTAGCTTCAATTAGGGTGGTTAGATTTGAAGTAGGAAGTGTCGATCCTGTTTCGCTGTCGAACAAAAAGCATGGAAAATGTGTCACACCTTCGATATACACGTTAGGCATGGCTTGGATTTCTGTCACTACTTTTTCAATCTCCTCAATTGGAAAGCCTGACTCCTGATTGATATAGAGCTGATCTCGTGAATGGAAAAATTTCAGTAGCAATGCTTGCTTACGGTTAGCCTGTTGCGCGGCATCTGAAATTTGCTTCACCTTATCTAAGCTATAAACCGTAATGACTTGAGGTTTAATCGAAGTGACCAACTGTTTTATCATATGGCTTGGCGGTTGAACTAAGTGACCGACATTGGCTATGGGTAACCCATGAGCAGCCATGATGCGTGCTTCTTTAAAATCAACGCACACTACTCCGTCAAAACCACATTGTTCAATCAACATTTTTGCCAATATTGGATTGCGACCAAACTGTTTGGTCATAGCAAATAATTTAATCCCAAATTGGTTGGCGCTTTTTTTCAACAAATGCGCGTTTTCAATCAGTTGGTCTACATCAATGACCGTCGAGTCTGGTAGTAATTCCCCTTGTTCAAATAAGCTAAGCGCGGCTTTAATTAAGTCGGGATTTTGCTTTTGTAACGCTTCTAAAAACATATTCTCCCCTTTTCAGGAATGAGCTGATCCTGCACATACTTTTTGTGATGCGCGGTTAATAACAATCAACAGTGTCTCGTTTGGTGAGTGGTATTAAGCTGAAGATCAGCTCTTATCGTTTATTTAACTAAAGTGCGAATAACCCAACAACATGAAGGAGATTTAGAATCACACCCGTTAAGATTGCTGCTACAGCAGGTGCGGCGATCTTAAGTATTGGACGTCCCATGATTTCGTTGAGATAGAACAGCATCGCAAATATGGTAAAGCCAGTAGTTGACCCCATTTTCATTACCGCAAGTACACCACCGATTAATAGGGCGAACTCCATTAAGGTGTTCATAGAGTTACGGATATTGTCAGATGCGTTACGAATAGAAGGGAACTGTTCTAAGAAACGTCCAATACCACGCAGTAAATACACTTCGAAACAAATGGTGACGGCACCCAATACGGCAGCAACGGCAATGTTAGGGGACAAGTAACCGACCACAAAGACAAAGGTCATCCCCACCACGCCATAAACGCCAGTCGCTAGTGCGGTCGTTGCAATCAGCGGAATAAAACCAAGACCGCGCATGAATTCAGATAGCGCCACTTGTTTCATTGCCGCATCTTGTGCTTCGGGATCGGTAATTTTAAGTGCATCAGCCAGTGAGTATATGGAGACTTCTGAACCTGCGAAGATACCAGCATTAGATACAGCAGCAATCAATGCACCAGTAACAGCAAGGAAAGGTAAGTGTTTTACAATTCGCTTAGTTCGCTCGTCAAAGATGCTGTGCAGCCCTGACATATCAGGAGCTTGTATACCTGCTTTTCGGTCTGCTAAATCTTTGCGTACCGCAAAAAGTACCAGCATCATCATACCAACGAAGATTTGGATTGATTCAGGATAGATGCCCGTGTGCTTAATGATCATTAGACGTGAAGCCAAAATAACCACTGAAGCAATGGCCCCAGATCTCCAACCAAATTGGTAGAAAATAGCCAGTAGTGGGAACAAGGCGAATGCTGACATAACAGGAGTGCCGAGTTCACCTAGCGCGCCGAGAGCATCAATTGGAAGACCAGTTAGTACTGCATTAACCCCTGCAAGAGAGGTAACAACTAGTACGCCCCAAAGACCGCCAGCCAAAGCGGCAAGTACGCGGCTACCAATCATTACGCCGAGAATATCTGTCGGCAAGAATAGCAACCATGGGTTCAGCAGACCCGTTGAAAGGGTAAAAGAAATACCAACTGAAGCAACGAAGCCAATCGATAAACCAAAGGCGACAGAGCCTGCGTCACGTCTTGTCATATTGCCTTCAAAGAGTTGCGGCAATACAGGGCGAATACCATCATGGAAAACGGCTGCGCTCATGTTAGCGATCAATGCGGTCATTGCGCATAATGCCGCAACGAGTCCAATGTGCATAATATCCATATTACTGTCCTTACTTCACTGCGAGCAGTTTAGTGAGCATGGGTATTGCGTGCTCAATATGTTCGATAGATAAGCCAAACGCGACGTAGCCTTTATCTATAAATTGTTCGACTTGATCGTGTTTTGCTTGGATGGCAGGTTTTGCAATGGTACAGCTTTGCCCATAGCCGATGATGGCGATCGCCATGGCAAGCGCTCCCCCAGCTCCGGTGTTGCAGCAGCCAATGAAATAATCCATTTCACCTGATTTTACTTTCATTGCAGCATCCATATCTGTGAGGATGTGGCATTCAAAGGTATCGGGCATTGTTGCCTCGATCTGTTGCTTGATTTGTTCTCGCTGCAAACCAGCAATGGCAATTTTTTTCATGTTCTATCCTTATATTTCTGAGCGTTGGGCTCATTAGCCAAATAAGCGTGTAGGGTTGGCTTGTAATATTGTGCTTATTTGGTGATCAGTGATCCCATGCTGTTTGAGCAAAGGAACAAATTCGTCGATTAGGTAGCTAAACCCTAATCCGCCGTTGGCTTTTAAATGTGAACGACGAGTGATGTCCATCGACAGCATAATTTGCTGTTCATATCCACGCTCGCAAAGCAAAGCAAGGGTCAAAGCGCGCTTGTCGTCTGGGTAGTAACTATTTTTTCCGATGGTATCAAACTGGATATAGCAGCCTTGATCGAGCATCCAAAGGAGGTGATCAAGGTTATCGCGTAAATCGCAATGCCCTACGGTTACTTGATTCATGGCAACACCACACTGTTTAAGTAGTTCTAGTTGTTGCCTACCCATCGTGCTCATTGACTGATGGGTTGAAATTGGACGACCCGTTTCCAAATGAGCTATAGCCGCCGCTTTGAATACTTTTTGTTCGGTTGGGCTGAAGTGATCTTCGCTACTGCCTATTTCACCAATGACACTGGCTTTTAGACGTGAGCCATCAATGCCACCTTCAATTTCTCGGATCATACCGCGAGCAACCTGCTGTACGTCCATGGTGTACAACTTGTCGGGGAAAAATCCTTCGATGTAGTATCCCGTCGAAAGTAAGATATTGATTCCACTGTCATCTATTAAATTTTCAATAAATTGAGGATTTCTACCCATAAAAGAATTAGTGACTTCTACGATGTTGCGTACGCCACGTTTTTGCACTTCGCGCATTTCATCACACAGCAATTCGTACTGGTCCAAACGGCAGTCGAGATCGTGTTTTTGTGGCGATAGATCAATGTGCAAATGTTCATGGCAGTATGTGTAACCCGTATCGTCAATCATGTTTCAATCCTCGTTTGAGATTTGCATTAGTGAGTAGACATTGAGCAACATGAAACTTTCTTCAGTTGCAGGTAAAGTGGTTAACCCCATGGCTTGCAATAATTGCTGATGAAGTGCTAATACTGCAGGAAATTGTTCATCAGCTTCAATCTCTTCCAAAATATCTGGGTCAAGACCTTCCTCAACCGCTTCTTGTTGCCAAATTCGGTCTGCCGCCCTTGCTAGATGAGTCATTGCCATTTGATATTGTTCGTTGTTATGGCAAAGCGCCAATTGCTCATCAATCACTGCGATAGCGCTTAAACACCCATTATGCGCTTGCTGTGTAATGACGTTGGCTTGCAGTAGTACATCAAGTCTCTCTTTCATGGATTACCTTTAGTAGCTTGGTGTTAATTCGCCTTTCACTACCGCTTGTTGGTGCGCCAGTAGTGATGAGAGTTTGAGTAACTTACGCAGTAATACGGTTATATGGTTTTCATTGCCATTGACGAGCATTACCGCTTCAGATGCTTCCTGACAAGCGGGTAAATGACTTAAGGATTGTTCATCGAGACCATATTTTTCCATATCTATCGCTTCCGGTAGCCAAACGACGGCATCAATCTCGCCGTTGGTTAAGTGGGTTAAACTTTCGCCATAGTGAATCTCAACGATCTCAATGTCTTTGTCTTCAAATGCCTGACTGGTCAGAATTTTTTGGTCGGGAGAATCGGGATCGACACCAACGCGGCGAATCTGATCATACTGACCTTGGCGATAAATTAGGCGATGCTCGTGAGAATAGGTTCGTGGGCCAAGATCAATAGCGGTGACCAAACCCGAAGTGAGCTCTTTCGCTGCTAACTTTGACATTATCGCGACATCATAGGTACCATTTTTCAAGCATTCGGCACGTACACTTGCGCCACGCATATGAGCAAAATAAAGTGGTAAGCCACCCAACTGCTCTTTTAAGCCACTGGCTAAGCCTTCATAGTGTCGGGTGTAAGGCAAAGGCATTGCGCAAACAACATTGCTTATACCAGCACAAGACACAAGTTCGTGGTAATGCAACTTAGTGATAAAGGTTCCGTTACGACCTTGTCGGGATAAAACGACGGCGCCACTTTGTTCAATGGTCGTTAACGCTTTTTGAATAAATCCAACCGATACAGAAAACTCATCTGATAGTGAATCGATTGTTCGCAAACGATCACCTTCAGAGGTTGTCATCAGGTACTGAGCGATATTCATGATCGCGGTACCTTCTTTGCTAATATATTGAACGGACATAATATTATATCTTCATTATTTTGAAGATAATTTAACAGACGAGTGAAATGTTAAAAAGCACAGTGGGTATATTTTGTGAGCTATTTCGATAAAAATCGATCGATTTACGATTAGAGCGGGTGGCTTATCGCTTTGATTATGTATTCAACCGATCTAATAAAAACTCTCGTAATGCGTGTAATGCAGGGGTGAGTTGGCGTTTATCGGTGACGACTAAATAGAGTGGAATGCTGTCACCTTGCCAGTCTTCAAAAAGTGGCACTAGGCTACCGTCATCAATGTCAGGTTGAGAGTCTAAACGGGATTTATAGCCAATCCCTTTACCTGCTATCATCCAGCGTCTGACCACATCACCATCATTGGCGAAGCGGTTGCCCGTGGCAATAACTTCGCACTTTTCGCCTTGTTTTGAAAAGCGCCATTTAGTGTGGTATTTGACCAAGGTAATAAAGTTTAGACAGTTGTGATTGACCAGTTCTGACGGATGGGTAGGTTTGCCAAATTCGGCAATATAATCTGGAGAAGCACAAGCAATGCGATCATTTTTGGGGCTAATTGGCAATGCTACCATGCTGGAATCTGGCGGTGTGCCATAGCGGATTGAAGCGTCGAGAGGGTGCGTGTATAGGTCAACAATGTTGTCACAAAGTTGTGTTGATAGAATGAGTTTAGGGTGTAAATCAAGAAACTCATCGAGCAAAGGTACAAGAATATTGCGCCCTAAATCAGAGGGCATGGCAAGCCGAAGGTGACCTGTGATCTGGTTTGGGTCGTGTTTAACCGATTCTACCCCGGATTCAATTGCCTGCACCGCTTGCTGGCATTTTTCTAGCATCAACTGCCCTTCAGAGGTAAGGCGGATACTGCGTGTTGAGCGAACAAACAAAGCACAATCAAACTGATTCTCTAAGCGCTTAATAGTGGCGCTTACCGCAGCAGGGGTAACATTAAGTATGTTGGCTGCGTGAGTAATGCTGCCTTGGCGAGCCGTTTCAATAAACACACTAAAGTCTTGTAGTACTTTCATTTGCTTCTCTGCGGTGATGATTTAATAGCAAACTCTCTAAAGAAAGAGGTGTTTGATGTGTTGGTAAAGCCCTTGGGTAAAGTGAGCTGGTTGGGCTTCATTCCAGTGAACCCCTTCAACTTGGCTAGATGATACAAACTCACCGGCATTGAAATAACAGCAGCCGAGCTCTGCGGCTCTGGCTTTGTAGTGGGTATCAAATTGTTGTGATTTTTCTGCCGCCCCTTCAAAGCCCGTAGCAGCAAAACCCACTTCGTGGATGGGAGCAGGGCAAACTAATACTACATCAATCGGATATCCTTGATGGCTCGCAAAGTGTTGAGCCTGTTTAACCAAGTGCGCTGCGCCTGATGAAATCTCTGCTGCCGATAGTTCAAGGTGGCTTTGCAGATCGTTAGTGCCAAGCATAATCACCACCACATTTGGTTGGTGTTTTTCTAAACATGGCAGAAAGTAACCTAGCCCTGAATGTGGGCTATGGATTGATTCGTGAAAACCGGTTGTCCTACCGGGTAACCCTTCGTTAATTACTCGCCAACCGTCGGGTAGTGCTTGCTCTAACAGCGTCGTCCAACGTAAATCGTTTGGGTAACGCCCACCTTTTAAAGGAATGTAACCCCAAGTATTGGAGTCACCAAAACATAGAACTGATTTCATTATCTATCCTTGCTAACGGCTCCAATCTATATATTTGTTTGTCCGTTATGAACGATGTCGTATCACTACCAGCGTGAAGCTGTCATCGCGAGATTTGAAGCCGTTTCGACTGAATTTAAAATTGTATCATCGACGAAGTGACTGCGCGTGAGTTTTTCAATAATTGGTCGAGTGGGCTCGAGGTTAAATACTTAACTCGAGTTTGAATAGCCCGCCTTTTTGGGCGGGTGTTTTTAATTCGTCAATTGCTTAGAGCCATAGCTGGCATCATGAATGTTGACGTTTCACGCAAGCAAAGAAAGCGTTACCCGAGTTGATATCCCAAGGAATGATTTTTTCGTAGTCGTGTTCAAAGATATGCACTTCAAAGTATGGCTTAAGTAAGGCCGTCAGCTCTTCGTAATTAACCGCCACCATTGGGTGTTCATCATTCCAAAGTTGTTTGTCTTCTACTGAATGCTTCTCGATGCTTAGCGTTAAAAATTGCTGTTCACCTTCGCCGCTGTATTTCCAGCCCGAGCTAAATACAAAATCGCTCTCTTCATGTTTTGCGCTATGGCGAACAAAAGATCGGTTATCAATTTTGTTTCTGTTTACTGAGTTAAAGCAGAACATGCCACCTGGCGCTAAAGCCGCATGGGCAGCTGCGATACACTTTTTCAAATTCTCAATACCATCACTGTAGTGAATCGAGTACAGAAAACAGGTGATCAGATCGAGCGGTTGTTCCACCGTAAAGTCACACATATTGTGCAAAATAAACTCGGCTTCAGGGCAGCGCACTTTTGCCAAATCAAGCATTGGTTGATTGAGATCTAAGCCACTGCTTTGGTAACCAAAGTCAATTAAGTGGCGGATATGCGGACCGGTACCACACGCCAAATCCAAATGCCTTGTGCCTGCATTACCAAAGAGTTGGTGCAGTCGGCAAACATAATGACTTTGGGCGTGATAATCGATGTCGGCACACATTAAATCGTAGTAACCAGAAAGGTCGGTATAGAGGGCGTTTGAAGGAATGATTCCCACAGTGGTAATGCTCGTCAATAATTAGGCTGCGCATCCTATATCAAGCCAGCCGAATTACGAAGCAAAATAATCGCCCGCTTTTTCCCTCATAGATAGCATCTCAAACCATCTTCTTCTTGTATCATCTACTTAGCTTAAACTTGACCGTATGGGACAAGCTGTTTATATTATCGCCGCCTACTGGGCACACCCTAAAATGCACACTCGCTATCCTGCCATCATTGGTGCATTTATATTGGTGTTTAAGAACCTCCATGCAAACTACACTTCGTCCTTTTTCTCGTTTTACCCGTGAATCGGGTGCTTTGATGCATCTGTCGATTCCTATTATTTTGACTCAAATTGCCACTCAAGCCATGGGCTTTGTCGATACGACAATGGCAGGCCAAGTAAGCCCTGCTGATTTAGCCGCAATTGCACTTGGTGCCAGCCTCTGGATCCCAGTTTTATTACTCCTTCGTGGTGTGATTATGGCGCTAACTCCGGTCGTCGCTTATCACCGTGGTGCACGAGACTTTGCCAGTATTTCTGTAGAGTTTTTTCAAATGGTTTGGCTGGCGTTGATCTCTAGTGTGTTACTCATCGTTTATTTGATGAGTGCGAAACCGATATTGGAATGGATTGGCGTCGCTGCAGAAATTATCCCTATCGCCAGCGACTATGCTTTCGCACTCGCATTTGGTGTGCCGGGCATCGCTTTGTTCTATACCCTAAATGGCTTTTGTGAGGGGATGAACAACACAAAAGTGCCGATGATTATTTCGGTGATTGGGCTATTAGTGAATATCCCAGTCAACTACATACTGATTTACGGTAAACTTGGCTTCCCTGAAATGGGGGCTGTAGGCTGTGGTTGGGCAACCAGTTTGGTCTATTGGCTGATGTCGGGCTTGTTGTACTCGTACATCAAAGGCCATCACCATTACAAAAAAATTATCTCTTTTTCTGATGCCAAACCAAGAGCAAAAGAAATGGTCCACCTACTGAGATTAGGCTTGCCTATCGGTATGAACATCGCGGTGTGTGGCAGTATTTTTGCCGTAATTGCGTTGTTGATTGGTCGCATTGGCGCAGAGAATGTTGCAGCTGCGCAGATAGCACTGAATATCTCAAGTTTGACCTATGTGATCCCAATGAGTATCTCGTTTGGTATTACTATTCGTGTCGGGCACGCATTAGGTGAGCGTGATGAGCAAAGTGCGGTTGATCGCAGTAAAATCGGTATTGTTGTTGCGGCGTTAGTCTCACTCATTTCGGTGGCGATTTTCTTGCTGTTCCCTGAGTGGATTATTCGTCTTTACACCACTGATCCTGCTATCAGTGCAACAGCGGCAACACTACTGGTGTTTACCGCGATGTACCAATTTAGCGATGCGCTACAAACCTCAGCCAATGGCGCACTGCGCGGCTATAAAGACACTAAGATGCCGATGTTCTTGGCGATAGCTTCTTATTGGGGGCTAGCGCTGCCATTGGGTGTCGTATTGGGGCTAACTGATCACATTGTGCCAGCCATGGGCGAGAAGGGTTTTTGGATCGGTATCCTCACCGGGTTAACCACCGCTGCTATTCTAATGTTGCTGCGCTTGCGATATGTAATCAAAAGCCGCGATTCAGTGCCTGTGAGTGGTGCGGTAGCTAGCTAAATCGCTCTAGTAAGTACAAACGAGAAGCGCGTTACTGCTAGTTGGAAGTAACGTGCTTTTTTTTGAATAAGCATGGAATTATTGCTGTTCTTGATTCCTTCAGACACGAATTCTAACTCGCCTTTTGGCAGTTTCTGTTTCGTGATTGATTATCGGAGTCCAACAAAAAGTGACACAGCTTATGCTTAAACAGGCGAAAATTCGGTCGATTATCGCTCGAATTTCTTAAGTGAAGCTGGGATAGTGAAATAGAGTTTTAGCAGGAAGCTAAAACAACCACTTAACCTAATGCGTGCTGACAAGGAGTCGCTATGTTCCCGCTTGAAGTATTTATTCCCTATACCTTAGCCTGCCTGTTGTTGGTCATTTCTCCGGGACCCGATAATTTACTCGCTATCGCACGCGGCTTAAGCCAAGGCAAGTTAGCCGCTTGGGTTTCTGGCTGCGCCTCAGGCTCTGGGATTCTATTTCATATAATGGCTGCCACCTTTGGCTTAACCTTGCTGATCCAGACCTCTGAAGTCGCGTTTTACGTTGTAAAGTTGGTGGGGGCGGGCTACTTGATTTGGCTTGGTATTAAAGCACTGCGCTCACGCAGTTTATTTAACCTAGAACAGACCAAACCGCAGTCTCTTTTTACTATCTATAGTACTGGTTTTCTTTCCGCGGCATTAAACCCTAAACCTGGGCTATTTGTACTGGCGTTTATTCCTCAATTTGTTAACCCGCAGTTAGGCTCAGTCACCTTGCAGATGGTGGGGTACGGGGTTTGGTTTGCACTGCTGACCGCCGTAGGCTTTAGTTTGATGGGCGTGTTTTCATCTCAGTTGTCTGCGTGGCTTAAACAAAAACCTAAGGTCGTTTCCGCACTTAATATTGGCGGCGGGCTAACCTTTATTGGTTCCGGCTTGGCGGTGGCTCTGATGCGCCAAAAATAAGTCTGTTAGAAATAAGTACATTAAAAATAAACGACAGATCATAAATAGAAAAGCCCCGAAATAACGGGGCTTGATTACTACATAATGTAGGAAGTTTGGAAAATAGTAATCACTTACTGACCATAGTAAGCGCGGCGGTAAATCTCTTTCACGTCGGCTGGGCTTGGAGTACCCGGGTTAGTGAGTGTGCATGGGTCGTCAAACGCGTTTTGGCTCATGCGGTCTAGCACAGCTAAGTAATCGGCTTCACTAATATCGACCTCGGTGATTTCTTTAAATGTTAGTGGGATATCCAGTTTCGCGTTCAAAGCGCGCAGTTCGTTCTCGATAGACTCTAGACCTAAGTAGCGCTCAACTTCTGCGTACTTATCGGTAGAAAGCTTGTTATATTCGATGATATAAGGCATCAAGATCGAGTTAGCAAGACCATGAGTTACACCAAATTCGCCGCCAATCTTATGCGCAAGAGAGTGAACTAAGCCCAGTGATACGTTAGAGAACGCCATGCCCGCCAAGGTTGATGCGTTGTGCATGTTATCGCGAGCAGGCATATTATCGCCTTGCTTGTAAGCGGTTTCGATGTTTTCAAAGACCAGTTTAATCGCACGCATGGCTAGTGGATCGGAGTAATCGTTAGCAACCGTTGAAACAAACGCTTCTAATGCGTGTGCCATCACATCCATACCAGTATTGGCAGTAATGTGTGGCGGCATTTTTGCTGGTAATGCTGGGTCAATGATCGCGACATCAGGCACGATGTGTGGCGATACAATCGGATATTTAATGTGATTTTCCATATCAGTTATCACAGAAAACGCAGTGATCT
Organism: Vibrio kasasachensis; assembly: GCF_050337565.1. Classification (NCBI taxonomy): domain Bacteria; kingdom Pseudomonadati; phylum Pseudomonadota; class Gammaproteobacteria; order Vibrionales; family Vibrionaceae; genus Vibrio; species Vibrio kasasachensis. The sequence goes on along the minus strand of NZ_JAKJTB010000011.1, from coordinate 255,606 downwards.
CTGATGCAGTACCACTGGTCGAAGGAATGGCAACAAACTTAGCTTTGTTGCGCAGAGCAGGCATTGACCCCACTGGGATAATATCTTCAAAGCTCAATTGTGGGTGCTCATAGAAACACCACATGATTTTGGCTGCGTCTAATGCTGAGCCGCCACCAATGGCGATGATCCAATCGGGTTCAAAGTCACGCATTGCTTGCGCGCCTTTTACTACGGTTTGTACTGATGGGTTTGGTTCAACGCCATCAAATACGATGGAATCAATACCTGCAGCGCCCAATAACTCTTGAGTTTGAGCGATAAAGCCAAATTTTTTCATTGAGCTACCACCAGTAACGATGATCGCTTTGCGTCCTTGTAGGGCTTTGAGAGCGTCCATGGCGTTTTCGCCAAAATAGATGCTTTCAGGGATCTTAAACATATTCATGTTCTTTTCCTTCAGTCAAATTTAAAAATAAACTGCAGGAATAGTACCCTTGTACGGATGGGCAAATTTGATCCGAATCATGTAGGGTAACTGAGGAATCGCGTGACTTAAATTGACTTTAAATTTTAGGAGCCTGTTATCAAATTGGCTGTAAATTCGCTGCAAAAAATAACTTGTATTAACTATTATGTTCTTTGTTTTCAGCGTTTTGCTGGCTGTAAGTCAATGAGATTTAGTCTTTGTTTCGGCTTGGATCTCAAAAGGAGAACGGCAACTTTCCCCAAAAATACGTGACTAATTAAGAGAGTGATTAAGGTTCTTTATGATGGCTCTTACTGGTCGGCTTCTAGTCTCAGTTAGTAAAATGGTGGAAAAACCTAATAGAGAAATGGTCGCTAATGAAAATGCAATGAAAGGACCGGAATAGATATAACTATGGACGCTATTAAACATTAAAACGGAGTAAGCGATGGTAAGTAGTAACCAATTGGTTTTTATCCTGTAGCGTCCTTTATCGACCGTATAGATCACGGTGACATTGTTGGTGAATTTACCCAGCGGAACACGCAGTGAATAACGAGTCAGTTCTTTATGTTCAATTCCGGCTAGGTCTAATTGTGCTTTAATTTGGTCCATCATTCTCTCCTGTGTCTGATTTGGCTTTGTACATTAATTAAAGCGCCGGCATTTGTTCTGCTATTCGGTGAGCTTGCTCGATAAGCATTCTCGCATTGTTGCCGTTTTCTGCATCGCCACACACTTTGCCTCGGTAGTAACTATCTGGATTGGAATAGATAGGAAGTATTTCATCTTCATAGCTCATCACAGTGCCACCAGTACCGCATTTATAGGCGCGAGCATAAGGTTTTAAGAAGTGGTGGAATTCGGGAAGAATGGTTGATTCTAACCATTTTTGTAGGTTGAAAGGGTGGCCTTCAGCGTGCTGCGCCCAAGCGAGGTGGCCCAACTCATGTTCAATTAACGTCAATCCATTATTGTGTGTGATGGCGAAGAACTTACGGCTCAAATTAAACTCAACTTGACCTGCGTAACCAAGCATATCGCTGTATTTTTTAGCCAGTACAAAGCCATAAAACTGGTTGGCTTGTGGATATTGGTTACCTAGATCCCCTGAGTTGAGCTGGGTTTCAAGTTGCTTGTGTAAGGTGTAGATATCATGGACGTCATTTTTGTCCAAATCGATATAACGAACGGTGCCAAGTGAGCGTGTCATTGGAATGCAGGAGTTGCGCAAAATTATATTGGATTGCTTAATCGATTGGGTGAAATAAGCTTCAACTTGCTGTTGGTTGCTTGCGTCCAATACTTCTTGATCGACAATGAAATTAATTTCGGTATCAACGATGGCTGTCGCATCACAATCAGGGAGTTCTAGTCCTTCAGAACTGGGTTTGGTCGCGATCATTATTGCAACTACAATGACCAAGCTGCTGATGACTAACCATTTGGGCTGCATAGATACTCTCCACGATTTAGCTTGCCATAAAGGCTGAGTGGTGAGTCTGTCTAAATCACTTTGTACTAACAAGGACGCCATTAATTAGTGCGACGAGAGTCATATTTTGTAAGCTATATCTTGTTGTTATATAAGACTTATGTAGGAAAAAATATGGCTAACCAAATTGTGGCTTCGGTTGGCGAGGTTGACTTTACGCGGTGTTTTTGATGCGCAGGAATGGAGAGATAGTCGCCTTGCTTGAGTGTCACTGCGTTACCATCTGGATATTCGATGATGCCAAATCCAGACAGGACTAATACCCACTCATTGTCTGCTTGATCATACCAACCGTGCTCGGGTGACCCTTGCCCATATGAGACAATACGTTCAATTCGCACATGCTCGTTTTTTACAATATCTTCAAATAGTTCATGCTCTAGAGATTGGGGGATGTGTGAAAACAAGTTATTCATTGGTATTCCATCTGTCGCGAGTGGTTAGTTTGCTACTTGGTCGATACTGTCGACTTTCGACCAGCGATAATACTTTTCATCGGCAATATCAAGCATAGGGAGATCTTCATAGGTATCGCCATAGGCGTATATTTTGCTGTATTGGCTAATATCGAGTTGCTCTTTGAGTAAGCGTACTTTGTTTTCAAGGCTGCAATCACCTTTTAGGTAGTGCCCTGTATAGCGCTGGTTGTGTTGGCTTAATCGACTACACACCACTTTAATACCTTGTTGCTGACACCAAATATCGAGGTAAGGGCTTAGCGATGCCGACACGACATAAATTTCGTCACCACGTTGTTTATGCCACTCGATTTTCTCTAATGCATTTGTTCTCATTACCTTGGGCAAGTATTCACTAACAAACTGCTGAGCTTTTGATTCTACTTGCTGCGTATTTCGTCGCCAGAAGGCCACTTTGGACAATATCGGACGAGTTTTACTCGCGGGTAGTAAGCCGATTTTGTAAAACAAAATAACCGGCGAAACGGCAACGCAACCAACAATCATCCTAGGTCTTGGCGTGGCAAAGAATAGAAATGCAGTATAGGCATCTTGATTGGTGATCGTGCCGTCAAAATCAAATAGTGCGAGGTCCATTCGTTCACCATCCTATAAGTAAGTGGCGAGTAGGCACAAAGCCATTGGCGGTATACCAGAGATAAACAACTTAATGAACATCTGGCTGTTTTCCTCTTCACGCAGCGCATCCACTTTATCACTGCTGCTTCTGTCAACGAGTGAATCTGCAACGCGTTCTGCTTTATTACTTAATGAGCCAAACCCTGCCGCAGGAGGGTACATGTAAAGTAGCGCCGCTATCCCCCACAGGATAAGAGCGGTAAAGAAGGCGTAGTCGGAGACAAAACGGATGCCGAATAATCCCGTTGTGGAATCAATCAATACTATGGTACTCGCGGTAGCAATATTACTGATCAGGATAAATTTTATAAGTTGGAACATAGGTTGACGACCACTTAAGAGGGACATGAATTTGCCAGCTTATTTCTGCCAACATCTGAGTTTATTTTTTTCTTCTTTCGCTACAAAGGCTTGTTCTAAGTCGATTTCATAGCGATTGGCGATAGAGCATAGATAAATGAAAATATCAGCTAATTCATCGCCAATTTCACCGACTTTAGAGTTCGGATCAATGGCAATGCCTTGCGCTTTTCGCACCGCTTTGAATAGCTCGCCAGTTTCTTCGCCAAGCAGCAAACATTTTTCTAATACAGGTTGCTCGGCAAAGCCGCGCTCCACTTCCAACTGGGCGACATAATGCTGAAAATCAGCCAATGTTGGGGTTTGTTTTAACTCTGGCATTATTACTCCGTTACCCTGATTCAATTCGAACTAGGGTAACCAGTTAGAGTAGAAAATGCCAATCAATCAAAACAGTAGCGACGTCTAGCGTGCTCTTTGCATTTGGTGTTCGAATAAGAAGCAAGCTTCTTCCACACTGATATTGAGAGTGAGTTGCTGACTAAGAATTTCATGAAGTTGTTTAGCTGATTCTATAGCGGATGATCGCTCTGTTCCTGCTTGGTCATCATATTCAAATAGCTCTAATCGTTTAACTAGTTCACGCGTATTAGAGTGAATTTTTGATACCACGAGATTGTTAACAAAATTACTTTGCGGATGCTTGTGAGTATAGAAATGGCTGGCATCACAATCTGCTTCAGTGGTTTCACTGAGATCAAAACGGTAAAGCGTCTGCCAATTATCATCATTAAGTTGCTCAACGCGATAGTCTTGGTTCTTAGTCGCTGATAAACGCACTTGTTGGGTATGCCAAGAGTATTGCTGGCTTTGTAATATTAAAGCTTCTTGAGGAGTTGCGATACCGAAGCCAACATCAACCAGATGGTGTTGATCATTTAGTTTCAATAGCATGACTCGGTGTGAACGACGATTGAACTCATTACCATCAAGCAAGACTCGAGCTAAGACTGGTCGCACATCGTAGCCTAGATGTGTCAGCGCGTTTTGCAATAGCTTGTTGTGTTCAAAGCAATAGCCCCCCTGCTTGCTAACGACAACTCGTTCAACAATTGCATCAATATTTAAGCTTAAATCCCGATCTAAGATGACATTGACACTGCTAAAAGCAAACAAGCTAAGGTGCCTTTTAATCATATAATTAACGCGTTCGATACCATGTAATGACGCGGGAATATCGAGCTCAGTGAGATAGTGTTCTATTGGGTTGTTAATTACTAACATTTGAATCCGTACTTAGATGAGTGATCGAACGTTCGAGAGGCTTGGCAAGCAAAGCTGAGATAAAAGTATCCAACTCTCTTGGGTTAATAGTAATGTTTTCACGGCAATCTGCATGCAATTTGCCAGCGTATTGCATATTAAAATAGCCGAATATTTTGCTAAACATCTGATCAAATACTGGGCATATTACAGCGTTTGCGGAACTAGTGAGCACGAATGCCCTCTTGCTTGCTAAAGCGCGAGCTTTGGGTTTAAGTGCCGCAACACCGGTTAATTCAGTGATACGGTCAATAAAGGCTTTCATCGCTGCGGTCGGAGCATGCCAATAGACCGGCGATGCAAAAATCACGTTGTTTGTTTGAAGAATCTTCTCCACTAATGGATAGAAATCGTCATTAGGGTATTGATTCTCATAGTTGTATGCGGAGATAGAGAGTTGATCAATATTGATTATTTCCATATCAATATGCTGCGAAACACGCTCAATCACTTGAGCTGTATTGCCTTGATGGTTGGCACTAGAAAACAGAACCAGTGTTTTCATCATATTCCTTAATGGTCGAATGAAGACTGGTTCTGACTATAAAACCTCTAGTTAGGTTGAGGTAAAGTGTTTTTTGTTGTGTTAGCAATTTAAATGTTAATCGCACTTTGCTTATTCTTCGTCGACTAAAATACCAAGCATTTTTAGCTCCCGTTCGCATTGTTCTGCATTTTGGAATTGAATTCCCGCCATACCAATAGCTTGAGCGCCTTCAACGTTGTTGGGCATATCATCTATAAACAAGCACTCTTGTGCGTCTAACTGATATTGCTCAAGCAGCGTTTGATAAATCTCTGGGCTAGGCTTTAAGTAACCCACATCCGCTGAGATAACCACACCATCAAACAAAGACCAAAAATCATATTGCTGTTTTAGATGGGTAACGATTTCATGCACATTATCTGAGAGGGCGTATACGTTGTAGCCCGCCTCTTTTACTCGGTTTAGCAAGTCAATTGAGCCGAACAATACCAACTGAGTATGTTTAACGTAATAGCAGATCTTTTCCGCTTGAATGGCAGATAAGCCAAATTCTCTTTGCAGTGCCGTTTGTACTTCGGCTTCAGTTAATTCGCCACGGTTAGCTGCCAGCCAAATGGGTGACTGGAATATTTGCTTAGTGAGTGTGTTGACTCGTTCTGAGTCGCCAAAGGTAAGACGAATCACTTCAACGGGTGACCAGCGTACGATGACGTTGCCAAGGTCGAATATGATATTTTTAATGCTCTTTGATGACATCCTGTTCTCCCAAAAAACAACTTAAGTGGGTTTGCGCCAAACAACGGCTAACTGTTCTTTTTACTCTAAGCTATAGAGATATGCTGTTAAGTAACATGTTGTTATCAAATAACTTACTTTTCTTTCATAAGTTTAGTGCTTAGGTTTTCATCTGTATATATTGAAAAGTGTGGAATTTGTAACTTGATCTAAATTCTATTCGATTTTAGCGCTTGCTTGATGCAATAACTTGGCAACGATTTTGTGAAAGGATGGATTATTATCAGTTAGCTCTATTGCCCACTGATTTTTCGGTCGTTTGAATATACGAAGTTTTCTATACCTAGAGTACAGTGTCAAGGCACTCGCTTTTATCAACTCAAGGTATGCTGTGGTAAATGCTAATGCTTTCGCTTACCTTTGGGTGAGTGCTGAGCACATATTTGTAACGTTGGAGCGCATTATGGCAAGTAAGAACAAGTTAATCCGTTATCCTTCGATTGAGGTGCACGCATTGTTTGAGAAAGAGCGTGCATTGATAGAACAAGTAAAAGCAAGTCAGTTAGATCAAGTGCTTCTGTTATGGCAAGCCAAAGCGCCGACGTTAGTGCTTCCCGCGGGGAACAAATGGCCAGCGAGTGATGAGTTGACTCAATCACTGGCAAATACAGGTTGGCAATTGACAGCTCGCAAAACGGGCGGCGCACCTGTGCCACAGTTGCCGGGTATCATTAACTTATCGCATATCTATCATTGGCCAGATGAGCAGCCTTACGACATCAAAACCGCCTACATGAATCTGTGCCAAGTACTAATGGCATTTTTTACATCGTTAGGTGTGAAAGTAGAAGTGCATGCCACACCTGGTTCATACTGTGATGGCGATTATAATCTTAATGTTGCGGGTCAGAAAATCGTCGGCACAGCGCAACGCGTGTTATTAAAGAAGCAGGGTGGGAAAGTGGTGCTGTCACAGGCTTGCATCATTATTGATGCTGAAGCGAATAAGATGGTTGAGCCAGTTAAACTGTGTAATCAAATTTGCCAACATCCTGCAAAGATTGACGCCAATGTGCACACCGACCTCTTTACTCATTTGAATGAGCGCCCGAGCATTGAATGGTTATTCCAGCAGTTGACGGATGCATTTTTGTATCATTCAAAATAAAATCCCCCACGTTGTTGTGGGGGATAAAGTGGTTTAGCTGACCGCTTCTAACTGTTTGGAGTCATCCGTTTTTTTCTCTTCCTCTGGCTCATCAGAGCTTGATTCGGAGAAAATTTCGGCTACAGCGCTACGCTCTAGCTCACCTTGCAAGTTACCTTCGTCATCAACTACCGGTAGTGAGAAATCTGAAGACATAGTGTCAGTTAATATTTCTTCAATGGCTGAATCAGGTGACACAGATGGTACTTGCTCGTACATTTCTTCATGCCAATCGTCACTTGCTGGATCTTCAACGGCATCAATCAGACTCTCTTGGGTGACGAGTCCTTGATAACCATCTTCCGTTACGTGGTAACCGTAATCATGTTTCGACAGTCTCATTTGCGCCAGTGCTTCATCGATGGTAGAAGCCGTAATGCGTAGCGCTGGTGGCTGCATCACTGTTTCAACCGTCAGTGCGCGAGCTCGGTTTACGTCTTTCACGAAGGCTTCTACGTAATCATCTGCAGGTGTAAGCAAGATCTCATCAGGGGTACCTTGTTGTACTAAGACACCATCTTTTAAAATCGCAATTCGATCGCCAATTCGCAGCGCTTCATCAAGATCGTGGGTAATGAAGATAATGGTTTTATGCAGTTTTTCTTGTAGCTCGATCAACTGATCTTGCATCTCACTGCGGATCAATGGATCCAATGCCGAGAAGGCTTCATCCATCAATAGGATTTCAGCATCAGTCGCGAGTGCACGGGCAAGACCTACACGCTGTTGTTGACCACCAGATAGTTGCGCAGGATATTGTTTTTCATAACCTTTTAGTCCTACAGTATCGAGCCAGTTTTGTGCTCGCTTGTAGCGCTCAGTTTTCTCTATGCCTTGAATTTCAAGACCATAAGCGACGTTGTCAATGACTGTTCGGTGAGGTAGTAGACCAAAGCGTTGGAATACCATCGACATTTTATGACGGCGGAACTCTTCCAACTCTTGGTTTGAAAGCTCCATTACATCAATACCTTCAACCATGATCTTGCCTTCAGTTGGGTCGATCAAGCGATTAAAGTGGCGGATCATGGTTGATTTACCCGAGCCGGATAAGCCCATGATCACGAAGATCTCACCTTGGTTAATGTTTAAGTTAATGTCTTTCAAACCGACAGTGTGCCCAGTTTCAGCCAGTACCTGATCTTTACTGTCACCGCGTTTTACTCGCTCCATTACTGTACGTGGAGCATGACCAAATACCTTATATAGGCCAGTGATCTCAATCAGTGGTTTAGTCATGCTTTAGATCTCCAAGGTGTGCTTGAGTACGCTTTGCGTATGCTTGTGATGCGCGGTCAAATAAAATAGCGAGTGCAACAATTGCAAATCCGTTAAGAAGACCTAGAGTGAAGTACTGGTTGGTAATTGATTTGAGTACCGGTTGTCCCAAGCCTTTTACACCAATCATTGAAGCAATTACGACCATTGATAGCGCCATCATGATGGTCTGGTTGATGCCAGCCATAATGGTTGGCATAGCCAGCGGTAACTGTACACCAAATAAACGCTGTTTATTGCTGGCACCAAATGCGGTGGCGGCTTCCAACACCTCTTTGTCAACAAGGCGTATACCAAGGTTGGTTAGTCGAATCACTGGTGGAATAGCGTAAATGATGACGGCGATCAGCCCAGGAATCTTACCAATACCAAGTAGCATAACCACTGGGATCAAGTATACGAATGCTGGCATTGTCTGCATGATATCAAGCATTGGTGTAACCACGGATTGAACACGGTCTGAGCGAGCCATGGCAATACCAATGGGGATACCAAGCACAATTGCGAGCATTGTACATACGGTGATAATACTGAGGGTACGCATGGTATCGTCCCACATACCAAAGTAGCCGATCAGTAATAGCGATACAGCACAGCCAACCACTAATTTCCATGAACGGCTAGCGGCATAGACGAGACCACAACAACAGGCTAAAACGATGAACCATGGTGTGGAGAGCAGTAGTTTTTCAAACCAGACCAAAAATGAGAGAAGTGGGTCAAAAATTGACTCGATAAGTTCGCCGTATTCACGTGAAAAATCACGGTAAAGACCATCTAAACTTTTGCGAATGGCTCTTAGATCTGCGCGTTCCATTGCGGGAAACTCGCTGAGCCAGCTCTTGTCAGACATATTATATTCCTTATCAGAACTGGCGCAGCGTTGCCGCGCCAGTTCTGTAGATGTGAGTTCTAAATTAGTACTTAGTTAACGATTTGGAGTGATGGGGGATTAAAGTGCGCTAGCAACTTTGTCGGCAACCTCTTTTGGTAGCCATTGTTTCCAAGTCTCTGGGTAGTTTTCTAAGAAGTAGAACATCGCATCTTCACCACTTGCTTGGTTATCTTCCATCCAAGCGAGTAGTTGGTTCATTTCAGTATTTGTAAAGCCGCGTTTGTTTAAGTACCCTAAAAGTTCAGGCTCGCGGTTAGCAAATTTCTCTGTTACCACAGTGCTTACAGGTGAAGGTGGGTACATGGTCGCTTTTGGTTCGTCACATTCTTCTAGGCTGATACAGTTGAGGAACTCATCGACGTCAATACCTGTGCCAAAGTCAACTTTGACCATTTCATATTTTCCGAGGATGGCTGTTGGCGCCCAGAAGTAACCAAACCAAGCTTGCTCACGTGTGTACGCTTTAGCAATCGAGCCAGAAAGACCAGCACTTGAGCCTGGGTCAACAATTGTGAAACCAGCATCACTTAAATTCAACGCTTTGAATAAATTACCAGCACTAATTTGACAGTTCCAACCGGCCGGACAGGTGTAGAAAGCACTGGTGTCTGAATCTTCAGGGTGTGGGAAAAGTTTGACGTGTTTTTTCAAGCCTTCAATCGTTGCAAGCTCAGGGTATTTCTCAACCATGTAAGATGGAACCCAGAAGCCCTCTTCACCACCATCAACCAAAGCTTGACCTGCGTAACGTAGGCGTTTTTCTGCAACACCACGATCTAATGAATCTTTCAGCGCATTGGTCCACATTTCTGGCGCGATATCTGGTTGAGCTTTTTCAATCATTGAAGCGCCAGTTGGCATCGTATCACCAGGAACTATTTCCGCGGTACAACCGTAACCTTCGTTGAGAATAAATTGGTCTAAGTTGGCCATTAAACTGGCTGAATTCCAGTTCATTTCAGCAATGGTGACATCACCACACTCGTCGGCAAAAGCTTGTGTTGTTGCTAGACCAGCGATCAACAATGTCGCGAGTTTGAGTTTCATTTTGATATCCTATTCTAAATAGTACTCTATAAGGTTACCGAAATATTCATTAGAGTTCAAACTATTGATAGGGGTGACATTAGCAGCGTTATATTGTATATCGCGCTATGTAAGGCTTTATATTACTCTGATTTATACCATTTTTAAGGCATCCGTTGCTCTACAGAGCAGACCAGTATTAGGCTGAAAGAGAATCTAATGAAATATTTTTCATTAGAATACTAATGATTTGATGCAGCTCACAAATCGTTGCGCAATTACAACTAGTCTGCTGACCACACATTGCGAATATCTGGCCAACCCCAATTTGTGAGTGCAACATCCTTCAATACACCGTGAAAACGCAATGTTTGCCTGTGGTGAAAAATCGGCAAAAGGAGATATTGGTTGATTAGGGAAGACGCGATAGGCTCTAGTGCATCAAGGTATAGGTGAAGTGGTGTTTCTTTGCGTAGGTGCTTTAGAGATTCACATAACCACCCTTGTGCTTTGCTGCCAATACTCGTTTGTAATATAGGATTGTGGAATAAGCTACTGAATGCAGAAGAATGACGATTATCATCAAGATTAATATTGTGCATTATGAGTGTTTCGCGCAATTGGTGTGTCTCTGACAGGCTATTAAGTTCGCGAAATGAGTAAATGTTTACCGTGACTTTTATACCAAATGATTTCAACTGTTGCGCAATAGCGTTAGCACAATTAACCAGTGCATTGTAATCGTATACGGCAATAGAAATATCATTAGGTAGGAAGGCCATTTCAGGCTCTGGACGAAGCACTTTATGCCAATGAGGCAGTAAATTGTAAGCGTGCTCACTGCCAAATGTATGACCATTTTTACTCAATTGTTGATAGACGCTGTCTGGCGTCACAATCCCTGACAAATACCGCTGCTGTTCAGAGTTTAGTGGCTCGGTACTTCTTTGATTAAACAGTAGGTACATGCACCCATCTTCGATACGTGTATGCTGCACTGAATCGGCTTCGCTTTCTAACTCAGAGGTTAAATAATAGTGACATGCGTCCCTTGTTTGCTTCTCAGGGTGGTTGGTCTCAATCTGTTTTTTCTTAAGCTCTCTTTCATCCAATTGCCAGATCGTGACTAAATCTGTCAGCGCACGACAAGCGTAATAGTGCTCAAAAGCTTGTAAGCAGAGTTTGTTGCTTGAGTGTTCGATTACTTCAAAAACCCCGCTACCTATCACCGAACCTTGGTAGTTATCTTGCAGTTGTTGCAGAGGCTGAATAGAGAATTTAATTCCCGAGAGTAGACCACCAAAGCCTTTGTCAGGTTGTGAAAGTTGGAATACAACTTTGTTTTCCATTGGTGAAGATACGCTTATCAGATGATCTAAGTCTGGGTGGTAATGCTCTAATTCCGCCAATCGTGTGAATAAATTGGCGATGCTATGTGCATTAATCGGAGTGCCATTATGGAAGGTTAGCCCAGGTCTTAAATAGAAGGTCCATTCAAGGGCTTGATCATCATGTTGCCAGTGGTGGGCGAGTTGTGGTTGCAATTGACCATTAAAATCACTGCTGACTAAACAGCAGTATATCTGCCTGATCAAATAACGCTCGCTCGAACGATGCAATTGGTGAGGTACTAACTTTTCAAAAGGGCGTTTATAGGTCAACTGAATATGTAATCGACCTTCACGAATAAACGCACCTGAAGTGCTCTGTAGAAGTTGACCAAATGTGCGTTCATCGTTATCTAATATAGAGAGGGCTTTTTCGTACTTGCCTTGCTCGATGCGTTTGGTTGCAAGCCTTGATTTTAAATCATTTAACTCTAGATTAAGCCGCAGGGTTGAGCGTTGATTTCTGCCTACTTTTGGTTGCCAACTTAGCCACTCCAACTTGTGCATTTCGCCAAGTAAATTGCGAGCATGGCGCGTACTAGTAAATAGAGTGCTGGCGACGTCGGCTAAAGCGGTTTTGATCTCTTGATCAACACCCATTGAGGTTAGACGCGTATAGTAACGAAGTAGGTTTAAATCAGACATGCAATTCCACTCTTATTATGGCTAATGGAGCAAAAAATTTACTGGGTAGTTCCTTATTTTGTGGGGTTATGACCTATTGTGTTTGGTTGTTGGTCAAAAAACCTTAATTGAGGAACAATAAATAAAAATTTTCTCACTATTTCTTTTCCTTATAGTAGAGGACAATAACACCATAAAGAAAGTACAGAAAGCAGTAGTCGATAGTCGCTCGCTCCTGACCCCCAGAAAGGCTATTTACTGCTGCTCTTTGTACTTTCTTATGTTCATATCAGCATTAGTATCTCTATGTTATGCGCGTTGTCGACGACGTAGTATCAGCAATATCAATCCAACAAATAAAATGGCTGCGGTTAACCACACGCCAAATTGATGTGTGGTGTAGAAGGTACTCAGATGATGAAGGTGAGAAAAAGCGACGTTGCTGAGTAGGCTAAAGACCGCCACCCAAATCGTGGTTGCGAGGGCGTTGCCAAGTAAAAACTCACGTTTTGGCATCTTGGCGATACCACATGCTAACGGCATAAACTGCTTCATACCTTCAATAAAGCGACTCACTATTAAGCAAGCAGGACCATATTTTTGAATGACATGTTGCAACTTCTGCATTTTTTTGCCGGAAATATAACCTTTCTTATCAAGCCACCCTTCGAAGTGATAACCCAATAAATAGCCGCATGTATTGCCAATAAAGCAAGCAAGCCAAGACGTTAGCATTACCATGCTTAGGTTCATTACTCCCCGTGTTGCGAGTATCGAAGCCGCAATCATTAAGGACTGTCCCGGCATCGGTATGCCAATGCCTTCAAAAAAGATGCTGATGACCAGAGCAAAATAGCCATAGTGTTCGAGCACAGGCGACATAGCATTGATCAGTTCATTGATGTGTTCCAAAAGCAGCTCCCGTCGTGCACTAAAGCGTAGTCATACCCTTATTCTATGGTGGAATCTATGGTCAGTTACTGTGGATGTGAAAAATCGCCAATCGCCTGATAGCTTTTATGACGAAGATTCAATAATTCGTCTTCAGTAAATACAGATTTATCGCTGCCGTTAAAGCAGCATAGCGCGTGGGTTGGAGGTACTCAATGCTAGAAGAGTTTGACGTTCATAGCACTAAAAGTTGTTAGAACAAAATTTACATAACTATGCTTAGAGGCATTAACGGTTCAATTGCCGCCCCTAAGATTGGTTTGGATGGTCATCATCGTAGTCGGAGTAATCTCGTTACCATTGCGGCATTCATAGCACTACGGCTTTGCGGTAGTGCCTGAGACGAGGTGCATTTATGAGCAGTAATAAGATGGGGCTGATGGGTCTCACCACGATAGTCACAGTTAATATGATGGGCTCGGGGATTATATTACTCCCATCAAGTTTGGCTCAAACCGGTGGTATCGCACTGATGGCATGGGGGATAACGGCGATAGGGGCTTTGTGTATCGCATATACGTTTTCCAAGTGTGGTATGTATTGTCTTGAAGATGGGGGGATGTCTGCTTATGCGCAAAAAGCTCATGGTAAATCCAGTTTCTTTGTTGCTTCTTATACCTACTATGTTTGCTTAGTCATCAGTGCGGTGGCCATCGCCGTTACATCTGTTGGGTATCTTGAATCTTTTATTCCTTGGCTTAAGCAATCTTCGATACACACATTTGTTGGTGTGGTTGTCGTCTTGGTCATCACCCTTCTAGCTAATATGCGTGGTGCTAAAATTACAGGTCAAATCTCTTCGGTCACGGTTTGGGGCGTGATTGTTCCCGTACTTGGCGTATCGATAATTGGCTGGTTTTGGTTTGATAGTAAGGTCTTTATGGATGCATGGAACCCACATGATATCTCGGTCTCCAAAGCGATGTCGTCTGGTATTGCGCTGACGTTATGGGCCTTTTTAGGTATTGAGTCGGCTGGGGTGAACTCAGGAGCGGTGGAAAACCCGAAACGCAATGTGCCGCTTGCTTGCATGCTTGCAACCGTCTTTTCTGCAATCACCTATGTAGCTTCAACAACCGTAATTCAGGGGATTGTGCCTAATGATATGTTGGCAAATTCTGATGCGCCTTTTGGTTTGGTGTTTGCTCAAATGTTTAACCCATTGGTTGGTCAAGTGATCACCGCAATGGCAGTCGTGGCCTGTGTAGGTTCATTGTTGGGGTGGCAATTTACAAATGCTCAGGTTTCTAAAGCGGCAGCAGATATGCGCTTGTTCCCTAAAATGTTTAGTGAAACAAACCGCTTTGACGCTCCGGTAAAAGGTATGTTGGTTATGCTGGCATTAGAAATAGTACTGGCGATCATGACCATCTCCCCAACTCTTATTAAACAGTTTAATGTCTTGGTCGACCTCGCTGTGTTTATCAACATGGTGCCTTATATTCTTTCTCTTACAGCTCTTGGCGTGATTTTACGTTCTGCCAACGTTGGCGAGTCAGAGTACAAAAAGTCCATTTTTATTGGTGCAATTGCAGTGTTGTACAGCATTTATGGTGCTTATGCCACAGGTCAAGAGTCTGTCTTTTACGGCACGCTCATCATGCTATTGGGTTACTTTTTCTATGGTTTTATTGCCAGCCGAGATGCCATTCAGCCCTCTGCTGGAGGGGGCGAATAATGATGAATCAATGTTCGTTAATTTCAATTACCAAACCACAAGGGACGCTGGATTATGAGTAGCTATGATAAGAAAAAGCACGCGTTAATTTTTAATGACACGGTCAAGGAGGGAGTCATTGAGAACGCGCTCAATCGTTTGATTGATGAGTTTGTGAGTGATAACGTCGAGGTCACGGTCGCGACATCTTTTGATGACTGCTATTCCATCTTTAATGCCAATATTGCGGTAGATTGCTTTTTGTTAACCTCGCAAATGACAGGACGGCAAGTGGAGGAGAATGAAAAATTCTTCAAATTGATTGATAAACTGAATCGTCGCCAGCAAGGTGTCCCTGTTTTTCTTTTAGCGGAACGTAAAAAAACCACCTTGTCAGTGAGCCGAGATTTAATGTCTCGTGTCGATGAGTTTGCTTGGCTGATTGAAGACACTGCTGACTTTATTGTTGGTCGAGCGATTGCGGCGATGGATCGTTATCGTGAGCAATTATTGCCACCTTTGATGAAAGCGATGATCAAATATGATGATGTGCATGAATACTCTTGGGCTGCCCCGGGTCACCAAGGTGGGGTTGGCTTTACTAAAACTCCGGCAGGTCAGAGATTTTACCATCATTATGGCGAAGCTCTATTTCGTTCTGATATGGGGATTGAACGCGGTTCCCTCGGCTCGTTACTCGATCACACGGGTTACTTTGGTGACAGTGAAGAGTTTGCCGCTAAGGTATTTGGCGCGGACAAATCCTACTCATTGGTTACCGGAACATCAGGGGCTAACCGCACGATCATGCAAGTGTGTATGAAAGAAAACAGCTTGGCTATTTGTGACCGTAATTGTCATAAATCAATCGAACAAGGGTTGATGCTTACAGGCGCTCGCCCAATCTACATGTTACCGACTCGAAATCGTTACGGGATTATCGGTCCTATTTATCCGCAACAGATGGAGCAAGCCTCGCTCAAGCAAAGAGCCACTGAAAGTTCACTAACTCAAGATTTCGCTGAGCAAGAAGCAGTGTATGCGGTTATTACTAACTGTACTTACGATGGTTTGTGCTACAACGCGAAACGTGTACAGGAAATCTTAAGTAAGAGCAGCAATCGTATCCATTTTGATGAAGCTTGGTATGGGTACGCGCGTTTTAATCCTATCTACCATGATCACTTTGCCATGCGCGGCTCTCCGGCTGAGGATGAAAATGAGCCGACAGTGTTTGCTACTCACTCGACACACAAACTACTCAATGCCTTATCTCAGGCTTCCTACATACATGTGCGTCATGGTAAAGATGCCATCGATTTTCAACGTTTCAATCAAGCCTATATGATGCACGCCACCACGTCTCCGCTGTATGCGATCAGTGCCTCAAATGATATTGCTATTTCACAAATGTCAGGCAACCGAGGTTACTCGCTCACTCAAGAGGTGATCCATGAAGCGGTTGACTATCGTCAAGCCATGGGACGTTTGTACCGTGAGTTTGAACAAGATGGAGATTGGTTCTTTAAACCGTGGAATGCAGAAACGTTTACTGATCCGGAAACGGGGCAAGAAATGCCTTTTGAAGAGGCTGACCCACAATTGTTAGCCTCGACCCAAGAATTCTGGGTGATGAAGCCGGATGATAGATGGCATGGCTTTAAAGATATGCCAGAAGATTGGTGCATGCTCGACCCCATTAAAGTGAGTATTTTGGCTCCGGGGATGGGGGAAGATGGTCAATTGCTGGATACCGGAGTACCAGCGGCGTTAGTGACCCAATATTTAGGTCGCTTTGGGATTGTGCCTACGCGAACCACTGATTTTCAAATTATGTTCTTGTTCTCCATGGGGATAACGAAAGGTAAGTGGGCAACGTTAGTGAACACCTTGCTGCACTTTAAAAAGCATCATGATAGTAACTCGCCATTGAAGTTGGTGCTTCCAGAACTGGCCGAAAGTTACCCTGATGTGTATGGTGAAATGGGACTAAAAGAGCTCAGTGAAGAGATGTTTGCCTACCTGAAACAGCATACACCTTCGGATAAACTCAATGCTGCTTATTCAACACTACCTGAAGCGATAATGACACCGCGAGCGGCGTTTGAATCGATTGTTGATAATAATGTTGAGATGGTGCCTTCTAATCAACTGAAAGATCGCATCGCAGCCAATGCTGTGATCCCATACCCACCGGGTATTCCAATGTTGATGTCGGGTGAGAGCTTTGGTGAGAGCGCGAGTCCGCAAATCACCTATCTTCGTAGTTTAGAAGTATGGGATAAGCAGTTCCCGGGTTTTGAGCATGAAACAGAAGGAACGGAAGTGATTGATGGGGTATATCACGTGATGTGTGTGAAGAAGTAATCATTCAGTCTTGGTTTAACTGAAAGGCGAGTTGTTATGCGGCTCGCTTTTTTGCATTCAGCAGTAATAAATCGGCAGTAATAGCTTCATATCCGTTGCGGCAAAACGCCGTTATCTTTGGAAAAATGATAAGAGACACTGAGTGGAAAACCATCAACTCTAAAGATGGGTGAAAATAATCGACATTTTTTTAAAAAAAAACGTTCAAATAATTAGTGAAATATCAGTCATTTTAGAGAGTTAAGTGAGTGAAATGGCGCAACGGTTTGAGCGGAGGAAAACATAGAGTTTTCGATCGGGCGTAAAATGATTTGAGTTTCTCTGATTCAGTAGAGCTTTAGCTCTCAAGTAAACTCTGCTGGGCGTTTATCAATAACACCGATATAAAATGAGATTTGTGTCGCAATTATTTTGTGGTGAAAACTGGGTTTTCGTCGGTGGGTTACTAAAAAAAAGCTTAAATCGCTAAAAGTCATACCTAACTTCTATTTACCTAGCGTTATTGATCCAATTATTCTCGAACAAGTTGAGTGTTCTCCTCGCTATAAAACAAATCAAGCAGCATCATTTCTACTTTTGCGTGTTACACGGAAAAAAAGTGTATTGAGGTATTTTGTCCAATTTTTCATTAATGCCGTGTGTATCATCTCCTAATCTCACTTAATTAAGCGTTTAACAACCATTAAATTTGCAATTATAAAGACTGATTTTGCTAATGTTCAGCCTTGTTTCATGGTGGTATTTTCCCTGCATTAGGTTTCTCCTGTCTCCATATAACACGCCAAAATCAGACGTTTATACGCCCACTCGCAGTACCTAACCCACTTAGTTTATATCTTGTAAATGTAAGGTTGGTTAACATGGCAAATACCGAAAAAATCCAAAAAGGGCGGATCGGTGTATTCGCTCTCGCTATGCTAAATATTGTGGCTGTTGTCAGTTTGAGAGGTCTTCCCGCTGAAGCTGAATATGGTCTTAGTTCTATTTTCTACTACATCTTTGCTGCCATTGTGTTCCTCATTCCCGTCTCTCTCGTCGCTGCTGAGTTGGCGACCGGCTGGTCAGAAAAAGGCGGTATTTTCCGCTGGGTTGGTGAGGCCTTTGGTCCCCGTCTCGCGCTTGTCGCCATTTTTATGTTGTGGATTGAAGTAACGGTTTGGTTCCCAACGGCATTAACGTTTGGTTCTGTTTCTTTAGCCTTTGTTGGACCTGATCAAACATGGGACCAAGCTCTATCACAAAACAAATTCTTTGTACTTGGTGTGGTACTCGCTATCTACTGGATAGCAACAATTATTGCACTACGCGGTACAGAAGCGTTTTCTAAAGTTGCTAAATGGGGCGGCTTAATCGGTACGGTTATTCCGGGTATCGTGCTTATCGTGCTTGGTTTTTCTTATTTACTATTCTCAGGTAATACCCCTCAAATTGACTTGTCGTGGAGCAAAGTAATCCCTGACTTTTCAAACTTCAATAACGTGGTTCTCGCGGCGAGTATTTTCTTGTTTTATGCCGGTATGGAAATGAACGCACTGCACGTCAAAGAAGTGGATAACGCGCCGCGGAACTACCCATTAGCGATCATGATTGCAGCAGCCGGTACAGTCGGTGTATTTGTGCTCGGAACGCTGGCGATTGCTTTCATCATCCCACAACAAGATATCAGCTTAACTCAAAGCCTACTTGTGACTTATAACAAAGTGTTTGCTTGGGCTGGTATTGGTTGGGCTGCACCCATCATGGCGGCTTGTTTAGCTCTTGGTGTATTAGCGGGTGTGGTTGGCTGGGTTGCGGGTCCATCATCAGGCTTACTTGTGGTGGCAAAAGGTGGCTTCCTTCCTCGTTTTTGGCAACAGACAAACAAACACGGTATGGCGACACACATAATGATGGCACAAGCTTTGTTAGTGACCATGATTTCTACTGTCTTTGTGGTACTGCCTTCGGTACAAGCGGCTTATCAGATCCTTAGCCAGCTGACTGTTGTATTGTACTTAATCATGTATTTATTGATGTTTGCTGCGGCCATTCATCTACGTTACACCCAACCTAATCGCCCTCGTCCATACAAAATTCCGGGCGGCAATATGGGTATGTGGTTGATTGCCGGTTTAGGTTTCATCGGTTCACTTACCGCATTTATCTTCTCATTCATCCCACCAAGTCAAATTGCTGTCGGCAGCCCACAAGCCTACGTCGGTATTCTCGTTGCACTGACTATTATTTTTGTCTCCGTGCCATTCGTTATCTATAAAGCTCGCAAACCACATTGGAAAGATCCATCGGTAACAGACTTTGCGCCTTTCACATGGGAAATCGAAGCGGTTCACCCTGGTGTTATCAACCCATCCGATAAAGTAACCCACACATTAAACTCTTAATGTAAGGACGTGCGTAATGTCATCTATTCCTAGTTCTACACTATCAAATTCAATTATCAATGAAGAGCTTGCTGTAGTTATGCAGCAAGCATTGGAAAACAGTGCCAGAAATACTAAGGGTGAAAATGCTTCATACATTCCGTTTTTGGCTTCGGTACCGTCAGAGCTGGCAGGTCTAGCATTTGTCTCTGTACATGGCGAAGTTATTCAATTCCAAGATGCGGATTACAAATTTGCAATTGAGTCTATCTCAAAAATTATGACCTTAGGCTTGGTTCTTGAGCAATCTGGCGCTGACGAGTTGCACAACAAAATCGGCGCAGAACCAACAGGCATGCCATTTAACTCGGTTATGGCGCTTGAACTTCATCAAGGTAAACCGCTAACACCGCTGGTGAATGCGGGTGCTATGGCGACAGTCAGTATGGTAAAAGCCAGCGATGTAGAAGATCGTTGGCAGCAAATATTGGCGTTTCAATCAGAGCTTGCCAATAGTCAAATTGAGCTTTCAGATGAAGTAAATCAATCGGAACAAACTACCAATACTCACAATCGAGCCATCGCTTTGTTGCTTGAATCATCTGGCTGTATTTACTCCGATTCGATGCAAGCGTGTGATGTGTACACCCGTCAATGTTCAACCTTGTTTAATACCATAGAGCTTGCAACTGTTGGGGCAACCCTTGCCAACGGCGGTAAAAACCCTTGCTCAGGAAAACAACTTGTTCAGCCAGAAAACATCCCTCATATTCTGGCCGAAATGACGATGGAGGGTCTTTATGATACGTCCGGTGACTGGGCGTATGATGTAGGTCTTCCTGGTAAAAGTGGGGTAGGCGGCGGCTTGCTTGCGGTGATCCCAAACATTGGGGCGCTGGCAGCATTCTCTCCACGCTTAGATCCAATTGGTAATAGCGTGCGCGGCCAACAAATGATCAAACAAATCGCCCAAACCATGGGCTGGAATTTGTTTAGTAGTCAGCAACACTAAGGTAGGACGAAAATTATGGCACTTCATACTGTCACTCGAAATAACGACCCAATCTTTGGCTCAGAAAGTATTCACAACGTAGCGGCAGCTAACATGCTTCCGCAACATGAACAGTCACCAAGCGTTATCTACCAGATGATTCGTGACGAGCTCTATTTAGATGGTAATGCTCGTCAGAACTTAGCCACCTTCTGCCAAACATGGGAAGAAGACGAAGTTCATAAGTTAATGGATCTTTCTATCGATAAGAACATGATCGATAAAGATGAGTACCCACAATCGGCAGCCATTGAAGGACGTTGCGTTCATATGTTGGCAAACTTATGGTATGCACCAGACTCTACCACCACAGTTGGCACCTCGACTACGGGCTCGAGCGAGGCTTGCATGCTCGGTGGGTTAGCCGCTTTATGGCGTTGGTTTGAGAAACGTGGGGAAAAAGGTCTATCAATAGATAAACCCAATATGGTATGTGGTCCTGTTCAGGTGTGTTGGGAAAAATTTGCCCGTTACTGGGGGGTAGAGCTCCGTCAGATGGAGATGGCTGAAAACCACTACTGTTTGACCGCAGAAGATATGCTGAGCATGGTGGATGAAAATACCATCATGGTCGTGCCAACCTTTGGACAGACATTTACTGGTTTATATGAATCGGTAAAACCATTGGCAGATGCGCTCGATGTGTATCAGCGTGACACTGGCATCTCAATTGATATCCACGTTGATGGCGCAAGTGGCGCAATGCTCGCTCCGTTCTGTGCCACTGAAATCGATGCTTGGGATTTCCGCTTAGAGCGCGTCAAATCAATCAGCACTTCTGGTCACAAATTCGGTTTGTCACCAGTGGGTGTGGGCTGGGTTATCTGGCGTAGTAAAGAAGACTTACCAGAAGGTTTAGTCTTCCACGTTAACTACCTAGGTGGTGATATGCCGACCTTTGCGTTGAACTTCTCACGCCCTGCGGGTCAAATCATCGCGCAGTACTATAACTTCCTGCGTTTAGGCTACGAAGGCTACCAGCGCATTCATTCAGCTTCTTACGATGTTTGTGAATACTTGGTGCAACAACTAAACAAATTTGAGCTATTTGAGTTCTTATTTGATGGTAATCGAGAAAAAGGCATTCCGGCGATTGCATGGCGCTTAAAACCCGGCGTAAAAGCGGATTTCTCTCTCTATGACTTAGCCGATCGCCTACGTACTCGTGGTTGGTTGGTGCCTGCATACAGCCTACCTGGTAACGCAGAACATATTGTTGTGCAACGTATCTTGGCGAAACAAGGTTTAACGATCGACTTGGCCAACTTATTGATTGAAGACTTCAAACGGTCAATCGAATTCTTAGAGAAAAACGGTTCAACCAACTGCACAGCTGAGGATTCAAGATCGTTTGACCATAGTGGTCACTAGTTAGATATCAGCGATGAATTGCTCTATTAACAATGATTCCCAGCGGTATTAAGCCGTATTAAAAACTAGAGAAGATCTCAATACAAAGGTCAATTGTGTAAGCAGTTGACCTTTGTTTTTTTACAAAGAAATAAACCGTATGTTTGTTCATATCATTGAAATTATTTGTATTTGCGCCTTTGCACTGAGTGCGGTGATCAGCGAAGTGAACAAAGGTAAAGACATCATTAGCATATTGGTGCTTGGCTGGGTAACTGCGTTAGGTGGGGGGACGGTGCGAGACGTGATTCTCTCAACTGATCAAGTTTTCTGGATTCAATACCCTTCTTATTTTTGGGCGGCATTGTTCAGTTCTTTGGTTGGTTTTTTTATTGCGCCACAGTTAAGAAAGCTCAAAGCAGAACGACTTATCTTAGTGCTGGATGCCATCGGTATTTCAATTTTCTCGATACTGGTGACCAAGAAAATGATCCATCAAGACTATGCCGCTTATGTTGCCATTACCATGGGGACAATCACCGCCGTATTTGGCGGGGTTGTGCGCGATATCATCGTTAGCCGCCCGACTATGTTTAACAATACGGAGTTCTACGCAACGCCAGTGATATTGGGTTGTGCGTTGTTTGTTGGCTTATCGCATTTAGGCATGAATGCCGACGTGAATACGATTATCTGCATTGCTTTTATCATCATATTTAGGATGTACATTGTGGTGACGAAGAAAAGCTTCCCCAAATACTTATTGCTGAGATAAGCAAAGCCAGTGACTCGTCATCACTGGCTTTTTCGCTCACATCAGGGATGTGGCGTTTGAACTTATAGTGTTTCAATCGCATCTAGCAGCTGACGGTTGAACTCTTCAGAAGTAACTTGCGCTGTTTCCATATCAAAATTATCGTAGAAACTTGGTAAAGAGATACTTACTTTTACATCGGCTGCAAAGTATGGCGCAGAGCCTGATGCTGCCGCGAGTACGCTACCTGCACCACCAGGACCCGGAGACGTTGCTAACATAAATACCGGTTTGCCTTGGAATACTTTCATGTCAATGCGTGAAGTCCAATCAAAGACATTTTTGTATGCAGCAGTGTAAGAGCCATTGTGCTCTGCAAATGAGATTATGACCAAATCTGCTTCACCAATTGCTTTGAAAAGCTGTTGTGCTTGCTCTGGTTGACCGAGTTCTTTTTCACGCTCATTACTAAAGATAGGCATCTCTAGTTGGTTCATGTCCAACGTAGTGATCTCAGCGTTTGGTACTTGCTTTGCTGCGTAGTGAGCCAGTTGTTGGTTGATTGAGTTCTTACTGTTGCTTGCGCCAAATGCTAAAACTTTCATCTTGTTTTCCTCAGAGCTGTTGCTGAATTCGTTTGATGGAGAGAGTTTAGTTTGATTCCATATCTTGATTAATAGGGTAAATGTGCAATTATTATTTCCATATGGCTCTTAATAGGCGTACTTATGGCGGTTTCACAAACTAATTTGTTGGATGGCATGGTGATTTTTACCACCGTGGTAGATCAAGGAAGCTTTACTAATGCAGCGAATGTGACGGGTCACTCCACCTCATTTATCAGTAAAGAAATCAATAAACTTGAAGATCGCTTGGGTGTGCGCTTATTGCACAGAACAACAAGAACACAGAGCCTTACTCCGGAAGGCGAGCATTACTATCGCCAAAGTCAGCAGTTGATTGAGAGTGCGCAAGAACTTGAGCAGGCGATCAGCGGCAAGCAAGAAGAACCCAAAGGTGTATTGAAAATTAGTTGTCCGGTTCATTTTGGTGCAGATCAACTCAGCCCGGTTTTAGCCAAGTACATGCAGTTGTACCCCAAGGTGAAAATTGAAGTACTTGCCAGTGATCATAAGGTTGATTTGATTGGTGAAGGTTACGATGTGGTACTGAGATCATCGGCAAATGCAGAAGATTCCAGTTTAATAAGCCGCCTCGTGCAGCGTTCTTGCACTCGAACTGTGGCGTCACCAAGCTACCTAAAACAGTTTGGAATACCAAAGCACCCTAGTGAATTAACACGACATAAGTTGCTTTGCTACAGCAACCACAAGCAACCCTATGTCTGGAACTACGTCGATAGTGATGGCTCACTTCTGCGAATCGATGTGACAGGGGTTTTTACCACCAATAGCCCAGAGATGGAGCTTAGCTTGTGTAAATTAGGGCAGGGTATTTGCCGCTTACCGGAAGCATTGTTGTTAGATGGAATTGAAAATGGTGAGTTGGTTGAGCTATTTGCTGATTTTCCGGTACACAAAATTGAGATGTGCTTGGTCTATCCAAGCCGTAAACACATGTCGACCAAAGTGCGCCGCTTTATTGACCTAGTAGTGGAAGAATTAAGGTTGTTTTCTTAATTATCCCAAGTGGTAAATAGAAAAAAGCCAGAGGGGGGATCTGGCTTTGATTTTTCAAGCGCAATTTAATTATTTGCGTTTAAGGTGGGCTGAGCTTAGTTCGTTGCGAGTGAAGCGGCTTGTGCCTTTATCTCTTTGTTGTAGCGCATTTTTTTAAGTGCAATTGCTACCGCCGCAGTTGTGATAACACCGATTGCCATCGCAAGCAGTGCTAGCAGAGGTTTGTTGAATGCACCAAGTAGTACAACAATTGGACCACCGTGAGCAACGCTACAAGTCAGCCCGAACATAAAGCCAAGTACACACGCAACCGCTGAGCCAATCATGTTAGCTGGGATAACAGTAAACGGGTCACGAGCTGCGAATGGAATAGCACCTTCAGAGATACCAACCATACCCATTGCTGTTGCTGCTTTTGCGTTTTCTACTTCTTCACGTTCAAACAGGTTCATGCGGCTGCCAATGAATGCAGCCAGTGCCATGCCTAGCGGTGCCACAGGAATAGCTGCGGCTTGAGCACCCATAAATTGAGTTTGACCTTCAGCAATTAAACCGACACTGAATAGGAAGGCTACTTTACCGAATGGACCACCCATGTCGAAGCCCTGCATCAAACCAATCACCATACCAATCACAATCACGTTACCGGTAGATAGGTTCGCCAGCACATTGTTCATGGTATCCATGATGTCTGCGATTGGTGCACCAATGATGAAGATAAAGACAGCAGCGATAAACAAAGAGCCTGCTATCGGCGCGATCATGATTGGAACCAGCGGTTGAATCATTTTCGAGTAGTTGAAGCTGACAATCCACTTAACGAAGTAACCCACTAATAGACCGGCGATAATTGCACCGATGAAACCAGTACCCGCTTCAGCATTATAGAAAGAGCCGTTGTTGGCAATCCAGCCACCAATCATACCGGGAGCAAGACCTGGGCGATCTGCAATCGCGTAAGCGATGTAACCGGCAAGAATTGGGATCATTAAGGTGAAACCAACCACACCGACATCTAAGATTTTGTTCCACAGGCTGCCCTGAGGAATAGCAAGACCGCCCGGTGTTGGCTCGCCACCAATTGCTAGTGCAAGGGCAATCAAAATACCGCCTACAACAACAAATGGGATCATGTGTGATACACCATTCATTAGGTATTTGTAGAGATCTTTCCCTTTACCACCCGGGCTAGTGACAGTTTGAGCTGAGTTCGATTTACCATCGCCTTGATAAAGTGGAGCTTCTAGAGCTTGAGTAATAAGTTTGTCAGCATCCCTGATGGCTTTCTTCACACCAGTGATAATAACGCGCTTACCTTTAAAACGGTTTAAATCAACTTGCTTGTCACACGCGATAACAATAGCGTCAGCGCGTTCGATATCTTCAGGCGTTGGTGTGTTCTTTACGCCAACTGAGCCATTGGTTTCAACTTTACATTCGTAGCCCATTAGTGCTGCGGCGTTTTCAATACCTTCAGCAGCAAGATAAGTGTGAGCAACGCCAACAGGACAACCCGTCACACCAATGATAAAGCCTTTGCTTTCTACGGCTTGAACTGGCTCAGATTGGTTTTCAGCGGTTAGCAATTCGAGAGCTTCTTCACTAGTCTGCGCTTGTTTTAGCCTTACTAGAAATGAGGGTTCGATAATTTTAGAGGACAGTTTGGCTAATACTTCAACGTGAAAATTGCTAGCTTGCTCAGGAGAGGCAATCATAAAAAAGATGGTTGATAGCTCACCGTCTTCTGCGCCGTATTCAATACCTTGTTTGCTGATACCAACAGCAATCGCTGGTGAGATAACAGCCGAACTTTTGGCGTGTGGTAGCGCGATACCATCTTCAAAGCCGGTATTACCGGTTTCTTCGCGCGCCCATACATCATGTATAAATTGTTGCTGATCTGAAACTTTCCCCGCATCAGCAAGCACTTGTGATAGCTCATTGAATACCGATTCTTTATCGGTCGCAGCTAAATCAAGTTTGATTAGCTGCGCATTTAGGATCTCTTTCATCATAATGTAGATCTCTTGTTTGTAAGGTTTTTATTTATGTATTTACAAATTTAAACAAATATTAGTAATGGATCTGTTAGTTGAGATTGATCTAAATCAGTATTGTGACTGTGTTTATCTGGCTTTGTGGCAAATTGTGAACTGGGTAACGAATGTGGTACAACAAAAGGTGAGCGACGTCACGCTTGTATTTGTAAGCTCAAGCTTGAAGGGTGGTTGATGGAATACGAGAGGGTATGCGGCATTACCGAGCAGTAAAGCCGCAAGAAATCACTAACGAATCGAAACGGTTGTCAGGTTGTTGGAAACCAGAGTCTCAATGGTGAATTGGGCTAATACAGAATGCAGTAAGTACACGTTATGTTGGATAGAAAGACAAAGATGATTGGGTTCAACGCGCAGCAAAAACGCTTCTTTCTCGTTGAGTGTCTTGCCTGAGATAGTCTTTGCATCGTGGCTAATGTTGTAGCCTGCTTGTTGTTCGATATAGGTTAGCACCGACTGCTCACAATGTGCTTCGGTGAACTCTGAGAATAAGTTTTGTGGCATCCATGTTTCTTCAAGAATAGCTGGTTCACCATTGATGATACGCATTCTTTTGAAGTGATGAAGCCTTGTCCCAACAGTGATTTTGAATTTATCAGCAAGCCTTTTATCCGCCTCTATACTAGCAAACTCTAACACAATGTTTTTTAAGTCAGTGTCTTTGTTTATTCGCTCTGAAATACTGGTCAGATTATTATCTTGATAGAACTCAGGTGGGTTTACAAACATACCTGAGCCTTGCCTTGAATGAACAAAAGACTCCTGTTTTAGCTTCTCAATCGCCTTTCTTAAGGTAGGGCGACTCACGCCAAATTTGCTTGAGAGTGCATGCTCTCCTTCGAGCTGCGACCAAGCGGGGAACTGACCACTTATGATGTCAGCTTTTATCGCCTGATAAACTTCAACGTATTTCATGAGATAGATTACAACTTTACAAATGGTGGGTCTTAGTCACTTGAAATGTTACCTGTTAACACATGTGAGTTAAGTAAAATTAGGTGACTAACCTTTAATGGCAAGGATGTTACCAGAAAAGAGCGATGAAAAACAAAGCGGTTTCTAATAAGTTTGATGCATGATCGAGATCATCATTCTTGTATGTTCGGTATTATTTGTATTTACATATTTTAAGTGTGGATTTATGGTTAGCTCATAAAGATACGAGGAGCCCTACCATGTCATCCAAAATCGATAATAATCCAAGCCAAGTTGACGTAAACAAAAAAATCCCATGTGAAAAGCCAGTAAATGTTCAGCTGCAAATCATGGAAGCTTACACGCGTGCACATCATAACGAGACGAATCTTTATCAAAGAGAGGTTGCGTGTCTTTCTGAACTATACCCAGTTTTATTTAGACAGATTGAAGCAGAAGATTGTGTCGTAGGGCGTTTAGATGCCTTGCCAATTGGGTTTGGTAGCGTTACCTCTGTCGGTGGTGTTGGGCACTACTGCAATTTCGACAAACTAGAAGCGTTTAAAAGTGAATTAGCAGCTGCCGATCATCCGCGAGTGGATGAACTGCTAGAGTATTGGCAAGAGAGAGATACTCGTTCGATTTATTTCCGCCAAACGCTAACAGAAACAACCTTAGGTAAGTTCGTTGATGTGAATTACCCAGCGATCGCAACCGCACGACTAAGTGGCATGTACCTTGACTACAATACCTTGATCGACAATGGTATCGAGGGAATGCGTGAACGCATTAACGACCAATTAATCGCCGCTGAAAAGCAAGCTGATGAGAAAGCAATTTCGTTGCACGGTGCGTTTCTTGGCTGTTTTGACATTGTTGAACGTGTGATTGATTTCCATATTCAGCTTTGTGTTCAAGAGCTTGATAAAACTGAAGAGCTAACCCGCAAGCATCAAATGAGTGATCTGATTGATGCGCTAACGTCTATTCGTAGCAATAAACCAAAAACCTTCCTTGAAGGTATTCAACTTTCTTGGTTATACAGCCTATGTTCTGGCGTGGTTAACTTTGGACGCATGGATGATTACCTCGGCGATTTACTGGTTGCTGACCTTGATGCTGGTCGAATTACTGAGCGACAAGCGATCAACTATATCCGCTCTCATTACCGCTTAATTGAAGCGCGTAAGACCACGGTAAATGGTCGTGTTGTTGTTGGTGGTATGGGTAGACGCTCTCCAGAGACCGCTGATGTTTACTGCAAACTGGCTATTCAAGCGGTGCGCGAAAACAAAGACACTGAGCCTCAATTTACGCTTCGTATCTACAAAGGCATGAATCAAAGTGTTTACCAAGATGCACTTGATGCGATTGGTGAAGGGCTAACTTACCCAATCCTTTACAATGATGATGTGAACGTCCCTGCAGTGATGAACTCGATGCAGATTTCACAATCAGATGCTGAGCATTACGTGCCGTTCGGCTGTGGTGAGTTTGTTTTGTCTGGTAAGAGCGTGGGCACGCCAAACACTTGTATCAACATTCTTAAAATCTTGAACATTGCACTGACTGGCGGAACCGATTTTTGGGATGGCAAAGATAAGAGTGGTGGCACTGCACTGCTTAAACCAGAACAAGTGACCAGCTTTGATGATGTGATGCAGAACTACAAAGATTTATTGGGTCACTACATCGAGCTAACGTCACAAGCGCAGTCGTTCTCTTATAAAGTGATGAACCAAGAAGTGGGCTTCCTATTTACCAGTATTCTTACTGATGACTGTATTGGTCGTAGTAAGTCGCTGCTTGATGGTGGCGTCTATAAACTGGGCGGAACCAACGAAACGTACGGTAACACCAACGCTTATGACTCATTGTCTGCGATTAAGAAAGTGATTTTTGAAGACAAAAAATACAGCTACGTGGAACTGATTGAAGCGCTGCGAGTGGATTTCGATGGTTACGATCGCATGAAGTACGATCTGATCAACGCGCCAAAGTTTGGTAACGATGATGCATACGTTGATGATATCGCGGTAGAGATGCACGAATACATCTGTAACGGCATTAAAGATTCGGCAGCAAAAGTGGGCATGGATAGTTACCTTGTTGTCATTATCAATAACCAAGTGAATACCGAGTGGGGGCGTGCAACCAGTGCTTCTGCGGACGGTCGCCACCGCGGTGTTTACATGAGCAACGCCAACAACCCACAAAGTGGTGCTGACAAAAATGGTCCAACTGCGATGCTTAACTCGCTAGTGAAACTGAAAGCGGAAGTGCATGCAGGCTCAGTACAGAACATGAAGTTCAGCAAAAATATGTACCAAAGTAAGCGCATGATTGTTGAAGCATTGCTGGATGGGTATTTCGAACAAGGCGGACCACAAATTATGGTCAGCGTGGTGGGTAAAGGTGAGCTTGAAGATGCTTACCATAACCCTGAAAAATACCCGAACTTAGTGGTTCGAGTGGGTGGATTTAGCGCCAAGTTTGTCAACCTAGATAAAGATGTTCAGCTAGAGATCTTGAACCGAACTCTGAACGATTAATATCAATCGAAATATAAACACCTTAGGGTGATCAGCGAGTTTTTAGATCACCCTCTTTTCTTGCTTTGATTCGAGGCACGCCATGCAAACCACTCACTTTAACGGCAATGATTCAACAACGGGTATTGTGTTTGATATTCAAAAATTCAGTGTCAATGATGGTCCTGGAGTGCGCACCGCCGTCTTTATGAAAGGCTGCCAAATGAAGTGTGTTTGGTGCCATAACCCTGAGTCTTTAAGCAGCAAGAAGCAACTCGCCTTTAATGCGCAAAAATGCATTGGCTGTCGTAGCTGTGAGCAAGTGTGCCCTAATGATGTACACAGTTTCACTGCTGATGGTCGCCATATTGTTAATTTTGATGCCTGCCAAACTTGCGGGCTTTGCGTGGATGTCTGTATGCAAGATGCGCTCAAAATTTATGGTAAGGAGATGTCGGTTGATGAAGTCTTTGCCGAGATCATTAAAGACAAAGTTTACTTCGATAAATCCGGTGGTGGCGTTACCCTTTCCGGTGGTGAAGCACTGAAGCAATTTGATTTTTGTTTAGCCTTGGTGAAAAAGTGCCAACAGAATGGTATTCATGTCTGTATTGAAACCAATGGTGCATCGAAAAAACAGCATTACCAAGCCATCGCCCCTTACGTTGATCTGTTCCTGTTTGATTATAAAGCGACGGGTGACAAACTGCATAAACAGCTCACTGGCATGTCGCGCAAGCTGGTGGACGACAACCTACAAATGTTGAATGAGATTGACGTACAAGTAATTCTGCGTTGCCCCATCATACCCGGTTACAATCTCTCTGAAGACCATTTTGCTGCTATCGCCAAATTGGGTGAATCAATGGTGAATATTCAAAAAGTGGAAGTTCTGCCATACCATAATTTTGGCAAAGGCAAAGCGACTGAAATCGGTAAAGACTACAGCGTAGAAGCCGAACTGCCAGAAGATGAAACCGTCAATCAATGGCTTGAGAAGATCAAAAGCTATGGTGAAGTCGGCGTCACACTGAGTTAACCATTGAAAGAGCGAGTCGACCTCATCTATCGATTTTCATGATTTTAAATGGGGATCATTGATATAAGAGTTGGCTCCCCACGTCCTAAAATTGTGGCTATTGATCACTCAATGAAGTGACACCCGAATATTTGATCCCAGATAGTTGCGCCATTTCTCTATTCCATGTTGCCAAATCATTTACGTTAAATTGGCTCAATTGATCATGCCCGCAGGCCCTTGCCATGACTTGCATTAGCTCGGTCGATGCTTCAAAAAAATTCTTCAACTGGACTGAGGCTTTCGACACATTAAGCCTTTGGCGTAAATCAGCTTTTTGAGTCGCAATGCCAGCAGGGCAGTTGTTGGTATTACACATTCTCGCAGCCACACAACCTATCGACTGCATAGCGCTATTAGAGACAGCGACGCCATCAGCGCCTAAAGCTAAGGCTTTGACAAAATCTATTGGGACTCGCAAACCACCAGTGATGATTAACGTAACCCGACCGTTAGCGCCAACTTTATTCAAATAAGCTCTTGCCCGTGCAAGTGCAGGAATTGTTGGCACACTAATATGGTCACGAAACATTTCCGGTGCAGCGCCAGTGCCACCACCGCGACCGTCCAAGATGATGTAATCTGCACTGGCATCTAATGCAAATTGGATATCTTGCTCGATGTGGTTGGCACTCAGTTTAAATCCGATAGGAATGCCGCCTGTTATCTTGCGCACGTTATCAGCGAACTGTTTAAAATCTTCTGCCGTATGTAAGTGTATAAATGTGGGTGGGGAAATAGCAGCAGTTCCAGTTTCAATTCCGCGTACTTCGGCTATTTTGCCAACGTTCTTCGCACCAGGTAAATGCCCTCCAGTGCCAGTTTTTGCACCTTGCCCACCTTTGAAGTGAAAAGCTTGTACATTCTTCAATTTGTTCTCATCGTAGCCAAATTGAGCACTGGCGAGCTCATAAAAGTAATGTGAGTTGGCAGCTTGCTCTTCAGGCAGCATGCCGCCTTCACCAGAACAGATACCTGTCCCTGCAAGTTCGGCACCCGTTGCGAGAGCCACTTTAGCCTCCTCAGAAAGTGAGCCAAAACTCATGTCGGAGACAAACAACGGAATCTTAAGCCGTAGTGGTTTTTTCGCTTGTGGACCAATAACTAGTTCTGTCGTAACCGCGACATCTTCAAGCAAAGGTTTGGTGGCCATTTGAGCCACCATAACTTGTATATCATCCCAGTGAGGTAATAGATGTCGAGGAACACCCATGGAAGTCATTCGCCCATGGTGCCCCAGTTTTGAAAGCCCCTCACGGGCAAGTTGATGAATGAATTCAACCGTTGGCTCTTCTATTGTCTCAATTGCAGTAGGGGGTTTCTCTACCGACTGAGTCTGTACCCCAGGACCTTCTTGCCCAACTTGTTCATTGGTGAACTGTTTATGACTACCATCGCAAAACGGTAGGTTATTTGAGTGCTTACAACGGCAGAGGTAAGCATCGCCACTTTCCTCGGCAATAAAGCTTTTTGGATTAAAATCCGTACTGGAATGGGACCCATCACAATAGGGCTGGTCGCTCGAACGCCCACAGGTACAGAAGTAATATTCTTGACCTTGTGTCAGCTCAACCTTAATGGGTTTGTTATCTGCGATCACGGGTTTGCTCATTTTCTCTACTTCCTTTGTTATGGCATCTAAATGATGACTTTCTTTAAAGAGTAGAATCTCAGCGCGGATTTGAAAGTACAGGTACGGTGCTCTGATCGTATATGAGCCAATAATCTGGTCTGTTATTCCTCTTCAATGCCTTGCGCGCTGATGCTGATAAACCATCAAAGTTCTACTTTGACCAAACAACAGGCAAACGATTGCGCAATCGATTGTTATCGGGTGGCAGGTAAAGTATGATTCCGCCCATATTTTCAGGAGAATATTTTATGTTTCGCTTTTTTGCCCTTTTATTAACCATTATTTCTTTTAACACTGCCGCTTCAACCGAGCGAACTGCCATTGTTGGCGCAATGGATGTTGAGATTGAAGGCATCTTGCCAACATTAACCAACGTTGAAGAAAAAACCATCGGTAAACATCTTTTTCATGTTGGTCAGCTAAACAATAAGCCTGTTGTAGTAACCAAATCAGGTGTGGGTAAAGTCAATGCGGCTTTGACGACGACACTTTTAGCGACGGAGTTTAATGTTAGCTCCATTATTTTCACCGGTATTGCAGGCGCAAGTGGTCCTGAACTTGAACCGATGGACGTGGTGATCTCAACTGGTCTCGTACAGCATGACGTGGATTTAACTGTGTTTGGCAGCCCAATGGGACTGCTCGACGGTTATGAAAACCGCGTGTTCTTACCTTCTGATGCGTTAGTGAAACAAGCGTTAGAAGCGGCTCAAACTGCGCTTGGTAAGGAACAAGTCACTACTGGTATTATCGCGTCGGGTGACCAGTTCATTGCCAATAAAGAGAAAGTGGCTTACCTATACAAAGAATTCCAAGCTAAGGCGGTAGAGATGGAAGGCGCTGCGCTTGCACAAGTGGCTGATCAATTTGATATTCCATATGTGGTGATCCGCACTATTTCTGACAAGGCTGATGGCTCAGCAGCACTGACTTATGAAGAGATGAAGAAAGCAACCGCTGACAACTCGGTTGCTATCATTTTAGAAATGCTTAAGTAAGACTTATCAGTAAGTTCAGCCAGTCGCTAAATACAAATTAGTTGCTGGCTGATTGAGTCACTAGTTGAGCGCTTGATGCTTTGCTAGAGAGAGAAAACATCTGATCTATTAGCCTTTTGCTAGGTTTTATATCTAAGGTTCTTAGCTATATTGATTCTTCATCTAATTTGAAAATTTCGTTCGATATTCAGTTGGTGACATACTTTTATATTCCTTGAACAACCTGTTGAAGTTTGACAGATTGCTGTAGCCGACATTACTACTTATGTGGCTGATGCTTAAACTGGTTGTTTCGATCATATTCGCTGCATGACTTAATCTGATTTTTTTAAGTCTCTGGCTAAAAGTCTCACCAAAATGGCTCTTAAATATTCGAGCTGTCGTCCTCTCGCTGCAATAGATGTGCTTAGCTAGGCTAGCTAAAGTAAT
This sequence comes from Vibrio kasasachensis, assembly GCF_050337565.1. Taxonomy (NCBI): domain Bacteria; kingdom Pseudomonadati; phylum Pseudomonadota; class Gammaproteobacteria; order Vibrionales; family Vibrionaceae; genus Vibrio; species Vibrio kasasachensis. The sequence continues at coordinate 221,532 of NZ_JAKJTB010000011.1, read as the reverse complement.
CTCCTTTGCGTAATTATCATTGATAAAAGTAGAAAGTACTTCAACTCTATCTCTATTTAACTCAAAGACATCATTATTCGATGAGCTAAGCAAAACATGTTCTTTGTCTTGCGTTATCAATGAAAAGATCTTCATAAGTACCGACAATTGTTCGAGGCTCGACGTACTGCAGTCAATTTTGTCAACGACCCCTTTGACCTCCAGCGATGTTTTTTGAGAGAACTGTATTACTTTTGTCGATTTACTAAAGAAATTCGACAGTTTTCTCATTTCATTGCAGTGAATAACCATGTTGGAAATCCATTTCTTCTCTATCCAAAGGCTATGACGTTCTGGGTATATTTCATCGTTTTCAATTTCTAAGCGGCTTAAGTCATGGGGCACATTGGGTGGTATTAGTAGTAACGAGCAAGAAGGTATTACAACATCTATGTTTCCAACCTTAGCTACCCCTTTAAAATTGAAAAGTAGAATAAGCTCATACTCACTGTGGTAATGAGCGCAATTAGATGAGATCGGAGAGTCATCGGAGTAATGGCGCCAAGAATATCCAGGTCTAATGAGTGTTTTTACAGAAATAGGTTTCATTTTTAACCAGCTCAGTTCACCACGGATTTAGGATCCATGACAGCATGTGTTGTCTGAAAAGTACCATAAGATGTCTGTATAGTATAAGTGTTGACACGATTTTTGCGGGATAATCACAGTCATTATCAGGCTGAAAGCTTGGCCGTGAACTAAATTCTGATATTAAAATACCAAGGGACGTGTGGAATATGTTAACTAAGAATTATGCAAAATTTATTTTTGATATGGATGGAACCCTAGTTGACTCTAAGGAGATCGTTGAGAAAGCATGGACTATATGGGCAAATAAGCATGATATTGATGTCGAAAGCATTTTAGCCGTCTCTCATGGTCGCCCAGCTGCAGATGTTATTAGGGAAGTCATGCCACAATTGGATGTGGCTAAAGAAATAGAATATCTAGAAGTATTCGAGCTAAAGAATGTGGATGCGGTAAAGCCTATACCGGGTGCCATCGAGTTTGTAAGTCAATTGAGCGAAGATGATTGGGCTATCTTCACGTCAGCACCACGTGAATTGGCTGTGAGTCGGTTAAAAGCGGCATCAATGCCGATTCCAGATGTTTTGATTACCGTCGAAGATGTTGTAAAGGGGAAGCCGAACCCTGAAGGATATCTTTTAGCGGCTGAAAAGTTGGGAGTGAACGCTGAACAGTGCCTAGTTTTTGAAGATGCTGAAGCTGGGATACGTTCAGCTCTGGCGGCTGGTAGTAAGGTCATTGCCATAAATGCCGCTGCACCACATAAGGTGGATATAGAAGGTAGTGTCGTCGTCGAAGATTATTTTGATGTTTCGGTGTGTCTGAACAACAAATGGATTTCTATCTCCAAAAAATAAAATTGAATTATTTGGCTCACATTCAGCTTGCTAACACAGTGCAGAGGTGAGCCCAAAGTCGCTGATCGAAGTAAGAAATAAACGGCAAATACTAAATTTTATCGGGAGCGGTAATCACATTTTCTTCCGCTCTCGAAATTCTACAGTGGAATATCGACTTGTTAATTATCGGTTTCCAACGCTATTTTTAGCATTTTGACAGTGTGTTGGCTAAACACTTTAATACCTTCGCTTGTCAAAACGGCGGTTGTGACTCCAAAGCCCTCGATCTTGTTGCCACTAAAAGTGCCGTCATAGATTTTGGAGCTGCCGCAAGACGGACTTCCTTCAGCTAGAATCGCGTACTTGATCCCATGTTGCTGGCATATTTCCAGCGTCTTTTGTGCTCCTAATAGGAAGGGTTCGGTTACATCGACGCCATCATTTCCCACAACATGAGCAAACCCTTTAACAACGTCTACTCCCTTGCCGTTAATGATTTCGGCAGGAGCTCTAGGAGTAGGTAAACCTCCCGAGACTTCGGGACAAAACACCACCATTTCTACATTCGAATTGAGCCAGTCCCAATCTTGATCAGGTATGGATAAACAGCTCGCGTTGTAGCGAACCTTATTGCCAGCTAAGCACGAACTGACGAGTACTTTTTCCACTAATAGCTCCTTTTTTGTGGGGGGGAATAGTTAATGCCGAATTATAGGGCGGAGAGTAGTGCAGTATACGAGTTTTTATACCCCACTTTAAAACGAAAGTTAACGCAGAGTAGAAACATCACGAGTTGCGATGGTTTGGTCTTTAGAATAGTTAATTCGAGCTGTGAGCAGGTAGGTTTCGAGTTTGTAGAGGTGGTTGATGCTTCACTCAATCCCCAATATTTAACAGAAGAGATGATAAAAATAGCCCCACAGAGGCAAATCTATGGGGCTATTTTAAAAATGTTAGCAACGACGATGATTCGACACAATGCTTAGTCTGTTAGTTTAAAGAGTGCCTAGGTCGAAAATGACATTGTTTAGTTTATGGTTAAAGTTCAGTCTTTCTTTATCGGCTGTAAAACTGTCACCCCAGCATACCCAAGGGAATTCGGTTTCGATTTCTGAGTGCTCTGTTCTTAAATCGATGATCATAGGGAAAGCGTGATTGATTGCACTAACACCTGTATTGTTGATTACTTTATAAACACCACGAGTAACAACTGGATCAGTATTGATTGTGTCGATAAAACTAAAATGATCGGGTGATTCGCTATTTACCAATTCCTTAGAGAGCAGGAGTACGTTTTTAAAGGTAGGGATCATCTCCTGGTGTTTATCTGAACCGTATTTGTCGCCAGGAAACAACCAGCCGTTGTCTTCCGTAAAAATACCAAGGTCTTCAGGCGGAACATCACCGCCAGGATTGTAAATGCCTGTCGCAAGGCAAACACTCGCTGCGTCGAGCGTAATATTTGCTTGTTTTGGTAGAGAGTAAAGAGTGGCATGGCCAAATGAAGTACTCATTGGCTTATTGATCTTCAACAAGTCAAACTTGACACTACCATCGACAGTACTTTTCGCTGTAATGTTAGCGGCGTTAGTATGCAGTATAAACTTCGCGGGATTTTGTAACCCAACTAAGCTCTCTACTGGTGACGTATATTTAACACCAACATCACCACGCTCATAAGCGTTGAGTGTAACAATAAACCCTTTCAGTAACTGTACTTTTGCATATACGCCGAAATCCAATTGCGTCGCTATTTCGAGGTTTTCTTTGACAGAAATATAAGACATACCGTTGTCGTAATATGGTTGAGCAATGTTAGCACTGAATTTTGCTTTAGGCTGTTCAAAAATAGGTTTTGGTAGGGGGCTGAATATATTGCCAGAGAACTTTGCACCACCACCTGCTGTCATTTTGGCATAAACAGCATTTTTCATACCAAAGCCAGCTTTAGGAGATTTGATCGAAGCCTTACCTCTAAAACCAACCGTTACTCCAGCTGAAATTTTTTGACCTTTAGTGAACTTATTTACAAATGTTAATCCTTTAATTTGAGGGAAACCAATGGTCACTTTACGTGAGATACCGATTGGGTCAAAACTGCCACTCACTGCACTACTGGCTTCAAGTGTGTTATTGATACCAGCATCTACCCCGACTTCAGATCGAACCATATAGGTACCATCTTTATAGCTAGTAGAAATTTTTGGAAGAAAGTTGGTTTTGTTTTTTATTTCTGCGCAGGCTGTGACACCGCCAAAGCTGCTACACTTTTTTGATTTTTCGGCGTTGTTGTATAGCGCCGTATTGGTAGAGAAATACATATTGTTGACGACAAGTTCATTCCCCTCAAATCTTACGGCTGGTTTGTTTGAAGGGTCAAGACGCATCAGTTCTTTGTTGTCAGTCGCCAATTCACTTAATGCGCGAATAGTCGATTCATCTATTTCACTAATTACGGTGCTGAATTCAGGTATTTCATCCTCAAACAATTGGAATGGATGGGCTTCTTGATAAGATAATTCACCAGACTCACCAGACTCACCAGACTCACCAGACTCACCAGACTCACCAGACTCACCAGACTCACCAGATTCACTAGAAGTCTCTGGTGCGACTACGTAGAGAACGCCATCAACATCAATAAATGTACCGACTTCTTGTGTCGGTATCGGTGGTAATACATCGAGTGTGATGACTGGCTTCTCTCGGTAGTCTGCTTGTGAAGTTTGCACCGAAACAGGAAGAGATCGGTAAGTTTCATTGTTGCCTTCTACGATTAACGTAATTAGGTAGTTAGAGTCAGGCTGTATATCTACTTGCATAGCAGAACCAGATAGCACATCGTAAACGTCAGATGATTCAGGGTTGCCTTCGCTATTAAGTTCCGTAACTTCAATTTGCGTAGCAATCTCAACCATCCGACCTGCTTTTGAAGTAATTGGCAGCCATTCTAGGTTCAGTTCGGTTGAAGAGGTTTGCAGAGCGAATTGAATTGGGTAAATGTTAAGCTCTTGCTCTGGTTCTGTTAGCTCGATGGAAATTTCGACCTTGTTGTTTTCGTCGTTCGGATCGATGGCAAAAATGGTCGCGTTTGGTTCAGCATAAGAAGAGTCATAGGTAAAGTAGGTGCTAGAGCCATGTTCAACCGCTGTAGCCTCAGGAGCACTCCAACGCACAATACCGTTTCCAGATGTTGGGGTAATACTGAAACTGCCGGTTTTGATTGCAGATTGTTGGGTATCAAAACAGGTTTGTTGATCTTGAATTATTAGACAGTTGGCAGGAACTTCGTTGTTGTTCCCTTCGTCTGATCCACCACAAGCCACTAACAAGGATGTGATTGCGAATACGATTGCTGCTTTAGAGAAAACAGCTTTATTGTTTGAAATAGATTCCATTTTTATTTTTATTTGATTGTATTGGTTTTATTATTCTACATGCCAATTCTAGATATTATCCAGAATTAATATTATAAATATCAACCAAAGACAGGTTTAATAAGTTAATGGTGTTAAAATCTATAATGTCATTGGTTTTAAATTAGAATCAATTTATTTTATAAAATAAATATGAATAATATCGTTAATAGGGTTTGACTTAATGATAACAATTGAATTGGACCTAATTGGTTGTTATATAGGTATTATATTTAGGATGTAGTCGATTTTTCTCTAGATTGGCATGGTTAAGGTTAAGGTTAAGGTTAAGGTTAAGTTGCTTTTTACGAACCGCGTGGGGTGATATGTAAATATTATCTTGAACAGGTTTTTCATGGGGTGGCTAATTAATCCGCGATCTATAATTTTGATTTTTCATTTATTTCGAATGATATTTTTAATGGTAATAATAAAAATTCATTATTGATGGGTGATTTTATTATGTATTTAAGTTGATGGATTACTGTCTATTTTCAGTTTTATATTTGTGCTAAAAGTGGCGGATCGGTAATAGTGGTACCATGTGCGTAAGCTACCTGATACTTCGGTACAGAACATCACCAACTCAACATTCGATTTGAGCCAGTCCCAATCTTGATTAGGTATGTATAAACAGCTCTCGTTCTGGCGAACCTTTTTGCGAATTTTAATAGGTTGAGAAATTTCGGATGGTCTCTGCTATTGCAAAGCATTCGATTTACCGACAAAGTAGTGGCCAAATTAACTGATCCACTATAAACTGAACTTTCTCTCTTTTAGTACATCAGGTCCTTTAAATGTCTAACTCTGACTCTTCTACTAGTGAAATAATTGATAACTTTGTGGCACCTGAGTGTCAGGCTAGGGTAGAGATCCTTTATCAAGATGATGATATTTTACTGATCAATAAACCGAGTGGTTTGTTAAGCTTATCGGGTAAAAACCCGCTTAATTGGGATTCAGTGCACTATCGTTTAGTTAATGGTCAAGGTGCTACCGCTACTGAAAAAGCGACGCCAGCTTTTATCGATGCTAAATTACCACATCGGCTAGATTTAGGGACTTCTGGCGTTATGGTAGTGGGGCTTAACAGTGCAGCATCTAAGAGTCTGAATCAACAGTTTCAAGCAAGGACAGTGCAAAAGCGTTACCTCGCTATGTTAGCGGGATGGGTTGAAGCTGACAGTGGTCAAATATCAGCGGCTATTGCTAAAGATAAGACGTTGTTTCCCCGTGTAAAGATTTGCCACAGTACGGGCAAAAGTGCCATTAGTGACTATCAGGTAATGGGTCGTTTGGATAACCCCCCTAGAACTTTAATGCAATACACGCCTATTACAGGTCGCACCCATCAATTGCGGATCCATAGCCTTGAATTTGGGCATCCTATTTTAGGTTGTGATCTTTATAATCGCACAGAGCTAAGCAATGGCCTTGAAGCGAATGACATATCACAGCGCTTAATGCTCCATGCCAGCGATATTTACTTTACTCACCCAACCACAGGTGAACCTATCCATGGTCATAGCCCAAATCCATTTTAGTCGTAAGTGCCACGTCTATACACTTCCTTCCGATTCTACGACCAAAATTCTTGCTTCTCCGCGAGGATGTGCAACATGCTCCGTTCCAATAGATGCATAAAAGATATCACCAGTTTCTAGGACTGCTGATTGCTCAAGTCCATTTTCTTTAAACAGCATTTCAACAATGCCATCTAAAACAACAAATACCTCTTCGCCATCGTTTACATGCCACTTATAAGGTTGATCTGTCCAATGTAAGCGCGTAGTAATACCGTTCATATTTACGATGTCTTTTGCACCCCAAGCGCGATCTGATTTGAATTCTTTACTTCTAATTATTTCCACGATACTTCCATATTATGAATAGCGAATAACGCCCAGTTAAAAGCCAAATGTTATTTGTCCTGCTCTGGCGGTTTGTTGAACGAAACTGCTGCGCAACGCTTGATTATTATTCGTATGGATAACAACGAATCAAGGCTATGCGCTGAACTCTTCTAACGCTGATACAGCCGCTTCCGCTTTGTTAGTTTGAACAAAGACATGATCGTGATAATAAGCTGCAATTACATTCGCGCTAATCCCCTTTGAAGCCAACTTACTCGCTACAGCTGCGGTAAGACCAACAGCTTCCAAACTAGAATGAACTGTCAGTGTAATTTGACTATACGAGCCTTCAAAATATAGACCAGCCCTCTCTGCTACTGACTTTTCGATGACAAGAGTTAAGCCTTCAGACTCGACAAACGTAGCGACTGGATTTAATTCGATATACTCTTTAAGTTCACCTGAAACTGTACAAAAAACGAATTCAGCTTCAACCAACTTTGGGCTCATTGAATGCAGTAGTTCATCTAAATCTGTAATACCTGACATATGTAATATTTCCTTATATTGCTAACGAATGAAATGGACTTCCTCACCCTCAACCATTGTGTGCCATAGTGATTAGGTACACGCGGAAGAACCGGAGGTCACTATGTCTACCATTCAAACTATTGGCGTTGTTCTCGCCAAGAATGGATTCAGTATTCACGGCGTTGATACATATGGCAAGTGCGTTTTACGCAAGACTGTAAAAAGAAACAAACTCTTAGATACATTCGCTAATATCCCTGCCTCATTGGTATGGAAGCCTGCTCTGGCGCGTGGGCATATCACGACCGATCTAGCCGAAAAGTGAACAGAATAAGGAGAATGGCAGCCATTTACAGAGGAGAATAACCAACACAGAGACGAACAGATGAGGTAACACGTTGATAAGGTGAGCATTACATCCCTATCACGCCTCAACTTGCCTTGAGAAAAGGCTCAAGGCGAAACACCCACCCAACACAACCGCACAATTTACTATAAAGAGAAGGCTTCGGGCTTATTCAACACTCGGGATTTAACGTTGGCTCCGCAACGCTTAATCTTTATTAGTTATACGAATTTTTTTGCCAGCTCTCTCGTCATAAAGTGACTGTGTGGATCAACGTCATAGTCAGCGAACGGTTCGCAATATGTAAATCCAAACTTCTCATAAAGACTTCTAGCTGGTTGGAAAAATTCTTGAGTGCCGGTTTCCAAACTAACTTTCTGACAACCATTATCGATGGCTGCATTCAATGCATGACTTAGAAGTTTTGTAGCAACACCCGACTTGCGAGAAGAACTAGATGTTCTCATTGATTTCAATTCAATATGAACGGGGGTTAGTTGTTTCACGGCAAGACAACCTTGTAATTCTTCCCCAATCCAGCCGCAGAAAAACGTGATTTCTGATGATTTTAGCGCATCAACGTCTAGAGCATGAGCACTTTCTGGAGGCGAAGTGGCATACATATCTGCTAGGTGATCTTCAAGGAGCTTAATGACTTCACCACCCGATAGATCGTCTATTTTGATTTCCATATTCCGAATTTTCCTTATTCGTATAACATCTTATTAGTGGGCACGCCGCTCGATTAGTTCGACGCATTTTATCCGTTTAGTTCGTTTTGGAGACTAAGTGAAAATGCCATTTAATTTATGTTTATCAGCATTATATCAGAAAGGCGTTCTTTTTCACGTATGTGAAAAACGGCGTGGTGCTTTTAATCTTCGAGGGGGAATTACTATATTGTTGTGGCTGTATGGGGCAACGAGTGTGATGCGCTATTCTATTGGCATAACGATGAGGTAGATTGAGGCGAATAAAAAACCGCACTGTTGAGCGGTTTAGATGTTGGTCAAATTAGCACTTGCCAGCAGCTTGGAGAAGGGCATTGCAGTTTGATCCAGAAGACGTGCCTTTACCGTCGGTTGGTGAGCATTGCATCGAAGTTAATTTTCATGATATCCGCGCTGCTACGTAAGGCGCGATAAGTCTAAAGTTTGTGGCTATTAAAACAAATGAGAATTGAAATGGTGATGATAAAATAAAGTGATCTATGAACTAATCTATTTCCCCTAATTAAATCTTCTATATAGCAATAGGCTTCATTTTTAACATCTTCTTTTATATAACGCATCTTACTTGATCAAGCGCTGGCACGATCGGAATGTCTATTGTTACACCTGCGTAATAGTCATTTGTTTTTTTGCCCAATTATCAAATTAAATAACGACAATATAATGCCTACCATTGAGTTTGTGCTGCGTATCCCTTTTTAGGCGTTAGTACTCTCTATCTCTTCTGCGCTGTACACATATTTGGAGATCACGATGTCAAAAATCGTAGTGGTAGGAGGCGGTGCTGCCGGTCTTGAACTGGTCACACGTCTTGGAAAAAGTTTTGCTCGTGGCAATAAACATCAAGTGGTATTGGTTGAACCTGCAAGCCATCACTATTGGAAACCTCGCTTGCACGAGATCGCAGCGGGTACGTTTGATGATGAGTTGGATGCGGTGAGTTATCTACAACATGCTTACTGCAATCGCTACCAATATGTTCAAGCGTCTATGAATGCTCTTAATCGTAGTGAGAAGAGTATTGAGCTCCGTGATGTGAGTGGCGAGATCTCAACGATGGAATATGATTACTTGGTTATAGCGGTTGGTGCCGTGAGCAACGATTTTAAAACCGAAGGCGTGAGCGAACATTGCCTGTTCCTTGATTCCGCATTGCAAGCGCAACAAGCGTGGGATCGTATTAACCCATTGCTAAAAGCTCAAGGTGAGCATCGTATTTCTATTGTTGGCGCAGGTGCTACAGGGGTAGAGCTTGCTGCAGAACTGGCTAAAGTGAGTGCTAAGCTTGAGCGCTACCGCCAAGATACAAAGTTGAAAATCACTTTGATTGAAGCGTCCGATCGCGTGTTGCCAGCAGGTCCTGAGTGCATGTCTGAAAAGGTAGTAAAAGCACTGACAAAATTAGGCGTAGAAGTACGTACTGATGTGCGCGTCAACCGCGCTGAGCAAGGTAAATTGGTTACGGCAAGTGGTGAGATCATTGGTGCTGATTTGCAATTATGGGCGGCGGGTATTAAATGTGCCCCATGGCTGGCAGAGCTTGATGGTCTTGAAACCAACCGCTTGAATCAACTTAAAGTGGATGCCACTTTGCGTACCACACTTGATGATGCGATTTTTGTATTAGGTGACAGCGCTGAGTGTCCTCAACCTGACGGAAGCTTTGTACCACCAAGAGCGCAAGCAGCCAATCAAGCTGCTGGTCATTTGGCTAGCCAGATAAAACGCATGCTAAAAGGCAAAGCCCTTAAACCATTTGTATTTAATGATGGTGGAATGGTGATTGCGGTTGGTCATGATTATGCAGTGGGCAGTCTTTTCAACAACAAGTTGATTCTACGTGGGCGATTAGTGCGGAACCTTTACGATACTATTTTTCGCCTCCATCAGAGTATTTTGTTTGGATGGGGACGAGTGACCGCGTTGATGCTGTTGAAGCGAGTTAAGAATTCGCTTAACCCATTCTACAAACACAATATCTCTTAAATTCGATTCACTATTTAAAGAGGAGTACTTAGGTACTTCTCTGTTTTTTCATCCGCTCAAATCGGAACATTATTATGTGGTCTAAATTACGTGCTTCGTTGCCGCTGCAACTAGTAATAGCTGCGTTGGTAGCGTGGGGTATGGCAAGTCTATTACCTAATAACAATGATATTGCACAGCAAGGGTGGTATCAGGTAATTACGTTGGGTAAAACGCTTTATCTTGGTTTACTCAAAATGGTGGTTGGCATTGTGGTGATGCTCTCTTTACTACAAGGCATCACCAGCATTGGTTCAATCGTACGTTTGAAGAAGATAGGGCGTACCACGATATTGTTCTATAGCTTTACCAGCATGATCGCGATTAGCTTAGGTTTGGGTGTTTCGTTGCTACTGCCAGCTTGGCAACCACTTAATTCAGAAGTGGCTGTAGGTGAAGGCGTTAAGTTGATCAGTGAAGATGCGGCTGGTGGCGGTGCGATAGCCGAAAAGCTATTTAGTATGGCGTTGGTTAATCCTATTGAAGCGTTAGCTCAAGGGAACTTGCTCGCCATTGTGGTGTTCTCATTCTTACTGGGCATCGCACTACTTTCCTCACTTCCTGCAAAGCATGCATTGTTTGATGTGTTGTCTGGTTTGAATAAAGGCGTAAATAGTATAGTTAGTAGTATTATTCGTCTTGCGCCGCTAGCGGTATTCTCTATCGTTTTTGAGTTTACTGTTGCGGGAAGTGGTGATCTGTTTCAGCAGCTAGCGTTATTCGCTTTATTGGTTTTTACCTTAACGGTGATTCATGGCGCAATAGTGCTACCAAGCATTGCAAAATTGATCACGGGTATCAGCATTAAACGCTTGTTTAAGGCGTTGTCTGCACCAATGGCAATGGCGTTTGCGACTTCTTCTAGTTCGGCTACGCTACCACTGTCGATGCAAACTGCAGAGAATGAGTTAGGTGTTTCTCAAAGCACTAGCAGTATGGTGTTGCCGCTTGGTGCGGTAATGAATATGGACGGCACAGCGTTATTTGAAGGCGTTGCCGCAATATTTTTAGCGCAGCTTTTTGGCGTTGATTTAACTACATCAGGCTTGGTGATGATCTTTATTATGGCAATGGTCTCATCGGTTGGTGCTCCCGGTATGCCATCGGGCTCAATGTCAGGCATGCAAATGGTGCTATTGGCAGCAGGTATTCCGCTGGAAGCGATAGCGATTTTGCTAATCATCGAACGGCCGCTGGACACGTTTCGTACCGCAGTTAACGTAGAGGGGGACTTGATTGCATCACTGGTGGTTGATAAATGGGCTAACGATAAGAGCAAGCTGAAAGACGATCTTGTTATATGTTCACCAGCCACTGTTAGCGTTTGATTTTTTAATGATAAAAAAGGCATCGATATTGATGCCTTTTCTGCATGATTGTGCCGCTGAGTTTTATATTGAGATGAAGTGAGATTGGTAAAACTTCGGTGTAACCGCAAGCTTGCGCTTAAATTGACGCTGGAAATGTGCTTGATCAGAAAAGCCTAATTGCAACGCTATATCTGAAATGGTTTGACCGCGTTTAAGCAATTGCTTAGAGCGCTTAATCCTCGCATCCATTAAATAGGCGTGCGGTGGTAAACCAAACTGGCTTTTAAATGAGCGGATCAGTTGATAGCGGCTGATGCCGGCTTCTTGCGCTAACTCATCGAGCTGGTGCTGGGAATCCACTTCATCTAGTAGCCTTTCTCTAACTCGGAATAGGTTGGGTGTTTGATCCATTCTATCGCTATTTTTACTCGGTACTTTGGCAAAGCTTGATTCCACAAAATCGTAAAAACTCACTTCAGTCTCAAGCGTACTTTCACCCATTTGCAGCGCGTTAAACAGCGTGACAAATCTCAGTTTTAATACTTGCCCGCGATCAAAGTCAGCTAGAAAAGGCAAGTAGTCGAGGTTTTGTCTCGGTAAAATTTCGCTTTGTATCTCGCCCATCTTTAGCGTATCAACAAACAACATTCGATATGACCAAGCGTCAGTTTGATCACTGCTTAGGTCGGGATTGCAAGAATGAACATCAGCGGGATTAATTGTGACAATGTCACCTTTTTCAATGCGATGGGTCTGCTTTCGGTTGCGATAATCGGCTACACCATGATCGATGATGCCGAAAGAAAACTCGTCATGAGAATGGGATTCGTAGCAAGCAGCGCTTTGATTAGCAATTCGAAGCTCTACCCACGGCAGCAAAGTGCTTTGCTTAAAAGTGACACTAGTATCTGATTTCATGTTCCTTCACGATCTCATCAAGTTATATCCATATCATCGTTGCACTGGCAGCCAATAACACCGCCATTACTCGATTAAACTGTCGTTGTCGTACCGCATTATTAAGATACTTTGATAATGCAGTTCCCATCACCGCCCAAATACCGACACCAATGAGGCAGAGGATCAGTGATACCAAAGTAAACAATGCCAGTGAAAACGATTGGTCTTCATGACCAATAACATACAGGCTAACACCTGACATGGCGACTAACCAAGCTTTTGGGTTGAGTATTTGCGTTAAAGCACCAACTAAAAAACCCGCGGAGGCGTGTTTTGACGATTTCAAAGAAGAGGTAGGGGAAGAATAAATTTTATAGGCGAGATATAAGATAAAGAGACTGCCAACAATTTGCATTGTGAGTTCTAACTGAGGCAGTACGTTCGTCGCAGTGTTGACTGCGCTACCTGTGACAAATACCACCAGAGCATAGGCAAAAGACGCCCCGCTGACATATTTGGCGGCGGAATATAATCCATGGTTCATTGAGACACTGGTTGCCATGATATTGACAGGTCCAGGGGTGACAGAGCCGACAAAAGCGAACACGACCATGGCAAAAATTAAGTTATGCATTATTCAATTCCTCGTTGCTTTGTGCAATCTAGCAGCGATGAGTTGGACGGTATTGAACAAAATTGCAGTGGGCGTTTTTTGGCGGGTCTTAATGTATTTTCGAACAATGATTTTGACCAATATTTAAGTGATCTATATCACCTTTAAATTGAATCAGATAGAATAGCGCCGATATTCAACATGAACTTTTTTAACAGTATCTCGAAAGTAATCTAAGAGCTTGTTATTAAAAGAAATTTACTTCCGAGGACACCGTTATCATAAGTACAAACAATATCACCATGCAATTTGGTGCCGAGCCATTATTTGAAAATATTTCAGCAAAGTTCGGTAACGGCAACCGTTACGGTCTAATTGGTGCCAATGGTTGTGGTAAATCGACCTTCATGAAAATTCTTAGTGGCGCATTGACTCCAAGCTCTGGCAATGTCTCTATTACACCGGGATTAAAGCTGGGTGTCTTGAGCCAAGATCAGTTCGCATTTGAGAAATACTCAGTGATTGATGCAGTGATCATGGGTGACCGCAAGCTGTGGGAAGTGAAGCAAGAGCGTGAACGTATTTACTCATTACCTGAAATGAGCGAAGCAGACGGTATGAAAGTTGCCGAGCTTGAAAGCGAATTTGCGGAAATGGACGGTTACACTGCCGAAAGCCGTGCTGGTGATATTCTGCTACAAGCGGGTATAGAGGAAGAACTTCATTTCGGTCTGATGCAACAAGTCGCTCCTGGTTGGAAGTTGCGTGTGCTATTGGCGCAAGCTTTGTTTGCGAACCCAGATATTTTGCTGCTTGATGAACCAACCAACAACTTGGATATTTACACTATCAACTGGTTGGCCGAAGAATTGAACCAACGTAAGTGTACGATGATCATCATCTCGCATGACCGTCACTTCTTGAACTCAGTGTGTACCCACATGGCTGACATTGATTACGGTGAATTGCGTATTTACCCAGGCAACTATGAGTACTTCCTTGAAGCATCAGGGCTTATTCGTGAGCAGTTACTTTCATCGAATGCTAAGAAAGCTGCTGAGATCAGTGAGCTACAAGACTTTGTTAACCGTTTTGGTGCAAACGCGTCAAAAGCAAAACAGGCAAGTTCACGCGCTAAGAAGATGGATAAAATCCAACTTGATGAAGTGAAATCAAGTAGCCGTATTAGCCCATCAATTGATTTTGGTGAAGGTAAAAAACTGCACCGTCTAGCACTTGAACTGCAAGATCTAGCCCATGGTTTTGATGGTGACACTCTGTTTAGTGGCGGTAATTTGTTACTAGAAGCGGGCACGCGTTTGGCTATTGTTGGCGAGAACGGTGTCGGTAAAACGACATTGCTGCGTTGCCTAGTTGGTGAATTAGAGCAAACTCAAGGTGTGGTTAAGTGGTCTGAAAATGCATCAGTGGGTTACTGCCCGCAAGATAGCACTGCAGATTTTGACAATGACCTAACTATCTTTGAGTGGATTTCACAATGGCGTACGGTTAAGCACAATGACTTGATGGTTCGCGGTATTTTAGGCCGTCTATTGTTTACTGCGGATGATGCTAACAAGAAAGCGAAAGATTGCTCAGGTGGTGAGAAAAACCGTCTAATCTTTGGTAAGTTAATGATGCAAGATATTAACGTTCTTATTATGGATGAGCCAACCAACCACATGGATATGGAAGCGATAGAAGCACTAAATAGCGCATTGAGCGTTTACCAAGGTACGCTAATTTTTGTAAGCCATGACCGTGAGTTTGTATCTTCTCTAGCGACTTCTATTATTGACGTTAAAAGCAAGCAACTGATTAATTTCCAAGGTACTTTTGATGAGTACATGGCGCATCAACAAAAAGTGCTGAATGCGGCTTAATCACTGCAGCGAGAACCAGATACATTAGATAAACTGCTAAGTGAATCGTTCTTGGCAGTGATGAATTAACACCGAGTGGTTGCGGTAAAGCATGCTACTCAAGACGAAGGAAAGTTTCATGACAGAACACATGTCAGATGAACTACGCATTGAATTGCAGCAAAATAACCCTCTGCACGGTCTTAAAATCGAAGACATGCTGCAGCAGCTAGTTGATCAATATGGTTGGGAAATTCTGGATGCTGCAATGCGTATGAATTGTTTCAATACGAAGCCAACCATTGCGAGTAGTGTGAAATACCTTAAGAAAACAGAATGGGCGAGAGAGCGAGTAGAAAACTTTTACTTGTATCGTTTCAAGCGCATGCCTAAAGCATCAGATTATGAATATAATTTGTCGCCGCGTGCCCGCACGTTCCCGCATGGTTTGAAAGAACGTGAACCAATGGAACTAACGGTTGAATCTATTCAGCTTTCTCAAGCAAAAGCGGCTTCAGCACATAAAGAACGTTCGTCGAAAGGACGTTACAATCGCCGTTAGTTGCTCGCAGACTAAGTTCTAAACAGAAAGCCAAACCGAATGAGGTTTGGCTTTTTTATTGCCGTAAAATGAGAGGGACAGTGCTTAGGAATCGTCCGATTTAATAAAATTCACATGGTTTGATAAAGCTAACCCCCGCCTTTCGCCCTCGAATTTTTGTATACCGATCACGAAATTCGACTCTGGCACTACAGTCGCTAGAAGTAGAGTAAATCGAGAAATTCTCATAACTTGAGATTAACTTGGCTTTAATCTGGCTTTGATTCTTAGTTGGTGAGAATTTAATGGGTCTCAAACCTAGTAATGTGAGCCTTCAACAGGCACCCTGACTGGCAAGAGATATCGCTCACACTTTTCGTTCAAAACGTGAAGTGGAAGCAAAAGAAATAGAGGTTTTATGAATCAGGTAATATCGGTAGGTCCACAGGAGTCATTTTTAGTCGCAATTTGCGTATTGTTTTTAGGTCAGTTTATTAATTCCAAATGGACCGCATTAAAAAAATTCAATATTCCTGAGCCCATTGTTGGTGGTTTGATCGTGGCGTGTGCCATCACCACCATGCATTTTAATGGCATTGATCTGGTTTTTGATCTACCACTACAAAACACATTTATGTTGATGTTTTTCGCCACTGTTGGCTTGGCGGCGAACTATACCCAGTTAATTAAAGGTGGCGCGAAAGTGTTCATCTTCCTTGCGATTGCATCTGCCTATATCTTAATTCAGAACGTTGTCGGTGTGTCTTTAGCAAGCCTATTGGGTTTGGACCCTCTTATGGGACTAATCGCCGGATCAATTACGCTTTCAGGCGGACACGGCACTGGTGCGGCTTGGTCACAAACATTCCAAGATGTATACGGTATGGATAATGTTATGGAAATAGCAATGGCGTCCGCGACATTTGGTTTGATTGCTGGTGGCATCATGGGTAGTCCTGTTGCACAGCGTTTGATTCATAAACGAAGACTAGTATCGAAGTATGGCTGCACAAATCAAACTCATAAAGAGTTCCCTGAGTTAGTCACTTATAATGAGCATGAAGAAGACCGTGTGACGGCGAAGAAAGTCGTGGAAGGTTTAGCGCTAATCATGCTTTGTGTGACCGGTGCGGGTTACTTGGAGGGATGGGTTAGCTCGTTTGGTGTTAAATGGTTGATGATCCCAGGCTTTGTTTACGCTTTGTTTATTGGTGTGGTTATTACCAACCTTTTAGAACTGACGAAAGTGCGTAAGTTAGATCTTGAAACGATTGATATTCTAGGTACGGTTTCTCTATCGTTGTTCCTTGCCATGGCGCTGATGAGCTTGAAATTGTGGAATGTATTTGACTTAGCAATCCCGTTCTTAATTATTCTGATGATACAGTCGATGATTCTCTCGGTATTTGCTTACTATGTGACATTTCGCATCATGGGTAAAAACTACGATGCAGCGGTTATTGCCAGCGGACATTGCGGATTTGGTATGGGCGCGACACCAACAGCAGTGATGAACATGGGCTCGATAGTTAGTCGTAATGGTCCGTCACCTCAAGCCTTTATGGTTGTACCTATTGTTGGTGCATTCTTCATTGATATTGTGAACCTAGTTATTCTACAAGGCTTTATTGCATTCATTCGATAATTGAATCGTTTGTTGGTAGTTATCAAGCCAGTCAGTACTTCTGACTGGCTTTTTTAATTCTCTCCGTTCAGAGATATACATTGTTAGTTAATTATGAGCTTAGTTGATTATATATTGAGTTGGTAATTTAATTTCCGTTGTTATTTAGGAAGTAAGGACTATTAAAATCAATGTGTACATCTCACATATATTAGGTTTTTCATTTAAAACCCCACTCTTGGTCACAAACAGATACTATTGATATGTACTTTTGAAATAACATAGTAAATAATGAGTTTAGTTTATTGCGTTATTAACCTTTTAAATAGGCTCGTAATATGAACATGCACTCAAAATTTCAATCTATTCCAACATCCCCATCTTTATTAGATTGGTATACTACTGATCATAATTTCTCGTCTCGATTAACTTCAGAAAAATCTGCATAATTTTTCACACCAATCTAATAGCATCAACTATCAGTATAATTGATTATTTTGTTAGAACATAATCGCCGCAGGTCTATGCTTATGTGGGGTTATAATAAGCATTATGATTTTTTATGTATAGCTTCTCTCTGCCATATTAAACTGACATCAGTTTCCATTGAGTATTGTCATAATTTAATAATGGCACGGCTAAGATAGTAGTCTATTTTTATTGTGTGAAACTCCCTTAAAAATTTTATTACTCTATGGGTTTTTATGCGCATTATTTATTGGCGTAATTGTACTCATGCTTAATTAAAATAAATAATTTAAATTACAGTGACTTTTGTTTTAAAAAACGAAGGTGCAAAACAACTGTAACTATATATTTTGATATTAATGATCTATGTATTTTTAAATTTAATTATAGCTGTAGATAATCGTTCTAAAGGTTCTAGTGAACAATGACGCTATTTTATTTTGTAAATTTAAGGCGTTAGCAGATTTTAATAGAACATTTTGAACGACAATTTATGTCGATGTAAATAGCGATTTATCTGTATAACAAGGAGTTACATATGAGATTTATGAAAGCTGAACCATTCCGCATTAAAATGGTTGAAAACCTAAAGAAAACAACTAAAGCAGAGCGACAAGTCTTTCTGAAAGAAGCCGGATACAATGCTTTTAAAGTTAAGGCAGAAAACGTGTATGTTGACTGTATTACTGATAGCGGAACGTCAGCAATGAGTACAGAGCAATGGGCAGCGATGATGAAGGGTGATGAATCCTATGCGAGTTGCAAAAGCTTCTTCCATTTAGAGGCGTCGGTTCAAGATATCTTCGGTATGCCTTTTGTTCAACCGACTCACCAAGGTCGTGCGGCTGATCTAATCATGGCTAACTTGTATGCTAAAAAAGGCAAGTACGCGATTGGCAACATGCACTTTGATACCTTCCGTGGTAATGCTGAGATTATGGGGGCATTGGCGGCTGATCTTGTTATTGACGAAGGTCTTGATACAGCAAGTGCTGCCCACCCATTTAAAGGCAACATGGACATAGAGAAAGTTACCAAACTTATTGCTGAAAATGGTGTTGAAAACGTATCTGTCATCATCATGACGATCACTTGTAACAACAACGGTGGTCAGCCGGTATCTATGCAGAACATTCGTGAAACTAGTGAAATCGCGAAAGAATTTAATATCCCGTTTATTATTGATTGCGCGCGTTATGCAGAGAACGCTTATTTTATTCAGCAACGTGAGCCTGGCTATGCAGACACACCTATTATCGAGATAGCGAGAGAAATGTTCTCTTACTGTGAAACGGCAGTAATGAGTTCGAAAAAAGATGGCTTGGTCAATATGGGGGGTCTATTCGTTACTCGTAATGAGTCGATTTTTGCGGCTGCACAGCAATTGACTATCGCTCGTGAAGGTTTCATTACTTACGGTGGTATGTCTGGGCGAGATTTGGAGGCACTTGCGGTGGGTCTCTATGAAGGTATCGATCAAGATTACCTTGAGTATCGTATAAATCAGGTTAAGTACTTAGGTGATAGACTGAAAGAAAAGGGTATCCCTATTGTTGAACCGACTGGCGGGCATGGCGTTTATGTTGACGGTCGTCGTTTCTTCCCAAATATTCCACAACATGAATTCCCATCTCAACGACTAGTTGTTGCCTTATATGAAGAAGCTGGTGTTCGATGCGTAGAGCTAGGCGCTTGTGCATTTGGCTCTAAACACCCAGTGACTGGTGAAGATGTTATGCCTGCTCTTGAGATCATGCGTATTGGTATCTCTCGACGAGTTTATACCAATAATCACCTTGATGTTATCGCCGAAGCTTTAGGTTATATCTATGAAAACAGAGATTCGTACAAGGGAATGAAGCTGGTTTATGAAGCCGAAATCACCTCGCTACGTCACTTCACTGCTGGATTTGAGATGTTGTAGAGCGCATTAAGGAGAGAGTGTTTCACTCTCTCCTTTTAATTACTGTATAGATTAGTGAGGTATTAGCATGGAAAATACTACACAAGCTACACCGCCAGAGGTACAGGCGGCGACACAAGAAAATGACGCTCCACAAGCTCGCGAAAAATGGAATTCGAACTTAGGCTTTGTTCTATCCTCAATTGGCGGGGCTATTGGTCTTGGTGCCGTTTGGATGTTTCCCTTTACTGTCGGTATGTATGGGGGGGCCGCATTCTTATGTGTCTATCTTTTAGCACTTCTTTTCATATCTACCCCCATTTTAATTACTGAATTTGCCATCGGGCGCAGAACAGAACTTAACTACGTTTCCGCTCTTAAAAAACTGTTTCCAGGAAAACGTTACCACTATGTCGGATATGCGGGATTGATGGTAATGATCATTGTATTGTCTTTCTATATTGGTATTTCAGGTTGGACAATCGCGTACTTCTTTAAATCTGTTACGGGTTCATACAATGGTATGGAGTCTGCGCAGGTTATAGAGAGTTTCGGCACCTTCCTTAACGAACCCTATACCCTGGTATTCTGGGAATTCGTAATGATGGTGTTAACCGTTGGAGTTCTGACAAAAGGGATCCAAAACGGGATAGAAAAGCTGTGTAAAGTCCTTATTCCTGCACTGTTTGTTATGATCATCATTCTTGTGGTCAATGCACTTCAATTGCCAAACGCGCACCTTGGATTGGAATTCTATCTCTTACCTAAATTTTCAGCGTTAACACCTGAAGCCATTCTAGCCGCTATTGGATTAGCATTTTTTACATTAGGAATAGGCGTGGGTAACATGGTGGCTTACGGCAGTTACATGGGTAAGGAACAAGCGATTACAAGTAGCTCAATCTACATTATTTTGGGTAACCTACTGATCGCATTTTTGATGGGATTAATCATTTTCCCAAGCGTGTTCTCTTTTGGTATAGAGCCAGAAGCTGGACCACCATTAGTGTTTATCGTTCTTCCTACCATCTTCGCTAACATGCAGTTTGGGATGGTGTTCGCGACAATTTTCTTCCTTGCGCTGTTCTTTGCCTGTTTGACGACCACGATTGCACTCTTGCAAGCGATCATCATTTACTTTACCGATGAACTTAAATGGACTCGCAAAAAAGCCCTTGCAATTGTAGGTACGACTATCTTTATTCTTGGTATTTTCCAAGTACTCTCGTTTGGCCCGATAGCACACATCAAACTGTTTGGCATGAGTATTTTTGACCTATCAAACTACTTCGTTTCAAACATATTGCTGCCGGGAAGTGGACTTGTGATGGTGCTACTTATCGGATGGTTTAGTGACCCAAATGATCTACTCGCGGAGATCAACACCGGGAAGGGTATGAAAATCAAGACTGTCTATATAGTCACGATTAAATACGTAACGCCGGCGGCACTGGTACTGGTATATCTACAATCACTGGGGATCATTAAATTTTAACTTTCAACTTAAACCACCTACACCTGTAGGTGGTTTCTTGTTAGTGAGTGTTTTTACTTTGAACTCAGTCACAGCATGGAGTGACAGTAGAAAGAGGGTGGTAGTTTCCCATTTCTCTTTGTGAGCTAACCGATCATAATTTTGCCAATAGTCATGGTAAATCAAGAAGCTCTATTCAATGAACAAAGCCTCACATCTCATTTTCGATGGTTTGCACCGTAACCAAGCTCAAAACCCTTACGCATTTTATGGCGAAGGATGCAGCCCGACGATCCTCGATAAGCTGGTTAAATTTTTTGATAAACATAGTGATGAGCTCGAAGAGATCACTGTGTCATGCTACCTCTTCAATAATCTGATTTTGGCTAATAAATTGCGAAAATTGGCAAGTACGGGTGTAACAGTGAATGTGGTGTCTATTCCTCTTGAAGGCTATGACCTTAAAGCGACGAGTAACAACGATTTCTACTCCTTCTTCACCAACACACCTTGTATTCCTGTTAAGGCATCACGTAGCAAAGCCGATTTTGCGCAGAGAATATACCAGCATTGCCAAGTTAGTAATGGTGTGAATTTACATATCTTTGACCATGTGTATCTGCGCTCAGAACGAGTGAAAGAATTCTCCAGAGGCAGAGTGCCGTTTAGCCTTCATATCAAAAGTCTGTTGATTAAAATGCGAGATGGTATTAGCTACAGTGTACTGACGTCATCTAACCTCGCACTAAGAGATTTGATGAAAGAAGAGTTGTGTCTTATCGTAAAAAACAGTCAAGCCGACTATGCGTACAGCCAGTATTTTTATCAACAGTTGATAGAAAACTCTAAGCACATTAGTGATATGAACTTAAGTACAGAGACGGATTATTCGCACTATATAGAGCCGCGAACTCCAGTAAACCAACAGGCGTTGAATAGCGTATCATCTTCTGCCAACGATGATCGAAACGTATTTTTCACTGCACCTTTTTTGCCTAATTCTAATCAACAAATCGAGGCTAAAATTCGACAAAAAATAGCGACTGCGAAACGACGAGTGATTATCTGCGCCCAGCATATCAATACTTTTGACGCAGAGCTTAAACAAGCAATGAGTGCTTCAGATGGCAACCTGAACATTCAAATATTGTCACAAACTTATGTCGATGAAACCTTGCGAGATGAGTCTAATGGAGGGCGATTCCCTAAGTACACTGTACAGGTATCGGGTAGATCAGTCCCTACACGCGTGCCGTCTAACAAAAAGAGTTTTCTAGATTTTGTTGGGCAATTGAAGGGTAAACTGCGGTGCCAGTACTATTATAATCCGGATATTCACTTAAAGTTTATCGTGATGGATGATGATGTGGTCATCTCAACGGGGAACTTTACGTCAACCCAGTTTATTTATGAGCCGATAGATATTAAACGGTTTAATAACTTTGAAGGCTCGTACAAAGGGACGTTTTCTGAGGTTAACGGCTATTATTTTGCGGATGATGCCGCTGATACTGCGAGAACACTGCAGCGACATTTTGAGTGTCTAATTGGCTTGAAAGGCACTGTACAAGTGATATCTGAGTAAAATTGCCCTGTGAGTTGAAATGGATAGCACTCACCGTTTTATTTGCCTGATGATTACAAAAAGGCGTACTGGGCACCCATAAACAGTAGTGAATGGTTTGATATTTCACCTAACATAAGATGAAATATCATTTTGGAATAGCTTGTATATCTAATCGCCAGCCGATTTCTCTGCGTCTGCTTGAGCTTGATTTATCAGTGCTTTTGCCATCCACTGTGTGACATCATCTATATCACTTGAATCAAGATCCCAGATATCTTTTAGAACCATAAATATCTCTGAACCGTAAACGAGCGACAATGCGTACTGCAAACGCTGATAATTGTCAGCGGGAAGGGTGTCTTGCAGTGGCTCGGTTGCTAATGCGAGTATCTTTTTTCTATGACCACGAATTAACCGTTCACTATTTTGCTGCTTGTTTGCTTTTTCTTCTGCCCATTGTTGTAAAGAGACTTGAAGCGTTGCGCGCAATGCCCCTTCATGCTCAAGCATTCTAGGGTAAGCAAAAGAAAGTAATTCACTCATTCGTTTTTCTGCCGTGAGTTCCGTCGGCTGCCAAGAAAGTATTGGTCCAAGGCTTTCATCAACCACCGCTGATACCAAAGCACTTTGTGTTGGAAAGTATCGATACGCTGTTGCCCTTGCGACCCCAGCCTCTTTTGCTAGCTCAGTAATGGAAGGGAGCCATCCTTCCTCTAACTTATTTAGTGCAGTTGAAAGAAGTAGGTGACGAGTTCGCGCTTTGGCACCGGTTAATAATGGTTGACGAGAAGGTGCACATTTCAATTTAGAGACTGCAGTCTCATTTTGGTACTCGTGTTTCATTTATGATTGATACTCCAGTCTCAAATGTTCTACGTTAACATCAGTGCGATTATTTATTGAGTATACCGGATACCCAAATAAAACACATATTTCGCCCTGATAATAAGGGTACTTATGCAGGAAAATAATAAGAATATTTATATAGTTACAACTTTGGATACCAAAGGTGCTGAGGTTGAGTTTGTGAACGCGCTGATTCAATCCCAAGGTCTTCACACCATGACGGTTGATCTCTCTACTAAACCGACCAACGGCGATCGAGGTGCGGATATCAGTGCATTTACCGTTGCTGGTTTTCATCCAGAAGGTACTGATGCGGTATTTTGTGGAGACAGGGGGAAAGCGATTAAGGCCATGTCTTTAGCTTTTGAGAATTTTTTGCTGTCCCGTGATGATGTCGCGGCAATATTGGGGCTAGGGGGATCGGGTGGAACGTCGTTAATTACACCAGCAATGCAAGCTCTACCAATTGGGCTTCCGAAACTGATGGTTTCGACAATGGCCTCAAGTGACATTTCTGGCTATATAGGCTCTAGCGATATCTCAATGATGTATTCGGTGACGGATATAGCGGGTCTAAACCGTATATCTCGTCGTGTATTGGCGAACGCGGCAAATGCCATTTCAGGGCAAGTGTATTTTGCTGCTGAAGATCTTGATAACGCTAGTAATGACAAAATACCTCTTGGGTTATCGATGTTTGGTGTTACGACACCTTGTATTCAAGAAGTGACCGCTGCATTGACCAATGATTTCGATTGCCTAGTATTCCATGCTACTGGTAGTGGCGGTAAAGCAATGGATAAACTCACTGATAATGGTTTGTTGAATGGACTACTAGATGTGACTACGACAGAAGTATGTGACTATCTTTTAGATGGTGTTCTTGCTTGTACAGAAGAACGATTCGATGCAGTTGCTCGTACTGAGGTGCCATATGTTGGTTCTTGTGGCGCGCTCGATATGGTGAATTTTGGGCATATTGATACTGTACCCCAGAAGTACACAGGACGACTGTTTTACAAACATAATGAGCAAATTACATTGATGCGCACGACACCAGAAGAGTGCGCTGAAATTGGGCGTTGGATTGGTAATAAGCTAAATAAATGCAATGGTGAAGTTCGTTTCTTATGTCCAGTTGGGGGCGTATCCGCATTAGATGCACCGGGTCAAGCATTCTGGGATCCTCAAGCGAATGAAGCATTATTCAAAGCACTTGAAGATACGGTTGTTCAAACCGAAAAGCGTCGCTTAATTAAAGTGCCGTACCATATAAATAATCCTCTCTTCGCACAAATTGTGGTTGAAGAGTTCCTTTCTATTTATCAATAAATTAGTAGAGTTTAATTATGTCTATTCAAACTGTTCGTCAGGGTATTCTTGCCAAATTTCGTGAAATGATTGAACGTGGTGAACCTATAATTGGTGGCGGTGCTGGTACTGGTTTATCTGCTAAATGTGAAGAAGCTGGCGGTATCGATTTGATTGTTATTTACAATTCTGGTCGTTATCGAATGGCGGGAAGAGGCTCTTTGGCTGGGTTACTTGCTTATGGAAATGCTAATGAAATAGTGATGGATATGGCTCGTGAAGTCATACCTGTCGTTAAACATACTCCTGTTTTGGCGGGCGTTAATGGAACCGATCCTTTCTGCCAATTTGATAAGTTTTTAGATGACATTATCGCGACTGGTTTTTCGGGAGTTCAGAACTTTCCTACAGTAGGTTTGATTGATGGGAATTTCAGGAAGAACTTAGAAGAAACGGGTATGGGGTATGATCTTGAAGTCAACATGATTCAAAAAGCACATCAAAAAGGTCTACTTACTACGCCATATGTGTTCAGCAAAGAAGATGCGATTGCAATGACGGAAGCTGGCGCAGATGTGCTTGTACCGCACATGGGGTTAACCACCGGTGGCAACATCGGAGCGGATACCGCGCTTACATTAAAAGACTGTGTACCGCTGATTAATGAATGGGCGAGTGCTGCAAAAGCAATCCGAAATGATGTCATCATCTTGTGTCATGGTGGACCAATATCCACTCCAGAAGATGCGCAGTTTATCTTGGACAATTGCCCTGAATGTCATGGTTTCTACGGCGCTAGTTCGATGGAGCGTTTGCCTACGGAAGTGGCTTTAACAGAAACAACGCGCGAATTTAAACAGATAAAACGTTAATCAATAACTCGTTTTGATTGGCTGTATCTTACCCATAAATTCTTGGATAGATCTTGGGGTTTATGGGTAGTACAACACTTCCCTAAAACATTGCCGCTGTTTTGGGGCGATGAGCGGCAAAAGGAGTACGAACTTTCACTCGTAATCCTTTTTAAGCCTTAGTACGAAATAGCTTTCGGTGGGTTATTGGTTGGCTTGCGCATGATGCTTGGTGAGTTGTCGATACAGCATATCTTTCAGTTCGACACGCTGCAGCTTGAGTGCATTCATGCTGGCATCACCAATTGGGCTGCCTGAAATCTCTAACTGGCGAATATCGTAATCCAGTTCATGGTATTGCTGAAGGTCGGCTTTGAAGATTGGGTCATCGTGGTTCAGTTGAACAATGTCTAATTTAAGCTCAGGAAAATCTAAGATAAAAGCATGGTTTTCATTTAGCATCGGCATTCCTTCTTCAGTCTGATTCGTCATTATTATAGGAGCAATTTAACCAAAGAAATGTGGCTTAAAACGCAAAGCCACTAAGCAAAGCCATCCCGGTAGATACATATTTGTATACAAGCTACCACAATCATCTCTTTTTGCGTTCCCTATCTAACAATACTCGTTTTCGCTCTAACCCCCAACGATACCCACCCAAAGCACCGTCACCTCTCAAAACTCGGTGGCAAGGAATTAAAATGCCGATGCGGTTTTTACCGCAAGCTGTGCCTACCGCTCGAACCGCTTTTGGCTTATCTATATGCTCTGCAACTTCACCATAACTCATCACATCCCCTTCTTTGATACTCAGTAAGAATTGCCATACTTGTACTTGGAATGCGGTTCCTCTGATATCGAGAGGGATATCAGGTCGAGGTGATCCCTGGCTAACATACTGATCGAGAGCATCCATCCAGTTGTCTAGTTCAGGCGCATTTTGTGCCGCAGAAAGGACGAGTTCTGCGTTGGGGAACTCTTTAGATAACATGGGAATCAGAGCATTTTCA
This sequence comes from Vibrio kasasachensis, assembly GCF_050337565.1. NCBI lineage: Bacteria > Pseudomonadati > Pseudomonadota > Gammaproteobacteria > Vibrionales > Vibrionaceae > Vibrio > Vibrio kasasachensis. Next base: position 194,944 of record NZ_JAKJTB010000011.1, on the reverse strand, counting down.
TTGTCATCAAACTGTACACAGCAGACCCCTTTGTTTGTCGCGCCCATTATCATGTATCCGAGTGCAGTTTGTCGGCTTGCATAATAAATGACTTCACCATCACCACCAGAGCGATAAGCTTTAGGTGTCATGCCGATGTTACGCATCGCTTCTCCGTAAATCCGGCTTATAGAGCCGAAACCGGAGGAATATATGGCATCAGTAACTGTGTCTCCGTCTTTTAACGAGCTTTTGAAATGACGCATGCGAACCGCATTTTGATAATGTTTGGGTGAGACGCCAAATACCTCTTTAAACACTCGTTGTAATCTGGAAGGAGAAAGTGCGGCAATCTCTCCCAGTTGAGTGAGCGTTATGCTTTCTTCAATATGCTCTTCTATATAGCGAGCCACTTCAATTAGCTTTTGAGTTCGTTCATCTTTTCCAGCTGCATGGCAGCGTTTGCAGGGGCGAAATCCTGCGAGTAGAGCAGATTCAATAGTAGCGAAAAAACGAATGTTTTCTGGGTTTGCGGCTTTAGTTGAACAAGAGGCTATGCAAAACACGCCAGTAGTAATCACACCGTAATAAAACTGACCGTCAAAGGACTTGTCTCGGTTTTTTATCGCCTCTCTCATGGCGCTTTCAGATGGCATTGACATGTCTGCATTCTCTATAGGTTCATGACACGGGCATCTCATCACACTTTCATTTGCTCTTCTATCCGATTCTTGCTGAATAATTGTATATAGATCATGAAAAAGAAATTGAATATGACGCAATATTCGGATGTTTATATAGCACGGGGTTCGCTAGCATCAATTTAAGCGATACAAATACACAATGGAATTGGCTATGACATCTTCAATCACTAATGCGATGAGCTCAAAAGCATGGGCTATGCTCATTTTACTCTCCATCATATGGGGAGGTTCATTCTTCTTTATCGGAACTGCAGTTAAGGAGCTTCCTCCACTTACCATCGTCATGCTTCGGGTGGGTATTGCCACCGTTGTATTGTGGGCTATTGTGCTAACGATAGGCCTTCGTCCACCCAAGAGCCTGAAAATATGGGGGGCTTTTCTGGGTATGGGATTATTGAACAATGTTATACCGTTTGCGCTTATCGTATGGGGGCAGACTCAGATCGAATCTGGCTTAGCGGCTATCTTGAATGCTTCAGCACCTATATTTGCCGTTGTAGTCGCGGGGCTACTTTTGCCTGATGAGCGTCCAACACCACTAAAATTATTTGGTGTCGTCTTTGCTTTCATTGGTGTTGTAGTCATTATAGGGGTGCCAGCCTTAAACGGTAAGGGGCAACTGCTTGCTCAACTTGCGGTTGTTGCGGCTGCTCTATTTTATGCATTTGGCGGTGTGTATGGACGCCGATTCAAGGCTTTCAAAATCGACCCTGTTGTTACAGCGGCAGGGCAGGTGACAGGTTCAACCATTATCTTGATCCCGATAGCTTTATTCGTCGATGGACCGATTGATGTGTTGAGTGTAAGCACTCATGTATGGGGAGCGATGCTCGGGCTTGCTGTACTCTCTACCGCAATAGCATATGTACTGTATTTCAAAATTCTTGAACTTGCTGGCGCGACTAACGTATTACTGGTGACATTGTTAGTGCCAGTTTCAGCTATTTTACTTGGCTGGCTATTTCTTAATGAGTCGCTGGATATTGCCCACTTATTAGGCATGCTATTGATTGCGTTTGGTCTGTCTGCCATTGATGGTCGATTATGGCGCCGTTTTAAGCCAGCCTTTGCTAAGCCTCAAATATCAGAGCTGTAAATTCATAGAGCTTTTAATTCGCCTTGGGAAAAGACTCAAGGCGAGTTCTCGCCAAATAAGTGCATATCACCTACGACGAAAAGAAGGCTTAGAGCTTACTGATCAGCAATCGGTGCGCTTTTATGCCATGCCGGTGGGGACTCTAGCCAATCGTAGAAGCTATTACGAGATATTGGAGCAAACTGTCTACAAAACCAATTTTTGGCGTAATGTTGATCAAACCAAGTTGTCGATAGAGCAAGTAAAGGTGCTAAATCGCATGTTAGATGGCGACTTCGAAGATGGGGTCAATAATGACCGATACCATAAAGTGGCGAAAGTGAGTAAGCCAACGGCGACGCGACATCTAGCCGCCTTGGTTGAGTTGAAATGTCTCGTTAAATCCGACTCTGGCGGTCGTAGCACCCGCTACCATTTATCGAAAGATTAGCGCTGGAAAGCATAGTAAAAGCGTAATAAAGCCACAGGAATTACAAGGATACCCCCCTAAAGTAAGCAAAGTATGTGGTGATGATAACTTCGTTGTAAGTTGGTATGTTTAGTATTGCTGCTGTTATTTGGTCTTTTATTCTGAGTTGGCTAAACACCACTTGAGACTGACTATGACGACAGCCAGAAACAGCAGATATCAGTGGATGCCATACCGTATTATCACTGTGTTTCTCGTTCTGTTAGGCGCAGTTTATTATATGGGATTGACCTACTAACCGAGCAATACTTTGAGCATTGTCGCAAGTGGATAAAGCAAAAGAGGCATCCATTCTTTCGGCTAGGGATTTGACTTTAATCCAATCAGAAGAAGAGAGTTTTTCCTTTATGGAAATCGATAGGGTTTGTGCTCCTTTATGCCCAGCGTTGGCTGCAGTCAAAATCCATGCGCTACCCAAAATAGTGTTTCTCTCTCCACCTCGTCCTGTCATTATTAAAGTGCCAAGAGCATATTTAGATTCAACGTGCCCTTTTCGTGCAGCTGCCTCGTAAACCTTTTGGCTAGTCTCTACATTTTTAGCAATGCCACGCCCATTTGCTAAGGCTTCTGCTTTTTGATAGAGGGCAGCTCTATGACCTTGGCTAGCTGCTTTGTCAAACCATCCATACGCCACTTTTATGTCACGAGGAACACCTCGACCAGCAGCATAAGCAACGCCGGACATAAATTGAGCGTCAGCTTGACCTTGTTGCGCTGCTTTTAAAAACCAATTCATCGCTTGAGAGTAATCTTGGTTCACGCCATATCCATTAGTGTAAGCCAAACCAAGCCTATATTGAGCTACGGCATCACCTTGTTCAGCCATAGCTATATTACTCGAAATGTCTTTTGATAAAGCTGTACACCCGCTCAACAAGACTATTGCTGTAATCACTATAACCAAGAAGCGATCTCGCTGAAAAATCATTTATAAGTCCTTAAGTAGAAAATATTTACTCACGATAGGGGCTAGCATGCCTGATCTGTTTGTCTTAATAATGCAAAGCGTTATAGACCTAGCAGTTCGTTGGTCGCTGCAATCACTTCGTCAGTTACTTCTTTATTCGCCGCTGCGGTGAGAGATTCCGCTTCAATAACCGCAGAAGCTTCTAGCGCTTCTTGAACTGTCTCCTTTTCGGTTTCAACCGCTGATAACTCCCACTGTATAGTTGTCGTTTCTGATATCGCTTTCTCCAACTCTTGTGCAGCAGCAGAGGCTAAAGCTTCAACTTCAGCTTGTTCATGCGTTGAAGTTTCTGCAGATGCTTCGGCAGCAGCTAAGTCCGTTTTATTTGTTTCGAAAGAGACTTGTGCATCCGCCAGGTCTTGTTCAGCTTCGTCTGCGTTTTCTTGCGCACTCTGTAAATCTTGGGCAGCTTGAGCTGCGATTTGGGCTAGTTCCGTATTTTCAGGGTCTGAATCAGCATCCGCCTTCGCTGCATCGTAATTTGTTTGAGTCACTGCGAGCTCACTATTCGCTGAATTTAACGCTGTCTGTGTACCTTCCAGTTCCAACAGAGAGTTATCTAGCTCAGTTTTCGCGATTTTTAGAGCGTTTTTGGTATCTGTTACAGTTAGCAAGGCTTCTGCTGCATCAGCATTTAATTGCTCGCTAGTATTGGTGAGTGATTCGATATCGTACTTAGCAAGCTGCTCTTGTAAGTCGTCAATGCTCTTAGCTATGCTATTCAGCTCGTCTGTTAGCTTACCTGAATTTTCCACAGCCTCTTTGTATTGATTTAATGTTCCTACAATGGAGCTAGTAGATGCATGAGCTAATCCATTTGCTGACGCGTGAGCAGCGTTTAATCGACCTAAAGAACTGGCAAGGGAACCTTTATTGTTACCTAAGCCTCGAGAGCTAGAACTTGTTGATTTACTATTAGATTGGCCGTTATTTGATTTGCTAGCAGAGCGATTACCTCCTGAACTTGCTTTGGATTGGCTTTTGCTTGATTCTCTTTTGGATCGGCTGCTTTTGCCGCTATTACTTTTTTCACTCTTGGCATAAGCAGAATTGAATTTAAAGGAACCGTCGCTAAGATCAATTGAAACTGGCGCTAAAGTGAGAACGCCCACATATGCGCATCCAACGAGAGTGTTTTTTATAACCAGCGAAAGCTTCATATTATTTCTCCCAAAAAAAGCTGATTGCGTACAAAATCTCTAATTGTTGAGCAAACTATCAATTAACCTGGATGTGGACAAGTTTCCCTCAGGTTGTGTTTGTTTTTTGGGCTCGGAATAACAAAATCAGTGTGTTTCTATTGACCAAGTCAACTCTTAAAAATGCAAGGTCACACACCATAAAGTACCTACGCGATTATGAGCAACCAGTATCCTCTTAGTGGCGCATATCAATCGCAACAGAACACAAGCGCTCCAATCAAGCGACAGTATAGTTTGGTCTGTCTACCATTGATGGCAGGTGGTGGGTCAATATTATCGGCGAAAAAAAGCCCCTGACGATGCAGGGGCTTGGAGTTTATTCTTTAGTGTCTAACTCAGCAGTAGGGTTTATTTACCTACTTTGCTCAGCTTTAACCAAGTATCAATAACTGTATCTGGGTTTAGTGATACTGAGTTGATGCCTTGCTCCATTAACCATTGTGCAAGGTCATCATGGTCTGAAGGACCTTGACCACAAATACCGATGTATTTACCTGCTTTAGTTGCCGCGTCAATTGCCATTTTCAGCATCGCTTTCACGGCTGGGTTGCGCTCATCAAATAGGTAAGCCACATCGCCAGAGTCACGGTCTAGACCAAGAGTTAACTGAGTCATGTCGTTTGAACCGATAGAGAAGCCATCAAAGTGCTTAAGGAACTCTTCCGCTAAGATAGCGTTTGAAGGTAGCTCACACATCATGATTACTTTCAAACCTTGGTCGCCACGGCGTAAATCAAACTTCGCGAGAAGATCGATAACGGAAGCCGCTTCGTCTGTAGTTCGAACAAACGGGATCATGATCTCTACGTTTTTCAAGCCCATGTCATTACGCACGCGCTTAAGGGCACGTGTTTCAAGCTCAAAACACTCTTCGAAGTCTGGCGAGATATAACGAGAAGCACCACGGAAACCAAGCATTGGGTTCTCTTCGTGTGGTTCGTAATCTTTACCACCGATCAGGTTGCTGTATTCATTCGACTTAAAGTCAGACATACGTACAATTACGCGCTTAGGCCAGAAAGCTGCAGCGATAGTTGAAATACCTTCAGTCAGCTTGCTAACGTAGAAATCAACTGGATCTTTGTAACCGCGAATACGTTGAGTGATTTCGGCTTTTAGCTCGTCACTTTGCGCGTCGAAGTTAAGCAGTGCTTTCGGGTGAATACCAATCATCTTGTTGATGATGAATTCCAAGCGTGCCAAGCCAACGCCTTCGTTCGGGATTTGAGCGAAGTCAAATGCACGATCTGGGTTACCGACGTTCATCATCACTTTTGTTGGCAGCAATGGCAATTCATCAACCGCAGAACGTTTTACTTCAAATTCCAATTCGCCTTGGTAAACGTAGCCCGTTTCGCCTTCAGCACATGAAACCGTTACGGTAGTACCTTCGGTAAGTAGCTCTGTTGCATTACCGCAACCAACAATCGCTGGAATGCCAAGTTCACGGGCGATAATTGCCGCGTGACAAGTACGACCGCCACGGTTAGTAACAATCGCCGCGGCTTTCTTCATCACTGGTTCCCAATCTGGGTCAGTCATATCAGTAACTAAGATGTCACCTTCTTGAACCAATGACATTTGGTCTAAAGAATCCACACGGCGTACAGGGCCGCTGCCGATGCGTTGACCGATAGCACGACCTTCGATAAGAACGTCTGCTTTGTTGTTTAGCTCGTAACGCTCAATGACGTTTTTGTTGCTTTGTGAACATACGGTTTCTGGGCGAGCTTGAACGATGTAGATTTGACCATCAATGCCATCTTTAGCCCACTCAATATCCATCGGACGCTGGTAGTGTTTTTCGATGATCATTGCTTGCTTAGCAAGTTCTTTGATCTCTTCATCATTTAGCGAGAACTGGTTGCGCTCTTGTTCTTCTGTATCAACGATCTCAACTTGCTTACCAATTTCAGGGTTTGGCGAGTAAATCATTTTGATCAGTTTTGAACCAAAGGTTTTCTTAACGATTGGATGTTGACCTGCTTCTAGCATTGGCTTGTGAACGTAAAACTCATCAGGGTTAACCGCGCCTTGCACGACCATCTCACCCAAGCCCCATGAAGAAGTGATAAACACAACTTGGTCGAAACCTGATTCGGTATCAAGCGTAAACATAACACCAGAAGATGCCATGTCTGAACGCACCATGCATTGAATACCCGCTGATAGCGAGATGCCACGGTGGTCAAAACCTTGGTGAACACGGTAAGAGATCGCACGGTCATTAAACAATGATGCGTAAACGTGCTTAGTTGCTTCTAATACTGCATCAATACCTTTCACGTTAAGGAAAGTTTCTTGTTGACCAGCAAATGAAGCGTCAGGTAAGTCTTCCGCTGTTGCAGAAGAACGAACGGCTACTGACATCTCAGGCTTGCCGGCTGTCAGTTGTTGGTAATCTTCACGAATATTTTTTTCTAGATCGGCTGGGAAAGGAGCCTCTAAAACCCATTGGCGGATTGTTGCACCTGTTTTACGCAGTGCGTCAACGTCACTGACATCTAGCTCATCAAGCAATAGATGAATACGCTCGTCAAGACCTTCGTGGTCAAGGAATTGGTTGAAGGCATAAGAGGTCGTAGCGAAACCATTAGGTACCGAAACGCCTGCTTTTGAAAGGTTAGATACCATTTCACCAAGTGAAGCGTTCTTGCCTCCAACCTTATCAACATCTTCCATGGATAGGCCATTGAACCAAAGAGTATTGTTTTGCATGTCTTTCTCCAGAATGCAGCGTTTTTGTGTAGGGTTTTATAGCAAACGTTTACGTCGAAACAGAAAAAATTATTAACAAATTTTCAAAGCTGTGGACGGCGTAATAGTCTGCTCGGTCTATTTATCGGTATTATGGCTCTATCCTAATCAAATAATTTTGAAAGTTTAAATAAAACATGCAAAGTAATAGTCAAAGTCGTGATGTATTCTATGTTTCTGACGGAACGGCCATAACATGTGAGACCTTAGGGCATGTTGTTCTGGGTCAATTCCCGTTTATGGCGAATGAGAAGACGTTCCCATTTATAGAAAGTGAAGAAAAATTAGCAAGGTTGTTAAAAGAAGTTGAGGGGTCTTATTTGAGGACTGGCGAAAAGCCGCTGGTGTTCTTTTCGATCGTGTTGCCTGAGCTGAAAGCGATGTTGTTAGACTCGCCTGCGCATTGTTATGACGTGATCGAAAGCCTTGTACAAAAAGTGCAAAACGATACTCAAATGATGCCTGAACCAAAATTACAGCGTTCACGTAGTGTCGGGAAAGATTCTGATACCTATTTTGATCGAATTGCTGCAATTGAGTACACCTTGGCACACGATGACGGCATCACTCTCAAAGGGCTCGAAAAAGCCGATATTATCTTGCTGGGAGTCTCGCGTAGTGGCAAAACACCGACCAGTTTATACATGGCGATGCAGTTTGGTTTGCGAGTGGTGAACTACCCATTTATTGAAGAAGACATCAAACGCTTAAGATTGTTGCCTGAGTTTGAGGTTCATCGTCATAAACTGTTTGGCTTAACCATTGATCCTGAGCGCCTCACACAAATCCGTGAAAATCGATTGGCGGGCAGCGAATACGCGAGTACCGAGCAATGTTTAGCTGAACTGTCTTGCGTTGAATCCTTGTTTCGACGAGAAGCGATCCCTTACATTAATACATCGGCATTGTCGGTAGAAGAGATCACCACTCGGATACTTGAAAAATCAGGCTTAAGAAGACGTTTGCTGTAATTGTTAAGCTAGGTGTTCTGCCTTTGTGGCTCGTGTAGCAACCATTCGATTAATCTTGTTTTATCTTTGGTTTATTGATGAGGCGTCAGTGATTTTTTACTTAAAAATAGCTACCCTTATTCTGTTGAGCAGTAAAGGTAAAGTAAGAGAATGGAGAAAGTCGTCGATCTCAATCGTTGGCAAAAAGCACACGTTAAATCACAACCAGAGCTCAAAGCGCTGTTTGAAGAGATGGGCTCGCTATACCAAGCGGAACCCTGCCCCAGCACAGCTGTAAGGTTAGCTCGCCTTGAGAAATTGAAGTTAACCTTACTTCGCTATCAAGCAGAACTAGAGCAAGCCTTAGTTGAAGATTATGGTTATCGTAGTGAGTTTGATAGCACGATCTGTGATTTACTGCCGTCGATCGAACACATTAATTACACCATAAAGAACCTGAAACGTTGGATGAAACCTTCTCGACGTAAAGCGGGTTTGATGCTAATACCGTCAAAGCTGGAAGTGTTCTACCAGCCGTTGGGTGTCGTCGGTGTGGTTGTGCCTTGGAATTTCCCTATTTTCCTCAGCATTGGGCCTATAGCTACCGCCGTTGCGGCGGGTAACCGTGTGATGGTTAAGCTTAGTGAGCACACGCCCAATACCAATCAAATATTGAGTCAAATTCTTTCTTCTGTTGAGTCCCACGTGTTTGTAGTGGAAGGGGATGTCGATATCGCTCAGTACTTTGTACAGCTACCTTTTGATCATTTGCTGTTTACCGGTTCAACAAAAGTAGGCAAGTTGGTTGCAGAGCAAGCCGCAAGAAATCTGACGCCGGTTACATTAGAGTTGGGTGGTAAATCGCCGGTGATCATCGCACCAGATGCCGATATCAATAAAGCGGTTGATAGTGTGCTTATGGGGAAATCGATCAATGCTGGGCAAATTTGCGTCGCGCCAGATTATGTATTACTGCCTCAGGAAATAGAACAGCAGTTTATTGATCGTTACCTTGTCCGATTTCGCCAGACTTATCTTGAAAGTGGTAAACCACTGACCAGAATTATTAATCAGGTTCAATTTGATCGTTTATCAGGCTATGTGGAAGACGCTAAACAAAAAGGCGCCAATGTACATACCATTGAGGTCGAGTCTCTTACTGAGCGAACAATGTTGCCGCATTTAATTACTAATTTGAGTGATGGAATGACGGTGATGCAAGAAGAGATCTTTGGTCCTGTATTACCGATTGTTGGCTATCGGCATATCCATCAAGTGTTTGAGTATATCGAGAATAAGCCAAGACCGTTGGCGCTGTATTTGATGAGTAATGATAAAGAGTTGATTGAGCAAGTGCGCAATCAAACACACAGTGGTGCCTTATGCATCAATGATACATTGTTGCACGTGTCAGCAAAAGATGCGCCATTTGGTGGTATTGGTCATTCTGGTATGGGGAATTATCACGGTATAGAAGGTTTTCGTACTTTTACCAAAGCTAAAACTGTCCTCTCCAGCCCCTCGTGGTTACCTCGTTCTGGATGGCTGATTACGCATCAAACTCGCTTAAAAACCCTCCTTTCACGCTTATTCCTTAGATAAAAAAACAGACCCAATCGGGTCTGTTTTACTTCGCACGGTATAGTAGAATGTTTTAAGGCGCTTCTGAAATCGCCTCTGGCATGTAATGCTGTGGTCCAAGTTTCGCCAGTTCTGGAATAATGGTCGCCACTGTCATAGTTGACCATGTTCCCGCAACAATACCGATAAACATGGTGATGGAGAAACCATAGAGAGGCTCACCACCGAGCCACCAAAGAGACAACACAGAGATCAACGTCGTGCCCGAAGTAATCAAGGTTCGTGACAATGTGTTAAGAATTGCTTGGTTATTAAGTTCGGCAATGGGTAACGTGACGTTTGCTTTCAGTAGCTCGCGGATACGGTCTGAGATGATAATGGAGTCATTCAGTGAGTAACCTAACACGGCAAGCAAGGCCGCGAGAACCGTGAGGTTGAACTCTAATCCGGTAAAAGCAAAGAAACCTAATAGAAGTACAACATCATGCATTAATGCCAGTAGTGCACCTGATGCCAAGCGCCATTCAAAGCGGAAGCTTAAGTAACCTAGGATAACGAGTAAGGTAACGAGTACCGCTAAGCCACCTTGTTCCGCAAGTTCCTGCCCTACTTGTGGACCCACTAAACTGACGTTAATCATCTCGACTTTGTGTGAGAAGCTTTCGAGTAGGGGTTTAATCTCTGGTTGTAATTGCAAGTTTTCAGGAGCGGCATAGCGAAGCATCCATTGACCCGAATCGCCAGTCGCGACGACCGAAACGGGTTGGTGCAACGCGGCTTCTAATTTTGTTTGGATTTGTGGCGCTGTCAGTGTGCTATCTAAACGCACTTCACTGATCATGCCGCCAGTAAAATCGAGACCAAAATTAAGCCCTTTGGTGATAAGTACAAACAGAGAAGCAATGATCAATAGACAAGAGAGCAGGCTACCTGCATGACGCCATTTAGTTAGTTTGTTTAAAGTTAGCATAGTTATACCCTTACACCACGACGTGAATCTTTACCCCAAATAATATTGATCACTGCGCGAGAGGCGAAAATGCCAGTGAACATGCTGGTCAGTAGACCAAGACCGAGAGTTAAGGCAAAGCCTTGGATTGGACCATTACCAATAGCGTACAAGGTACCTGCCGAGATAAGGGTCGTGATGTTGGAATCGAGGATAGTGGCGAAAGCACTGCTAAAGCCAAGATCGATGGCTTGAGCTAAGCTGCGACCTTCGCGAAGTTTTTCTTTGATTCGTTCGAAGATCAATACGTTGGTATCTACCGCCATACCTATGGTTAAAACCAAACCTGCGATCCCGGGTAGCGTGAGTACCGCTCCTGGCAACAGTGCGATCAAGCCAAGTAGCATTACCATGTTGATGATTAGGGCAAAGTTGGCAACCCAACCGAGTTTTCGGTACCAAACAGCCATAAACAGTAGAGTTAGGCTCAAGCCTAGTGCGAGTGCGGCAAAGCCGTTTTCAATGTTCTCAGCTCCTAGTGAAGGACCAATAGTACGTTCTTCAACAATGGTGACTGGCGCGGTTAGTGAGCCTGCGCGTAGTAATAGTGCTAAATCTTGCGCGTCGTTTAGTTGACCTACGCCAGTAATTCTAAAGCGATTACCCAATTGAGATTGAATGGTAGCAACGCTGATAATGGTATTGGACTGCTCCACATTGCCTTTGCTGTCGCGACTGTATTCGCTATAGCCAGTCGCCATTGGTTTACCGATGTGTTTGCCTGAGAAATCAGACATCATTTTACCGCCGGTCGAATCGAGAGATATGTTTACCTCTGGCATGCCCATCTCGCCCATTCCGGCGCGTGCATCAACAATGTGCTCCCCACTAAGAACAGGCTTGCGAACAACGTGTACAGGTCGCCCATCTTGATCTGCAATCGTGATAGTGCCCGGAGCACGTTCAGGTTTTACCTCATAGAAAGCAAGACTCGCTGTCGCGCCAATGACATTCTTCGCGGTTGCCGGATCTTGTACACCAGGCAATTCGATACGAATACGGTGCTCACCTTGACGTTGAACAGCCGCTTCAGTAATACCGAGCTCTTCGATACGGCTGCGCATGGTTTGCAAGTTTTGTTGTACCGTTAGGCTAGTTAGCGTCTGTTTTTCTGAATCGACCAGTGCCATCGTCAGACCTAAATCACCTTCACCACGCACTTGCCATTGTGGATACTGCTCGCGAGCGTACTGACGTAAAGATGTGAGAGCTTTCTCATTCGGAGCTTTGATATATAGCCCAGAGTCACGATTTACTTCTACTCGAACACCGCGGAAACGTTGTTCACGAGCGTAAGTTTTGATGGACTCTTCTGCTTGCTGAGCATGTGAGCGGTACACTTCGTCCATGTCGACATCTAGGAGGAATTGGACACCACCACGTAAATCGAGACCAAGTTTGATTGGTTTGAAGCCCATTTCTAGTAGCCAACTTGGTGCCGCTGGTACCATTGCGAGTGTCACCACGTCGTCTTTAGGAGTGAAGTCAGCTAAAAATGATTTGGCGCGGTTTTGCTCGCTTGAGTTGTTCAAAACAATGGTGGTTTCGTCATTGCTTTGATCGATTCGTTTAACGCCGATGCCGTGTGCGTCAAGTTGTTGCTTGATGGTGGCAACAGAGATAGGGTCGGTTTTATGGTTGACGATTACCGCTGAATCTTCACCAAACCATGATGGTAGGGCACTTAACAGCATGATGGCAATAGTAGTAACCAGTACCACGTACTTCCATGCTGCGTAACGATTCAGCACGGTTCTATTGGGTTTATTTTTATGCATAACATTCTTCTCGTTGGTTTGAACCAACATGAGTTGTAAAGCCGTCACTTACCACGTCTGTGAGCAGACCGCAGCGGCGACACTTTGCGCCCTATTAAGGGAGCGATATAGGGAAAAGAAGAATGTTAGGCGTCGGCTTGACTAATAAACCGATAGAGAATGTTGGACTCTTTCCATCCCGCGATGCGATGCATTGTCGAGGGCGGGTGTAGTGTCCAGTCATACCAATTATCGAGCGCAAGATAAACACGCCAAACAAGGGTATTGGAGTATGTGTCGGTAAAATCGAAGACCAGTTCGTAAGTCGGCTCAGATTCGTACATACGCTCTGGAATGAAGGATCCATTGCGTAAAATTGAAGCGAGGTTGGGTGACAGAGATTTTGCTGGAGCGCGCTGCTCAACATGCAGCTGTCGTGTTTTATCTGATGCTTCGGGTTGAGGTTGGTGAGCCTCTGTATCAAGAGTGTGGGTGAGTAGTGGTTTAATGATTGGGGCTGATGCATTCGAGGCATCAGCCGTGCCAGCATAGGAGACGCCAGACAAAAAACAGGCGAACAGCAGGCTAAGCATTACGCTCACCATACGGCACTGTTTAATCCACTGACAATTCATACCATCACTCACTTCACTGATCGCCGCTATCATAGACCTGGCTTTATAAATCAACAAGCAGTGAATCGCTATCTAAGCAAAATATTCGCTTTTGTACGTAGTGCTTAGCAATATTCTGGCACTCAAGAACAGCGGTTATTTTGCTAAAACGGAGCTGTGCATAAAACGTTGCCGAAAGGCTCTGGGTGCTAACCCCATTATTTTGATGAATGTTTTCCGGCAGGCTGCATTGTCTTGGTAGCCGACTAGATGTGCGATTTGATCAAATGAATATTGAGTCGTTTCAAGGAGATCACAGGCTTTTTGTATTCGCAGTTTTTGCAAGTATTCATTCGGTGAATAGCCAGTAATTTGACTAAAACGACGTTGTAACGTGCGTGGGCTTAAATGAACTTGACTGGCAAGTTGGCTAACGGTGATTGGGCGTGAGAAATGCAAATTTATTTGCTGTTGTGCGCTCAATATTGCCTGATCGCCATGCGTCATCGAAGGTGCAAATTGTTGATAGTAGCGCTGCTGGCGAGGGGCAATATCGACAACAAGGGTTTTCCCTAGCTGTCTTAACACGCTTACCCCAGCGTTTTTCGCTACAAGCTCTAAACCTAGATCAAGCCAAGACATCATACCGCCCGCAGTAAGTACATCACCATGATCGATTAAAATTTGATTGCTATCGAGCGTTTGCTTGGGAAAGTGATGCTGGAATGCTTCCACTAGCCCCCAATGTGTCGTCACACTTCTTTGATTTAATACCTGAGTATGCGCGAGTATAAAGGCACCAGCACAAGCAGATGCTAATACACAACCCGACTGATGTTGGTTTTTGAGCCACTCAACCAACTCGTGCTCTGGTGTTAGATAGTAATGACCGATGTGACTCGGAGGTAAAATAGCAATCTGGAATTGGTGTTGTTTATATTGCTGAAGTGCTTGAGGAGCCTCAATGATTTCTGTAGCGAACGTACACGCGACGCCCTGTTCCTGACAAATTCTATTGGCTAAATTGAATAACTCCTCCAACCCATAGATGGAAGATTTGAGTGCATTTGGGTAATGGCAGATAGCAATGGTGATGGGGGAGGATTCGATCATTGAGGTTGTCCGATATGGAATGTTTTGTGTCATTTTAGCCTCTAATCAAAAGGCAGACAATCGAACATACTGTTGTTATCAAAAGGGTGACGGACAGGAGAACACCATGAGCAAAAAAGCACTACTGGTTATCGATTTACAGAATGATTACTTTCTAAACGGGAAATATCCATTGTGGAATACTCAACAAACCTTAGAGAATATTAAACAAGTTATCAGCCTAGCGAATGCGGCAGGCGTTAAAATTATTCATATTCAGCATATCGCGGACCCAGCAATGGGTATGGCTCCTTTTTTTAATCAAGACACAAGCGGTGCCGATATCCATGATGAAATACTGGCAGTTGCGCCAAATGCGGATGTGGTGATCAAGCGTTGTGCCGACGGATTTGAAGGAACTCGCTTGGAGTTCATATTGAGCCAGTATGAAATTGGGGAGTTGCTGATTTGCGGCATGATGACGCAAAACTGCGTAACGCACACCGCCATTTCGAAAGCGGCTGAAAAATACAAAGTATCGATTATTGCAGATTGCTGCACAACCGTGGATGAGATGATCCACAAGATTGCTCTGAATGCGGTAGCCAACCGAGTTCCGTTAGTCACAAGTGATCAAGTGTTCTATCAGGGCTGAGGCGACGGAGTCCTGAACCGCTGTTGGAGGACAATATAGTGTGCTGACAGAATCGCTTGGTGATCACAATCGAGTTAGCTCTCTCGCTAACTCGCCCCCTTCATTTTGGCTTTACTTCTTGTACTGCTACCGTACAAAGTTTCCCGATATTCGCTTTCTATTTCCCGATATTGCTATTGTTAAAATAACGCTTAGATGAGAATACCTCCCATTAAGGAGTCATCTATGCATCTAACGGACAAGATGAGCGTTACTCAAGCACTCATCTCATTATTAAAAACGGAAAAAAAACGCATCACTTATACAAGTGTTAGCGCTATGTTGTGCGTCCTTGCAGAGCTCACCGTTTGGATTTGCTTATACGTCGCATTGAGTGAACACCTGAACACACAAAGTCTGTATTTCTACTTAGCCCTTGTGGTTGTCGCAGTATGTGTGCGCTATTTTTTCTATGCAATTTCGGTATGGCAGGCGCATCTCGCAGCCTATCAAATCATTCAGACCATTAGGCAAAAGCTCGTTCGCGCTCTGTCTGAAATGCCAACCGCTAAGCTGATGCAATATCATCGCGGAGATTTAGAAAAGCGACTCAGTGACGATTGTCAGAGCTTAGAACCTCTTATTGCTCACCACACGACCGATATTATTACTGGCACTCTACTTCCGCTTGTTCTGCTTGGCTTTATGGTAAGTGTCGACTGGCAGTTAGGGTTAATCGCATTAAGTCCTCTCCCCCTTGCGGTATTTGCACAAATGGTCATGATGCGTGGCTTTTCAAACAGGCAAAAAAAGTACAACCAAGTTGTTGCTAATATGCACAAAGCGCAACTGGAATTCTTACGCAGCATCGGCGTAATGAAACTTTTCGGCGTTGATGCTGACTCTTATCGCCAGTTAAGTAATAACATGACTAAGCATCACAAACTGGTTAACGCTTATACCAATCAAATGGTGGGTGCATGGGTCACCTTTACCACCTTAGCTCAAGCGTCTTTGATTCTTGTCATTCCGTTTGCAATCGTAAAATTAACCCAAGGTTCATTAACCCCCGTAGATCTCGCGATGATCGTGATTCTTTGCGCCGGGATCCTTAAACCATGGTTAGACCTGACGCAAATATTTGGGCAAGTACAGCAGTCCTTTTCCTCTCTAGAGCGAATACTGCCTCTATTACCTGCGACGTCAAATCAACATTTCAAATCCGTGGCAATGCCTTACGTAGAACTTTCTTGTGAAAATTTGGGGGTAAGACGTGGCTCACTCGAGATCGTGAAAGGGTTAAATCTCCACCTGTCTCATGGCGAGTGCATCGTGATTCAAGGGGCGTCAGGTTCAGGAAAAAGCAGCCTACTGGCAACGCTATACGGGGAATTATCAGCATACAAAGGCGATTGGTTTATTAACCAAAAAGCGGTTTCTTCGATGTCCGATAGAGAACGAAGCCAACTTATCTCAGTTGTGGACCAACACCCTGTTTTCTTTAGCGCATCAATACGCGAAAACTTGGTTTTAGGTGACCGATTGATACACGACTCCGAGATTCTCAAACTCCTCGACATACTTGGACTTTCTGCACTTATCGAACAACTTCCGAACGGTTTGTATTGCAGTATGGATGAAACCGAACGCAACTTTAGTGGTGGGGAACTACAGCGGTTAGCCATCGCTCGCGCAATGCTGGTATGCCCTACCATTCTGGTTTTAGACGAGGCGACTTCTCACCTAGATAAAGTGACGGAAAATCGCGTTCTAGAGGCAATCCGACAATACGCACCGCAACAAATCCAATTGGTCATCAGTCATGGTCCACAAGCACTAAGCATAGCTAACCGAGCGTTTTCGTTATCACACGCTCAGCTTGAAGAAATTGCTCTTGAGGAGACTATCTGTGCGTAACATGTTCAAACTAGTCGATCACGCTGATATCAACCCAAAAACGTTTTTTATTGGGATTGTCGGCAAAGTGCTAAGCGAACTCCTGCCGCTAATTTGTTGGCTAATGTTATTCGGAGCACTTACCCAAACATGGTTATTTTCTTTTGAAATCCTATTAGCGATTTCGCTTATCACGGTTGTCGCTCAATGGCGATTAGGACAATCCGCCAAACAGAGCTTCTTAGGCGCTTATGACATTACTCACCAACTAAGAAAAGTGTTGCTGCATGACATTCGCAGCCAACCACTTTCCAAGATAACCGGTCAAGGTCTGGGAGAAAGAATTAAGCTAATCACTCGTGATTTAAAAGCATTCGAAGACATTTTTAGTCACCTGATTGCTGACTTGATTGCGGCTTTGGTGATTCCGATCGCGATGCTTTGTGTGCTGCTATTCTGCTCAGTTTACCTTGCTTTGCTCATGCTGATTGTTATGGCAAGTGCGAGCCTATTACTATGGAAGTTCGAAGAAAACTTTTCAAAACAAGCACAGCGCCATGTCGATAAAAACGCATCTTGTACTAACAAATTGCTCGAATACATTGCTTGTTTACCGACACTAAAACGCTTTGGTCGCAGTGAAGTATTAGCCGTTCCACTCAATCAGGAATTAGCTGACTTGCGTAAAACAGGATTAGGGGTTGAATGGGCTGGCGGAATGGGGGTCATTCTAGCGAGCTTACTGCTTGAGCTTTCTATTCCGATGGTTGCAGCACTCGGGGCTTACTTGACGAGTATTGGCAACCTTACTCACGGGGAGTGGTTAGTCTCTATCATTGCTGCTGTTGCTTGTATCCGACCATTTGTGCGAATGACCATTTTCTCTACGTTGCTCAGATACATGGAAAAATCTGCTGATCGCTTATACTCCCTAAGCCAAGAGCCACAACAACCTGTGCATGGTGTCCAGTCCCACCATTACGACATCAAATTCAAAGGGGTTGAGTTAACCCTTGATGGCAATACCATTCTTAAAGACATCAATTTACAGGTTCCGTATGGGCAGCATATTGCGCTTGTTGGTACTAGTGGAGCCGGAAAAACCACGCTGTTGGATTTGCTCGCCGCATTCCATATTCCCTCTCACGGATCGGTAGAAATTGGCGGTTGTACGGTAGAAGCGACAGGGACAATGCACTGGTATCAACACATT
Organism: Vibrio kasasachensis; assembly: GCF_050337565.1. Lineage (NCBI taxonomy): Bacteria > Pseudomonadati > Pseudomonadota > Gammaproteobacteria > Vibrionales > Vibrionaceae > Vibrio > Vibrio kasasachensis. The sequence continues at coordinate 177,024 of NZ_JAKJTB010000011.1, read as the reverse complement.
TCCTACGTTACCCAGAATGTGCAGCTGTTCGCTGGGACTCTAAAAGACAACTTGCTCATTGCCAAAATAGACGCGGACACAGTCGAATTAGAAACAGCGATAACAACGGCTGGGCTTGATGATCTGATCGATCGCTTGCCGCAAGGGCTTAATACCGAGATTAATGAAAATGGCAAGGATTTATCTGGTGGGGAACGCCAGCGTTTATCACTCGCGAGAGCGTTACTCCATGATGCGCCAATTGTGTTGCTCGATGAATTTACATCCGCACTCGACCAACATAAGCAACGCGAAATCCTGCAAAGCATTACCGAGTGTTTTGCCTCCAAAACAATGATCACGATTGCTCATCGTTTCGACACCATTGTCGATGCGGATTGCATCTATTTGATGAACCAAGGTCGCATCGATGATTTTGGCTCGCACGACCAATTAATCACAACCTCTTCCTACTACCAGTCTCTGTGGGAAGCTCAACATAATAATTAAAAATTCAGCGCTGTGAGTAGTGCTAACTTATTCAGATTCAAGGAAAACAGTATGTACAAGATTTCTTCGCCGCACACCGTCATTGCGAGCGCTATCCTCACTATTTTGGGAACCTCATACTCCTATGCCGAAGAAACACCACCAGCAATGGAAGTGGTTGTCGTTGAAGCAACCAAATTCGATACTCCTTTATCACAAGTGAATAATTCTGTTGTGGTCAAAACAGGAGAAGAGCTCGAAAAAGCGGGCATCTATCAGGTAAAAGATCTGGAGATGGTATTCCCAGGGCTGCTCATACAAACTCGCGGAAATCGAACTTACGCCAACACCACTGTCCGTGGGATTAGTTCACCAGACTACTACTCTCCAACCGTGAGCATTTATGTGGATGGCGTCCTTCAGGATAACGCTTTTGTAACTCAACCGCTGATTAACGTGGAAAAAGTTGAATTGCTGCGCGGTCCACAAGGAACACTTTACGGTGGGAATGCGCAAGGCGGTGTCATTAACATCGTGACTCGTCGTGAAACTGACTCAACAGAAGTTAAAGCCTCTGTTCTATATTCTAATTTAAGCCAGCAAGTTGATGCTGTCGCCGCTACCCGTTTATCAGACTCCATTTCAGCGGATGTCGCAGCCAGATATGTCTACGATGAAGGTGACATTAAGCACGTTACCAGCGGGAAAAAAGACGCAAACGATGCAGATGAGCAAGCGTTAAAAGTTCGCTTTCATTATTTACCAAACAACTCAAAGCTTAGCGCAACTCTATCAGTCGCCGCTGATAAGCTCGACAGTCATGAAGAATGGTACCTCACTGAAGGTGAATATGATTCTGGGGTCAAAGACGCACCTATCCCCAAGCTTAAGCGAGACGTAAATACTTTTGCTTTGAATCTTGGTTACGATTTAGGTTCCTCACAAATTACGAGCATCACCGCTTATCAAACACGCGAAATAGACCGTGAATACGTATATGGTCACTACCAAGAAGACCAAAACAAGTTCAGCCAGGAACTGCGCCTAAACCAACAATACAACGATCGTTTTAGCTACGTAATTGGCGGCTACTTGGAATATCGCCGTTTGGACGTATCAGCAAACAACGCACGAAACATATTGGATTATGACACTTACGCGTTGTTTGGACAGGCAAAATACCAGTTTGCACCACAGTGGGACTTTACACTTGGAGCTCGAGCTTCATACCTAAAAGTAAATTCTGATTTCAACGGTAACCCGGCATGGTTTATTAATCCGTATGACAAGGAGCAGACAGAATCGATGATCTCGCCAAAAGCCGCAATTGGTTGGCAAGCGAATGAGGAAACTAGACTTTATGCTTCGATAACAAGTGGATACCGCCCAGGAGGGTACAACGTCGTACCACTGAGTAATGCAGATGCAAACGGTTATGACGCTGAAAAATCACTTAATGGTGAGCTAGGTTGGCGTACCAGCTTTGCGAATCAAAAAGTCGATTTTAGTGGCGCATTGTACTGGGTCAAAACGGACGATACTCAGCTATACACTGGCACGCCAGGTAACCAAACTCTCAAAAATATGGGTGAAGCACTGAGTAAAGGTATCGAAGCCGAGCTGGCTTTCTACCCAACCGATGATCTGACCATCACTGCCGCAGGGACTTATGGACGTTCAACATTTGAATCGAACAACAGTACATTTGAAGGGAATCGCCTGCCTTACGCACCAGACACGACTGCAACGTTGGGCTTTAACTATTACTTACCGATAACAGGAATCCAAGGCGACATTTCGATCAATTCTCAAGCTCGTTATAACTCTAAAATTTACTTTAACGAAGCTAACTCACTATCGCAAAGTGCGTACACTTTGGTTGATCTATCAATTGACTACGACTACAGCCAAGCCCTGTCTATTTCACTATTTAGCAACAATATTGCCGACAAAGACTACACTACTTACGCGTTTTCTTACGGTCAGACATACAGCAATTACGGTACAGGTAGAGAAATTGGTGTGAAAGCGAAATACGAGTGGTAACGAAACGCATGGTTAACACTCTAGGAATAAAACTCAAACCATTGCTCGCCGTTCTGGCGAGCGTTTATACCATTCAAAGCCTAGTGAGTATGTTTACGCTTCAAGGTTTGCCTGCAGTCATGAGACATGAGGGATTAGGTACTTCTCAAATCGGGTTGTTCTACCTTGCGATGCTTCCTTGGGTCGCCAAATTTATGTGGTCACCTTGGATTGAGCGACAACGAAAAAAAGGGGCGTGTTTAAAAAATCACGCCATCATTATTTTTGGTTCTCAGCTGGTATTGATTGCCATACTCGTCGCTCTTTGCATCATTGGCACCATCGAGAGTCGAACGACACTCTTTGTTGGTGTTTTTGCTATTAGCCTATTTTCTAGCTTCGCTGACATCGCCACAGATGGTCTGGCGATTGATCAACTGGAAGCAAAGAAAAGATACCTAGGCAACGTAATGCAAGTTGGTGGAGCGTATCTTGGTGCGGTTTTTGGTGGCGGATTATTTATCTATGTCACGGCGCTGCTCGATTGGCAAACCGCATTGCTCGGTCTGGCTCTGCTGACTTTGTTATTCAGCATGCCAACGCTTTCTTTGTTCTTTAAAAGCGACAATCAACAAAGCGCACCTGCAACACATACTCCTTCCCTTAGAGCTGCATTTTCTAACCCTAAAGTGAGGATTGGGTTACTTCTGGTTACCTTGTCGCAACTTGGGACAAGAGGGGTTTTATCAATGATGATGCCTTTCTTAGTCGACAGCGGCATACAGCTAGAAAGCTTAGGTCTTTTGGTTGCAGGTGGTGGGGTTATTACTGGCTTGCTTGGTGTTGTTTTAGGTGGCTGGTTGATCAAAAAAAGTAATGCACTCAATGTGCTACTGCTGATGATCGTCTTTGAAGTCGTGGCTTTTAGCTTCTACTTAGTATACGACCTAAATATCGCCGAACTGGGCTGGTTCATCGCGGGTGTCTATGTAGTCAATGGCGTTATTACCTCCGCTAAATTTGTTGCGCTATACACTCTAATGATGGGCTTTGCCTCTGGTCATCAGTCAGGTGTGAATTTCTCGCTTTTCCAATCGATGGATATGTTCATTGCAATCGTGATGGCAATCGTGTGTGGCGCATTAATTAGCTCTTTGGGGTATTCGATGAATTTTGCATTAATGATGGCCTTTAGCCTCATCGCAATATTCATAATCCCTGCGTTAAAACCAACCGAGAAGGCGAACCTCGCCTCACAAACCTAACCAAGCCTTGTCGTCAAAGAAGCTCGAATTCTGCAAAGAGCTTCTTTCTCTGCTAGCTCTACTTAGTTCAATAATATCTACAACTGATATCTATTATCATTTATATTAATTGTTCAGGGAGATGCTCACGAGAAAACGACGAAGGCTGAAACAATGAGTAATATCGTGAAGAGCTTAAACTTAGTTGGCGGCGTAGATGGAACGCTTGATGTTGTCGCTCTCGATGATGGTGTGAATGCCTACATCGTTAACTGTACTGCGACAACGGACATTCAATTTAATGATCCGGCAGACTCAGGGTTCTATATCAGCTTTGCTGGTACCAACCATGCCTACAGTCCCAAATACCCTGATTATCCTGCGGCATCTTTTGCTTCTCGATGTATCGCGTCGCTTTTGCCTGAACCTGAACCAGTAAACCCAATCGAGTTAGGGGAAGGCGGTCGAATTGAGAATATTCGAATCCACTTCCCATTACGCCATAGCTTGACTAAAAACCTTCTTCCTCAAAACAGAGGCTCATCATTCAAACCTTTTGATCTTTATAAGACGGGTTGGCAAATGCCGCTTACGGGAGAGATTCTCAACGTTGCCAAATCGATTTGGAACAATGACTTCCAAGGTGTTGCACGAACAGTATGGCTAAGAGGAAAAATCTTAGAGCTACTCGCGCTGCTCATGGTGCACAAAGAGCCTAAATCTCTAGCCGAACAAGCCTGCGATCTTATTGCAACACAACCTCATATCGATTGGAACATTCCAGGCTTATCTAAAGAACTCGCAACCAATGAGTGTTATTTAAAACAGTCCTTTAGAGAGCAGTTCAATATGGGCGTTGCAAGCTGGATACAAGCTTATCGCATCAACCTTGCTAAAGAGCGCTTAGCCAACCCGAATGAATCCATTACCAAAATCGCCCTAGACTTGGGCTATCAAAGTGGCAGTTATTTTTCGAAGGTCTTCAAACAACACACTGGACTCACGCCCAAAACATTTCGAAGTCGCCTTTTAGGATAAAAATCTGTACTTAAAAGGATCCTGTTGCAAATCTTGATAAAGATGTTGGTGAGGTACTATCAAGACGCACTTGGCTTTGCTTGAAAATCGAGTGAACTAAATCATTGTCCTACAATCAGACTTCTAACATCACTCACAGGGGCTATTTCAAATAGCAATCGTGGTTACTTTGAGGCTCAAACTTAACTCTGACTACATATACAAAGAGTTAAGTTTGAAGAGTTGTCTCATAAAGGTTTATCATTCCCGCATTCTGACTTTCGGAACATCTCGATGTAACAACCAACAGTCGAACTGACCTTTGTTCAAACACAGCTTTCTATGATGAGAAATAATATGGGAAATACTCACACTTTACTATCTACTGGCAACAGCAAGCATAAAAAACCGCTATACAGCGATAGCGGCTTTTGTTTCAGTGAGTACTTACTATTAATTCGCTAATGTTTGATTAGCAGCCGTACACTTGATGGATGTAGCGTTCAAACTGCTGGCACATATCATCGTCAGATGTGGCGTTGTTCGCTAGATCCTCAGCACCATCTACAACTTTAATGACAGCATTCAGTGCAGCCGGTGGTTGTTGGCTACGCGAAGTAAGAGATGCTATTTTTTGTTGTTGAATTTGCCATGCTTGTTCCGCTGAAAGGTTACATTCGTCAGCTAAATACTTCGCATTAAATCCTTCGCCAGTGAGGCTTTCGATAGTGTCATTGTGAGTCATGCTATTGCCCGGTTTCCAGTAATGCTCGCAAAGCAATGGACCAATTTCTGGGTTGTCGGTTAAATAGCCAAACTTCTCTAGGAAGTATGCCCGAGTTTGATAGACCGCCATATGCGCAAGCAAGTAGCCTTGGTACGAACAAGCTGATTCATCTGATAGTAGATGAGGGATCGCCATTAGTGGGCGAGGGCTGCATTCTAATCCGAGGATCTGCTTTTCTATCTTACGGGCAAGTGCAGTGACAAGCTCTGGTTGCAATTCTTCATCATTCAATTGATATAGAGCACGCTCAAAATAAGGCACGACCAAAATAGAGCGCTCTTCGTAGGCTTTAAATGGCTGCCCGCTTACCGTAATGGCTTTGATTATGCTATCAGGTACCGTTTCGCCTTGGCTGTTGAATGCATAAAGTTTCAGCCAGTCGGCATCGTTTAGCAAACTGTCGCAAAACATCGATTGAGTTTCTGCGTACGCCATAGAAGTAGGCGCAAACTCAATGGAAAAACACGGTGAGTTTTGCTTTATGTTGGCAAAGTGAGCCGCATGCCCGCCTTCATGGAAGAAGGTATTGATGCCACTGTAGCCACTGCCGACTTGGTCTGGCTTGGCATTGCTGGTGAAGTTAACTTTAGCCGCGACCCATTCGCCTTGATCGTAAAATGAAGGAATGGGACCGTGGCAGAAGCCATTTTGGTATTTGCCTTTACGATCAAGTAAGTCGAGGGTTAACTCTGCGCCAGAGTAATCAATGTTGAGTCGTCCAAATGATGCAATCCAACGACGCAGTGATTGAGAAAACGGCACATATGGGTCAAGGTCACGCATGGCATCACCAGAGTAGGCATAAACAAAGTTGTGCCCTTCAAGTGATGATGAACCTTTGGCTTGTGCAAGGTTGCTGAGTGCGTTCGAATGCCCAGAGCGGGTGCGCTGTTCAAAATCATCGAGTATGCTGAACAGTTCATCACTACTCATATGCTCAGTTTTTTGTACCGAGTAATCGAAGTAGTTGGCGTGACCAAGTGCGCGAGCAAAGCGATTACGGCGCTTAACCAATTCAAGAAATCCGTTATGCAGCAACCATTGCTCTAAATCTAAAAAGGCTTGATGCGCAGATTGACGCGTGACTTCGTTATCACTGGTACGAATCGCTGATGCTAATACAGGCAGTGAACCTTCGACTCGCTCGCCGTTGTCATTGCTGTATTGCAAAGGATGGTTTTGCTTGGCTTTGAAAAGCTCAGACTCGAATTGAATCAAATCGGCTTGTTGTTTTGCCGTGGCTGGGTCTTCAATGCCGTGCGTTTCAAACACTGCTAACCAGCCATTGAGAGCGTGCTGTGTGGCAAATTTTTCTTGCTCATCATCTAGTTGCTCTGCGAGATTTAGATAGTGTTTTACTTGGCGTAAATTTTCTGTACTACTCAGAAATTGAGTCCATTGAGTTTGCGCTTGCGCCGCACCTTGGTGATCGTCACTGATCCCCATATACGTATCCCAAAAGAAATCTTCTTTGGTGCGGTGGATGGCAAGGTAGCGGTCATTTAGTTCGTTAAGAAATTGCGTAGCCTTCATGTCATTCCTTTAATCTGTGTTCTGTACAGCTAAGGCTTAATCGTGCCTTACCATGCTGCGTGACATAATTACGAGACCATTATCCATATTGTGTCGTTTATTCCCAGTACTGTAGAGGCAAGTTAATGATTTTTATTTCGAATTAGCATGTTGGGCTCGAAATGTATGCTCTGGTAGACAAACATATGGCATGGATTTGATAGGTGTTCATGTTGATATAAAAATGCGGATGCAGTTTAACAAAGTCTCTCCCCCTTTAGGGGTTTACAATCCATTTGAGATCAAGCAATCTCGTTGTTCTGCGTATCTAAATAAGTGCCCAATAATGTCTCTACACAATATTAAATTTATAGCTTCCGATATGGATGGTACCTTGCTGGATGACTCTTCTCAGTTGTCCCCTGAGTTTTTCGATGTTTATCGACAGCTTACCGAGAAAGGTATTATTTTTGCCGCTGCTTCTGGTCGTCAGTATGCAAGCTTGCAGCAAACGTTTGGGCCAATTAAAGATGAAATCATGTACATTGCTGAAAATGGTACCTTGGTTATGCATCAGGGCAAGGAGCTATATTGTTGTCCGTTAGGCAATGATACCGTTGAAGGTATTGTGGCAGAAGCGCGCCAAATCGAAGGGGCGTATATCGTATTGTGTGGTAAGCAATCGGCTTATATTGAAACACAAGATCCCCAAGCCATTGCGGAGCTAAAGAAGTATTACCATCAATGCCTTTATGTTGAAGACTTACTCAAAGTGGACGATGAGTTTATCAAGATTGCCATTTGCCATTTTGATAGCACTGAAAAGTTTGTTTATCCAAAATTAAACGAAAAATTTGGTGCAACCAATCAAGTGGTAGTGAGTGCGCGTATTTGGTTAGATGTGATGAACGCACAAGCTTCAAAAGGCGCGGCTATCGAACATCTGCAACAAACATTGGGTTTCACCCATGAGCAAACCATGAGTTTTGGTGATTACTTCAACGATGTTGAAATGCTTAAATCAAGCTACCATTCGTACGCGGTAGAGAATGCGCATCCAGACGTTAAACAACTGGCTCGATTTAGCGCGCCAAGTAATCTCGATAATGGCGTATTGAAAGTGATAAAGGAAACCGTACTTAACGTCTAGTGATATACGTTAGCCCGTGTTGAAGCCAGAAAGCCCTGCCCTTAAAGCAGGGCTTATTGGTTGGTCGATGTGTGTTAGTCAGTTCAACTGCTTTTGAACTGAGTTCGATATTGCTTAGGTTACACACCAGCAATGCGCCTAAAGTGATGACGCATGCTGACTGCGTTGTTGAATCCGGCTCTGACCGCGAGTTGCTCTATATTAATTCCTTCACTTTTAAATAACCCCTTAGCCAACTCGCCCCGTGGGAGTCTGCCACTGGAACCATTTTTGCGTCAAACAACTAGGAAATAGACGGCTATTCCACGTCGTTATTTTCCTTAAACTTGTACCAGTGACAAGACTCTGAATCCTGCATCTTGAAGTCACTTGGGTATAAAGTTATTCATGCATAGAACGCATGTATTGGCTTACAAAATGTCATTGGATGTTTTATCAGTACAGCCATACACTCCGCGCTCTTTTAATTTCAGGACACCGTATGTTCTCACAATCATTGACTGCTCAGTTAACCAGAATGGTGTTGCTGCTAGGCGTAACCTTGGTTGCAGTGCATAACTGCGAGCCCTTGTTGGATCTATTGGCACAGCAAGCGGTTGATATGGGCTGTCATCAACAAAGTGGCGCAGAAGGTTCCTCTTCTCATCCACATCATCACTAAGGTTGTTATGAGTATTTTCCGTTTTCCATTATTGGTATGGCTAGGCATTGGCGTGTTGATCACCAGCCTTGGCATTCGCCAATCTTTCGGTATTTTTATGATGCCAATCTCGGAGCATTTTGGCACTGGGCGCGAGTTCTTTAGTTTTGCGATTGCTTTGCAAAATTTATTGTTTGGTGTTTTTCAGCCGTTTATCGGCATGGCGGCAGACAAATTTGGATCGAAACGCATTATCTTTTTAGGGGCACTTTCTTATGCGTTGGGTTTGTATCTCACTTCAATCACTAGCGAAGCGAGCATGTTGTATGTCTCACTTGGTGCTCTGGTTGGCTTGGGACTAAGTGCAACAAGCTATGTAATTGTGTTGGGTGCGGTAGCTAAAGTTGTGCCAGCAGAGCATGCAGCGAAAGCATTTGGTTTAACCACTGCTGCTGGCTCGTTTGGTATGTTTGCCATAATCCCAAGCGCTCAATGGTTATTGAGTGATTTTGGCTGGCAGCAAGCTTTGCAAGTTTTTGCAGTGCTTTGCACTGTGATGATGGCGCTAAGTATGTTTATGAAAACATTACAGAAAAATAACAGTGCGGCGGTCAGCAATGTTCAAGATGGCTTAACATTGACTCAGGCGATCAAAGAAGCCTTTCAACATAAAGGCTACTGGCTGATCCACGCAGGTTTCTTTGTTTGTGGTTTTCACGTTATGTTTATTGCAACGCATTTACCTAGTTATTTGGCTGATAAGCATCTACCAGCATCTAGTGCGGCGATGGCACTGGCTTATGTCGGCATCTTTAATATCTTTGGTTCTTACTTTTGGGGAGTCATGGGTGATCGATTCAACAAACGTTATGTTATGACGGCGTTGTATTTGATGCGCACTGTGGTGATAACTGGTTTTGTTACTTTGCCTATTACGGAAAATACCGCTGCGATTTTCGGCGCGGCAATTGGTTTCTGCTGGTTGGGTACGGTGCCTTTAACCTCTGGATTAGTACGCCAGATTTTTGGTCCTCGCTACTTATCAACCCTGTATGGGCTGGTTTTCTTTACTCATCAAGTTGGTAGCTTTCTTGGAGCATGGGTAGGCGGTCGAATCTATGATTACTATGGCAGTTATGACCCTATTTGGTGGTCTACGGTTGTACTAGCCTTTGCTGCAGCTCTAATTCACATTCCTATCAATGACAAGCCACTAGCACGTCTGGCTGCTGCATAATTACTAACCAATTTATTATTAACTGACAAGAAGAGAGCTGAGTTATAATCGGCTCTCTTCTTTATCTATTTTGGATTTCCTCCATGCTTTCAGAGTGGGTCACATCAGAAGCGCTCTTAGCCGCATTTCTGATTTTTGTCGGTTCTTTCGTTCAAACTTCTATCGGCTTTGGCTTGGCGATTGTAGCTGCGCCGTTATTGTTTCTTGTTTCTCCTGACTATGTACCAGCACCAATTTGTATGGTGGCGTTGTTTATTTCTATCCTCAACGCGCTGAAACATCGAGGCAGTATTGAAATTGGTGGGCTAAAAATGGCGTTGATCGGACGCGTACCGGGCTCTATTGCTGGTGGTGTGTTATTGGTGATGGTTTCGGGTGACGTACTATCGTTGTGGTTAGGCTTATTGGTGTTGTTTGCTGTTGTGGTTAGTTTGTTGCCATTTCGCATTGAGCCCACTCCAACCCGCATGGGAATAGCCGGTTTTTTCTCCGGATTTTTTGGTACCAGCTCGGCGATTGGTGGTCCTCCAATGGCATTGTTGTTACAGCACCAAGAAGCGAACCAATTGCGTGGTAATTTGTCTGCGTTTTTTGTCTTTAGCTCAATTATATCGCTATCGGTTCAGGCTCCGGCTGGCTTTTTAACTCTTCATCATGTGTGGATTACGATTCCGTTGCTTCCTGCAGGGTGGCTTGGTTACCAGTTAGCCCGTGCGACGACAGGCGCTCTACCAAAGGAAAAAATTCGCATTGGAGCTTTGCTGCTATGCTCATTAAGTGGCGCTACCGCGGTGTGGCAAGGATTGGCGGCGATTTGATTCATGTTAGGTTCATAGCAAGCATGGATACTGGTGCCTACTCTCTACTTCTATTGCCAGTTTTTTTAAAGAGGGTCTAAAAATATGCGCACATTAGGTAACATCATTTGGTTTCTTTTCGGTGGTGTGGTTATGGGATTGATGTGGTGGTTGTTTGGTTTACTAGCATTCATCAGTATTATCGGTATTCCATGGGGTAGAGCCTGTTTTGTAATGGGGAACTTTTCTTTCTTCCCATTCGGACAAGAGGCAATTTCTCGTGATGAGTTGACTCTCGAAACTGATATTGGTACCAGCCCTTTTGGTTTGGTCGGTAATATTATCTGGTTCTTGTTCGCAGGTGTTTGGCTAGCGATTGGTCATATAATTTCTGCGGTAGCCTGCTTTGTTACTATTATCGGTATCCCGTTTGCACTTCAGCACCTCAAGCTTGCGGTGATCTCACTTGCGCCAATTGGTAAAACAGTGGTCTCGAAAGAAGAAGCGGCTGCAGCGCGCTATTCATTACGCAGATAACATAAACTCCTATTAACAAAAACGTCGCAAATACTGCGGCGTTTTTGTTAATAGGCTTTGATGCCAAATTCTCTTAATTTGCTGGGTAGTACTTGATCCAGTTTTTCAATTTCATGTTCAAACACTTCAATCAGTGAAAATTGGTGTTGCTGATAGAGCTGCTTGATTCGCTCAATTTCTTTACCGCTTGTTGCGCCATTATCATCTCCCCAATATTGTAAGTAGACTTTGCCTGTAGGTAGATAAAAGTCACTTAGATGATCCTCTTCAGTAGGGAGTTGTCTATCATAGGCGTGCACAACCCCATTCATGTAGAGCCAGTTATCAATGATTAGTTCTGCGCGAGAACGAACATAATGTCCATCTAATGTACGATGTTTTGCGGCAAATTTTTGCTGGAAACTGGAAAATGATTTGTCGGTGGCTTTTGCATTGGCATCTTGTCCTAGGTATTCCAGCACCGTTTGTTTTAGGCGTTTATTGCGGGTAATTGTGTCATGCCATATCACGAAGAGTTGCTGGCTTTCTTTATCTGTCTTTTGTTGTGCGCCATGGGTTAAGCCTGCTGGTGTCACTTGCCAGCCTTGTTCAGTTTTGCTAATCCAGCCTAGCTCACTAAGTAGTTGATTGATTCGCTTCGCATTGAGGTTTAATCGCTCACCAAGCTGAGTTGCACTGAGTAATTGACCTCGACTCAATGAATCATCGATCAATAGGTTTTCAGGCCAGACAATAAATGGTCCAAACTTTGTATGCTGAATGTACTCACCGCCAAACTTGATACCAATTTCTGTGAGCACCCATCCATCTTCGCTGCGGTTGATATACCCTGCGCGTTTTAGTTCAGCGAAAAGCGATTTTGCTGGAATGTCGCGTTTCTTGGCAAGTTGAGAGGTTGAGAGTTTTTGTTCAGTCATACAAGCTCCTTACGGGCAGTGAAAGACGATTGTCGCAGCCAGTTTACATCTCGCCAAGGGAATTTTAGAAGTGGTTGGGTGTGGTGGGGCTTGTGTCACGACAATAAAAAAGCAGGCTATACCCGTCATACTTGAAGTTGCAGCTGTGTTGGCTGTGTTCGTGCGCCCCAATCACATAGTTCACCTATGCTCAGGGGACTTTCTTACTTGCCGCCTACCTGCATCTTCAGGTTTCTTGGGTATAAGCCTCCTCGATGGGTTGTTAATCGACGTAAGCGTTAAAATTGACTTGATTGCGCCCAGCGCTTTTTGCTTTGTATAAGGCTTTTTCGGTTCTATTGAGCGTATCTTGATGCGCTTCGCTTACCTGTCCCCCGCCAATACTGACCGTAAAAGGGATGTTCGTTTCACCTATTTGTACAGGATTCTTCTCAATGAGTTGCTTTAATTCCTCACATTTATACAGCGCGTCATCGGCATTGTGAGCATGGAAGAGCAAGCAAAACTTGTCTAAACCGTCACGTGACAAGCTGATAGCACGTGGTTTAGGAAAGCAGGTATGCATCATTTCTGCGGTAGCCAATACAATTCTATCGGCACACTGTGAGCCGTGGAGATGCAAAATCTGCTCAAAGAAATCGATTTCCAATTGGGCAAAAAAGACGTGTTGGGAATTTTGATGGCAATCGATGGATGCATTCATGGTGTGCTGGCTGTCTAGTTTTGTCATTACATCTTCGCGCATCAAGGTATTACGAAGGAGTAAGTTGCTCAATGCGATTTCGCTATAATCTCTAATCATGCGCAGAATACTGCCGCTGCTCGGCAGAAACGCTTGAATATAAATAATGGCAATAAGTTCATCTTGGCTATGCAGGGGGATGACGTAATGATTGGAATGGATCTGCAATTTTTGCGCGAGAGGATCGGCTTCTGATTTGTTTAGATAACGGATCTTTCCCGGGAGGAAGAGATTAGCGATCGTTTTGTCTTTCATGAAAACTCGGCCGTTACCATGAAAATCTAAAGTAGAAAAGTGTCCATGCTGGCTATTGTACAAGCAGAATTGTATGCCTTGGTGTGGAATGAATCGGTCCAAAGTATAACGTAATTGGTGCTTAAAAGTGGCGAGATCCGTTTGCGTATTAAGACCAGCGAGCGAGAGGCTTAATTGTTTGGTTAAATAGCTAATCGCAATCGCTAAATAGAGTAATGAAGCAATGAAAATGGCGGTCAAACCAAATTGATAAGATGTCGATAAAATATCAGAGCGATCAGTGCCAGAAATAAACACCCAATCAAAGGCGTTGTCGGCTTCAAACACGGACATTTTAAATTGCTCTCGGTAGTAGTATTCATATTCACCAAATATGGTACCTGATTCAACCAACTCGCTGATGCCACTATGGTAACTGATTGAAGGCGTACCGATACGATCTGGGTCTGGATGAAAAATCAATCGACCCGTATGTTTATCAATAACAAATACATAGCCTTCATCTAGCGTGCGTAAGCCGCGCAAGCTTTGAGTGGTGTGTTTTAAATCAAACTCAAGCCAAAGTTGCTCGGTATCATTTGGTGTATATTTCACCGCAAATACCCAGTATCCCGGTGATTTTTCATACAGAGATGAAATCGCGATATGCGGAGAGAACTTGACCAATGGCGTCCATATGATATTAGGGTCTTTCTCTGCTGTGGTGGGGTTTAGTAATACAGAACGATATTGCCCTGTCTCAAGGTTTACGTGGACAACGTCAGCATAGATAGGGGAGTGTTTTAAAATGCGTCTTGCTGTGTTATTAAAATCAGTAAACGATTGAGTGTCATCTAGGATAAATAGCTTGCTTGAAGCGGCTTCAACTTGAGATGAAACCAAATGGGCAGCGGTGCTTAAGTTTGCTAGGGATTGTGAATGGGCGTTTTGCTCTGATGTTTGAAGTTGCTCATACGCTAGATATAACATGCTCAAAGATAATAGAATGACGTACGGTCTAAGTGTTTGTGTGACGATCTTCGGTAAAGCCATGTTGGAAATTGCCAACTTATTAAAAATTATTGTGATTTGTGTCTTATTTTAAAGCTATTTAACTAGATGATCAACGCAGTATTGAGGGTTTATTGCATCAAGTTGAGTATTGGTATTTCTCACCTCGATGCTATATATACCCAAGTAACTTCAAGACTCTGAATCCTGTATCTTGAAGTCACTTGGATATAGGAGGTTACTTTCGCAAAAGATTGGATGGGCAGTAAAAAATGGCAATTGACGAGGGTTCAAGAAGAATTTGTTTACGTTCTACACGCTGATGCATTTCAGTTGACCCCGTGTTACAGATCATCAACCATTCTTGACTCGTCTCATTTGGTAAACTGAAACGAGCGGGAGCATCAGTTTGGTTGATGCCGTAGAAAAGTTGCTCACCATTCTCGCCTATGCCCATATGAAGACCAACTGCTGTTAATTGATTCCAATCTTGATGGCTAATTTCGCTCCCATCGAGTTGTCGCCAATTGACACGATTGCTGTTTCTACTCTCACCGCTAAAGGCACGAATAAATGGCACCATATAGCGCTGCCGTGCGGCAACCATATCTGCGAGCCATGCTCTGAAATTCTCTTTGCTCTCATCCAGTTGCCAATCCAACCAACTGATTTCACTATCTTGGCAATAGGCATTGTTGTTGCCTTTTTGGCTGTGAGAGAGCACATCAGCCATTAAAATGTGTGGGATGCCAAATGAGAAAAGTAATGTTGCCATAAAGTTGCGTTTTTGTTTTTCTCGGATTGCTATGATCAGTGGGTCGTCGGTTGGACCTTCTTTACCGTAGTTTGCTGAGCGGTTGTCACCGTGACCATCTCGATTTTGTTCACCATTGGCCTCGTTGTGCTTCGATTTGTAAGAGACCAAATCCTGTAAGCTGAAGCCATCGTGGTATGTAATGTAGTTCACCGTAAGGCGATAGGGCCAGTTCGATGCGCTATAAAGGTCCCGTGAGCCCATAATGCGGGTGGCGAGTTCGGTTAGGTAACCTTGGTCACCGCGCCAAAAGCTGCGGCTAATATCGCGCAGGCGGTCGTTACATTCACTCCAACCAAATGGGAAGTTGCCAACTTGATAGCCATTGGGGCCGATGTCCCATGGCTCAGCAATAAGTTTAGTTTTTTTGAGTATGGGGTCTTGTGCTACTGCTTTGAAAAAGCCGCTATTCGGGTTGAAACTCTCACCTTCTCTGCCGAGAGTGGCAGCAAGATCGAATCGAAAGCCGTCAATATGATACTCGGTTACCCAGTAGCGCAAGGTATCCATAACTAGATTAAGTGATGGCTGATGAGTGAGATCGACCGTATTACCACAGCCAGTGTAATTGGCAAAGTTCTGACCCTGCTTAAGGTAGTATTTCTTATCTAATGCTTTGAGGTTAAAAATAGGGTCATCTTGCCCGCCTTCCGCCGTGTGGTTGTAAACCACATCCAGTATCACTTCTATCCCATTTCGATGCAGTTCTCTAATGGCGGTTTTCAGTTCAGTGACCGCATCTGAATTTGCATAGCGAGGATCGGGCACCATAAACAGGTACGGGTTGTACCCCCAGTAATTAACCTTTGCCATTTTGAGCAAGTGTGGTTCGTGCATGCAGGCTGCGACCGGCAATAACTGGATAGTGTTGATGTTTTGCTGCTGGTAAAAACTCAGCATGGCGTTGCTAACCAAACCTAAGTAGCGCCCGCGTGAAGCATCGTCTATTTCGAGGTTTAACTGACTGATCCCTTTGACGTGAGTTTCAAACAAGACCATTTCATCTTTGTCGCGTTGTGGTGATACCACACCTTGCCAATCAAACTGATCATCTGTCACAAGACACTTGGCAAGCTGAAAACTCTTTCTCGCGTTGAAGGTTGGGTTGTAGTGCAGTGCTTGGTCGAGAGCTTTGGCGTAAGGATCGGCAAGATAGTGCTCTTGTCCTTTGATGATGGCGGTATAGCCATACCGTTGACCAGCAGTGATGCCTGTAATGAAAACATGTTTGATACCAGCATACTCTTGGTCAAGTTCGTAGCTGACATGCTGACCTTGAGCATCAAACAATGCTAAACGAATCTCTTTGCAATCAGGGGCGTATATCGCAAAGTTACAACCTTGCTCATGTAAGGTCGCTCCTAAAGGGTATGGGCTAGAAACTATTATTGTCATGTTTTTCGTTGATTACCGTGCTGCTTGATGCGTAAGCCTAAGCTCTTTAGTTGTTGGTATTGCTATCTATATGGCTAATTTATGTACGCATCATATCAGTGTATGCCTCAAATAAAGAACTATAGGACATTATGTGTGACAAAAATTTGTTCGGTAGCTAATAAATTCTCTTACAAACAGTGACCCAGTTCGAATAACCTTTATTTTTGCATCGTTTGTGTGTGGTTAGCGCATTGGGTCAATTGGCGATCTTTCCTTCAAATCAGTGAATAGGGATCACAAAGCCTAAGTTTTATTGCTAGGGTGTATTCTATCTAAGCTATTAGAAAATAGACTTTATCGCCTTAGTTTGTTTGGTTTTACTAGCAAGCATGCTGGTACAAGCTTTGACTCTTTAACTCAATTATCTAAGCTTAAATGTAACTAATTGCCAAATGAAAGGAGAACATAATGGCGACATTTAAGCAGGATATCCCCAACCGAGTGACGGTTTACCATGATGACCTTGAGCAAGAAAAAGCATTTAAAAATGCTTTAGCCCCAGAAAAACCCCGTTACTTTAATGGTTCACCAACGTATCACGCAGAAAGTATCGATGCCTTTAAGCAACGCTTAGAAAACGTGGGCTTGTCGCAGGATTAATAACCTCAGTCCAGCTAAGTCATCGCTATCGCCCCCGATTTTCTAGTGTTTATGAAATTAAGCGATGGCTTTGCTGTTTTTGCTTGGTGGTAAGCTCTGCTGTTTTGAGAGACCAAATCACTAATAGTCTGGTTCTTCGCTGAACTCCTAAAAGCGTACCCATATAAGTTTCTCTTCACTTCAAATATGAGGGTTATCATCGCAGTTAATTGGACAAGGACACTGCAAAAGTACTGAGCATAGACCTGTAATCTCTTCCCCCCCATACCCCAGATTTAATCCAATCGTTCGGCTTTGGAAGCTCATGAATTGAATGCTCAAGGATAAGCTGCATTTTAAAGCCGCTACAAGCCATCTTGTGAAGTGACCTCACTTGGGCTTTCATGTGAATTACATCGCAAATTAATCTTTATTTTCAGTGTGTTAGTTGGGTGTTGATAGTTTTATTAGGTATATAGTGATGGCGCTCACAATTTACTGTTTGGCAGGTGTGATAAAGTCGCGCGCTTTCCGTATTTTATTCCGTAATTTATTCTGTGTTCTATCCTCTAGATTGGGTGTGAATGCAAATTTTCATGAGCATTAATAATGAAAAAAATTAGTTTACTCACTGCATCGATTGCATTGGCATTAGTGGGTTGTGGTGGTGATAGTAATGAAAACTCACCATCATCTGACTATACATTTACTGTATTAGATGGTTATTTGTCACATGTAAATATCACAGCTGACGTTGACCTTGATGGCTTCTGTGAATCTGAAGTGATCGGCACTACAAATAGCGCGGGCATCGCTCAGTTAGCCAAACAGTACAAAACAGCGAATTTATGCGCTGTGACTACCGCTGACTCTATCGACGCTCAGCGTGGTCCTCTAACTAGCACCAAGACTTTAATAGCACCAGCTGGCAGCAAGACTGCCAACCCATTTACCGATTTCAAAATGCGCTTGATGTTAGCAGATGGGGAAACTAACGAGGCGGCAGATAGTTTTATTGCTGACGCAATGGCAGACCTAGGTTTGGAATTATCCGTTATTTATGGCGATTATATTGCAAGTTCTGAAGGTGCGCCGAGTGATCTCGCCCTTAAAAAAGTCACCCTTATTGGTGAAACTTTATTCGATAATCCATCGATTTCTACGGACAAGTTAGAGGGAATAACAACCGCAGTTGCAGCCCTTAATGAGACAGAGCTAAACGAAAACTATATTGCCATTGGCTCTGATGGTTCGATAACACAGCCCTCTCGTCCAACCTTGACTGCTGATAGCACTGAACAAACGATACAACAACACAGCGCAATGGTTGAAATTTCTTTAACAGCAACTGGCACCAATTTAGATTATATACACTCGGGGATCCCTGCGGGCATCACTTTTGATTCTCCTACAGCGACGTTTAGCGGTATACCGACCACTACTGGCGTTTTCACCATTAACACTGTGGCTATCGATGCAAATAAAGGTCGTTCAAAGGTTGTCACTCTTACGTTGACAGTTGAAGGCAATAAAGCTCCAGAGGTAGTCACTCCTACACCAGAAAATGTCGATCTAGTCTATGGTGCTAGCATTACAGATATTGATGTAACGGCTTGGTTTAGCGATCCTGAAAATGATACGTTGACTTACCATTTGGATCCTAAATCTCCATTACCAAATGGTTTGGTGCTTAACGAGCAGACTGGACTTATCTCTGGCACTGTAGAACAAGCTGGGTCATTTGAGATCAATGTGTCTGCCAAAGACCGAGACAACTACTCAGACAAAGTCACAGTCACCATTACTATTGACAATGAGCTACCACCGGTTTTGACCCCAACCATTCCTGCACAAACGGTTAAGCAAGGCGAAGATATTACGCCTATTGATCTCACTACGCTTTTTGGTCCCGACCCTGATGGTGGTGAAAACAGTTATCAATTGTCAGGTGCCCCTGTGGGAATCACCATTGAAAACGCCTCTATTGTTGGCTCCTCTACACAAATTGGTACTCACCTTATTAAGGTTGTGGCGATTGATGATGAAAGCCAAAGCACTGCACCTGTTTCATTTAATCTGACGATAGAAGCAGATGAGAGCTTACCTGAGCCTGGAGTGGGTTTTGCGAACTATGAAGGCAAGCCGTTATATTGGATGCAATGGAATAAAGATGGATTTAAGTATGACACTCTAAACCGCAAACTGGAAAGCGGAATTATTGGAGATCACGTTGGTGGAGTAACGGGTAATTACCAAATGAATGCGGATGGCACTTTAGTGTTTGCTATGGATGGTAATGAAGATCATCTGTTAGACATCGGCTACGAAAGCGCTGATGTGCAATTACTGGTTAATACTGGCACCGGTAATAGTAAATATATTTGGCTGCAAAGTACGGATCAAGCAAAAGCAAATGAACTATTGTCGAACCTGAATGGCGATAAACCAACGACAACAAAATTTATCTTAGACCACGAATACGTCAATATTTCTGATGATAGATCTGACAACGTTGACGCGGGGTCGTACTGGCAATGTAATAGGCTTAAATTCACCTCGGGTAATCAGTTCATCATGAAAATGTGTGATGCGGATGAGGCATTTACAGGGTCGTATTCTTATATTGAGGCAACAGGCAAGTATGTGCTCAGCATTGATGATGGAGACATGGAGCTTATCGTCACTGGCGGGCAAGAAGATATGCTGATCGTGAATGAAATTGGAAATTTCTCAGCTAAGTACTTCTTTAAAGATCAAAATAAGGGCATGGCATTTTTTGACAAAGTGCGACAATTGCCACTTGATGACAATCAGGTTAAAGAGTTACTAGCATTTATGAATCAGATGAATGCTTTTGACTCTCCATATAACCAATTAGGGGTTGCGCGCTGGAAAAAACCAGAGGAACGCAATGGTGAAAAGTATGACGTCTATGTTGTCGGCAATGAATCCGAACTAGCTGAAAATATGGTTAAGGTTACAGATGGTATCGCCATACTAGAACGTACATTGGGCGATTTCTTTAATGCTCCGATTTTTGTCCAATTTGATACTAAAAAATATGAAAACCCTGAAATTCCGCATCAGCCTAACAATAGTATTGGTGTAGAAACATTTACCCATGATCTGGAAAACGCAGGTATTGCTACCAGCGGTTTCGTGGTTTCGTTCGATACTGCAGTGGTATTTAACAACGACTATGCGGGCTTTTGTGCCAATGCTACGACTAGACCTTATAATGGTGACACGCGCCTTAGCATCGACGCAAATACTCAATATATTAAAGATTCGGGTCTAGCTTGGATTAATCTCGGTAATGGTAACACTGAGGGTAAGTGTGATTGGAATGCAGAAACCGTTAGTCACGAATTTGCTCACAGTTTAGGTTTTGCCAAACACAGTAACGACAAGGATAGCCCGTTTGCGAGCAATGACTATTACAGTAAATGGAATAAACATTCAGAGCGTTTGCTTAAGAGCTTATACCTTAATCCACCGAAAACAGCGTATAGCGAAATGGAATTATCAGCATTAGAAAAATAAGCTGATAACAAGCTCTCTGGTTATATATGAGACTCAGCGGAGTCTGTAACATCCAAGCCCAACGTCGTTCAAAGCGTTGGGTTTTTTTGTCTCCACCTAATTGTAATTGTCGCTATAAGCGAAACTCCACCTTAGTTCAGAGGAAACTCATCTCTTAAGTGCTGTTAGCAATTGAGATGATACGCTTGATCACCTCATCTTCTGAAACATCTGAATTGCGGTAGTAACGAAATATCTCAGAATTAATTGCTTGTTGAGCGACCGGATTGACGGCCATTGAATCCGTCATACTCGGTACGGTTAATCCATTTTTGGTCGCTTGAATGAAATCAGTATGAGATTGAATTTGGCACGGGTTAAATCCTGAGATATTGATATCAGTACGAACTGGGATCGCCCCTTTTATTTTGTTGAACTCTGTCTGAAACTTCTTATCAGCGAGAGCATCTGCGACTTGTAGAGCTTGCTGCTGAGTAAAATCAGCAGCCACCATAAAGATGAAACTATCCATGTTGTAGAGAAAGGCATTATGTGATTGTGGCGCGGGGTAACAGCCTATCTGTTGAGGAACATTCACATCGGATGCAAGTAGATCGCCCAGTATCCAATCGCCTCCTAATTGGAACAATGCTTTGTTATCAATTAGCGCTTGGGTGGCGGTATCCCAGTTTTGATTTGGATGCTGTGCTTCAACTAAATTCGACATTTTCCTTAGTTGGCGTAGCGCTAAACGCATTTGCGCGCTGTTAATATGGTCACGTTGTAATTCAACCAAAGCTTTGTGATAAAAATCGACCCCACCTGTTGCGATAACTAAGTTCTCAAACAGCATCGCTACTTGCCAAGCTTCCTCACCAATGGCGAGTGGGATCATATTATTTTGCTTGGCTTTTTCCATTGCTTGGAACATTTCTGGCCATGTTTTTGGTACGTTGAGTTCTAGCTGATCAAGTAACGTGTGGTTGATCCATAACCAGTTTAAGCGATGCAAGGTAATGGGTAGAGCAATATAGCCATTGCTTGTTTTATTGATGTCGATAGTGAGTGGGTATAAGTGTTCATCCCAGCGATGCTTTCTTGCGGTTTCGTTGATGGTATGGACAATGCCGACTTCATCCCAGGCTTTAATGCTGGGACCTTCGATTTGCGCAATGTCAGGCGTGTTGCCTGCCAATGCCCTGGCTTGTAGCACCGTCATTGCAGTGTCGCCACCGCCGCCAAGTATTGACGAGTGATTTAGAGTAATACCCTGCTGCAGAAGGTGCTGCTCTAAAGAATCTAGCGCTTTCTGCTCGCCTTTTGAAGTCCACCAGTGAAGAATTTCAACGTCGCCCCAACAGGTGGTGGATAGGCTAGCGAGAATGATGAATAATGATGTTTTTCTCATAACTAATCTCTTGGGAATTCGAGGGTTGCGCAAAGACCGCCCCGTTCAGTTATATCTAGCGATAGCTGCCCGCCGTGCGCTTTAATAATACTTTGTGAAATGGTCAAGCCAAGACCGTTGCCTTCTTGATCGTTGTGACCGCGATAATAAGGTTGGATGAGTTTATCTAGCGTATACGGATCGATAGAAGTGCCATGATCTTCCACTTTAATGGTTACCGCTTCGAGAGTTTCTTGCAGGTAAAGATCGACTTTTCCACCATACTTAACCCCGTTATCAACTAAGTTTTGAATGCAACGTTTTATCGCCAGAGGCTTGCCAGCATAGCGGCTAACTCGAGAGTTATGTATGGTTATGTTATCTCCTTTAGGGTCAACGGCGCTCGCGACATGAGAGACTAACTGCTCTAAATCAATCGGTTCTATATCTTCATGAATGTCGGTTTCTTTAATGCACTGCAATGCGCCTTTAACCAACAAATCAAGATCATTGGCGATACGAGTGAAACGTTCTCGATCTGTATCGTCATCAAGCATCTCAGCGCGTAGCTTTAAACACGCTATTGGCGTTTTTAAGTCATGAGATATTGAGCCAAACAACATTTCTCGATCTTTAATATGGCTATCGATACGACGATTCATTTTGTTAAACGCATGGACCGCTGCTTGCAGTTCTGCGCTGCCTTCTTCTTTTACTTCTGGTACTTTTAATCGGCTTGACATTAGTGTTGCGGCTTTAGCGAGTTGGCGAATGGGGCGAATTTCTCGTTGCACTACACACCAAGTACAAATTAGCAACAACAGAGCGGAAAGCACGAATGTGAACCACTCTCGGACCTCAAAATAACTGGTTTCTAGGTTGATATATGGGGCGGGAAGAACAGCAGCAAGGTAGAACCAAGCGTTCTTATCTACTTCAACTTGAATCACTAATATGGGAGGGTTTAGGTCTCCATACGAGAGTGAATAATGCCCCCAAAGCATAGGTAATTCATCAATTGATAATTCTTTGTTGAAGACTTTCAGTTTGTCTCGTCGAGTGAATTCTACCTGTATATTGGGAGCGTCCTGTAATTCGTTAGATAACACCCCTTCAACCTCATCTATTACCATTGTTTTACGATCACTTGATGGTAATGGCGAGACGGGAATTTGGTGATTATTGAGCGAAACGAAGAAGCGTGTTCCCCCCATGTTTCGCAATTGATTAAGCACTAAGTGACGATATTCAGGTGGTAAGGTTTGGAAAAAAGAAATTGTAGAAGCGGCGCTGAGAGCGAGGCTATTTACGGTGGTGGTTAAGCCTTCTTTGTCTTTTTCACTGCTGTGTTGATACCAAATTAATCCAGCGAGAAATTGGGCGAGAATAATGACGCAAAGTAAAAATAAGCTGGTACGCATCGCGAGCGAATTGGTGAGACCTTTAACTTTCATACTGCACACCGGCAGTTAACATGTAGCCTTTGTTGCGTACTGTTAAAATGAGGGAACGGTCTTTATCATCGAGATGGTGGCGCAGGCGGCTGATTTGCACATCAATTCCGCGCTCAAATGGATCTGCGTCGCGTCCCCAAATTTCACGAGCAATATCATCACGAGAAAGGATGGATTCAGAATTGGAGATGAATAATCCCAGCAGAGAAAGATCGGCACCACTGAGTTGCTTGACTGTTTTGGATTGGGTGTGCACGAGTTGGCGGGTAACTGTGTCTAATTGCCAATCATCAAAACGAACTTTACGCGCCAGTTTTGCACTGTGGCTGGTAATGCTCCGGCGTAGGATGGCTTTAATTCGAGCAAGTAGCTCTCTAGGGCTAAATGATTTGGTTATGTAGTCATCAGCGCCCATTTCTAACCCGGCAACTCGATCCGTTTCTTCGGTGACGGCAGTCAGCATGATTATTGGCACATTAGAGGAGCGACGAAGCAACTGGCATAGCGTAAAGCCGTCATCTCCGGGCATCATGATATCGAGAATAATCAAATCTGGTTGATGAGTTTTCAGGATACCCCACATCGCCACGCCGTTTTCAGCTCCAATCACATCGAACCCCGCTTTACCTAAGTAGTCACTTAATGCTTCGCGTAGTTCTAGGTTGTCATCTACAACTAAGATTTTTTTCGCACTCATTCGCTATCCAATTGCTTAATGTTTATGCCATGAATATGATGCCATTGCTGACATTATTCTCAATGTTTGACTCGCTAAACTGATGCCTTCAGTAAGTTATTTTTGTAAGTGCGCTCTTACAATTTTGTGTAATTTTGCAACCTTCAACTTTCTGGAACGCGCTATTATGCTTACGATATAGCCAGATGGCGGATGACTCCGTACTTTTGTTTGGTACACTATCTCACTTGGCAAAAGTGTTTCGATGTTTGGCTATATCCCTAGTTTTTGGCAAGAATCATCTACCCGTTCCTTAGCCCCCAGCTTATAGTGGTAGTGGTAAACCAACCTCGAGAGAGGTTGGTTTTTTTTTAACTAATGTGGTCTTTTCTATATCGCCACAATGCCATGCTTAACAAAAATAATAATATCATCAAGGGCAGTGTGCCGCCGCTTCGGCGTTTGGTGACACTTTCAATATCGACAATGGCAGTTGCGGTCGCAGGCAAGTCTCCATCCGAAATGGTGTATTCAATTTGCACTTGCCCAATCACATCTTCAGCGGTGTTAAACACAAGCTGCTGATGGCTGATTTGCACCTCGCCTAACCCAGATAAAATGGTGGCGTCGGTGATGGTGAAATGATCACCATCGGGATCGGAGTCATTGGCGAGCACCTCAAGTGGCACGGCCGTTTCGTTTTGCTCTACAACAAACTGATCATCATTGGCAACAGGGGCTTGGTTTGCGGAGATCGGTGTTGCCGACCCACTTGGATCAAGGATCACGGCATTAGCTAAACCATCGGCATCATTGCCCCCGCCATCGCGAATTGACAGTTGTACACACCAGTCGCCAGTTTGTAAGCCATAACGCCATGGCGAGCCTTCGTTATTGGGAGCCGCAGGCGGCGGACAGTATCCATCTTCACCACGAGCAGAGCTAACCGCACCATTGGGTATGGCTGCATCTGGCGTGTCATGGTTGATGTCATCAATGAAATCGTGCCAGACATTATTTAATTGTTTGCGATAAAGAGCATTGCTCGGGATCGGCAACTTTTGCGGTAGCACGACATTGGCGATTTGGCCGGGAGCGGCTAAGCCTGAGATCACAAAGTCATACACGCCACCAATGTAATGATGATGGTTATCTGGGGCAGGGGTGATGATTAATCCCCCCGTCATTGAATTGGCAACCGTGGTACCTTTTCGCAAGCAAAGCCCTGCTTCTACTTCCGCCAAATATCGTTGTGTAACTTGAGCATAAGCTGGCATGGTGTGACAGACGCTGGAGGTATCTAAGAAATTCGGGATCCCGTCTAGGTCATCATCGGCGTGGGTTTCTTGGTCGTCAGGGATTAAATCACCATCGCTGTCTTGATGCGGTGACAGCGGTTCAAGCGCTCCAATTTCAAAGTGGATGTCATGCTGTGTTTGTACCGAGGGTGCATCAGTACGAGTCACGGTTACGGAAAACTTGTGAATGCCTTCGGCGAGTTGGTTCGGGTCAACCACCAATTCCTGCGCGTTTTCACTTATTACGGTGACGTCTTGATAGGTCCAATCATAGAGATAATCAACGTTGAGTTGGTTGTTGTTGGCGACCGCTTGAAAGGTGATCAACGAGTCATTTTCTACCCAACGGCGTTGTTGTCCATTTTGATAAACGCGCGATGCTACTTGCGGCGGCAGTGACTGATTGAGCGTCGACAGAGTAAAGGCTTGCTTACTGCCAGTGTTTAACAGCCTATCAGGATGTTCAACATCAAGAGTTACTGTCATCTGTGGCGTTGGCTCTAGGGTAGGATGAGCGCTTACCGCAAGTTCCAAATAGCCGAGTGTTCCATCGGTAATATTCACCACCCCTGAGTCTGAAAGAGAATCACCTGAATCGGAGTGAGTGATCACCTGATATGGCACCTCAATCGGGTAGCGAGGCGACACGCCATTGAGAATGAAAGGGACTTTGAAGGTGGTATTCTCACTTGAAATTGTCACGTCAGCGCCGAGTGACACCGTCGGAAAGACGTCAATGGATTGGGTTTCAATGCGATCATTGCCTTGGCTATCTTCGACTAACCAGCGCACATAATGACTGCCTGACAACAGTGGCGTGTAGCTATCCAGCAGTTTGGCAGGGAGGCGATCACCTTGATAATCGTAAGCCGTCGGTGGCGTGAGTGGCACGCGGGTAAATAGTGACTGAGCATAGACAGTCACGTCGGCAGGATCTTGAATATCGGGTTTATTTGGTTCGGCATCGCGATTGATGTGCAATGTCACCCGCGCTGAATCAGTTTGCTCTAACTCGTCCTCAATGGTGTAAGCGATGTCTACCAATGGCAGAGGGGCGTTAAGCATAATCACTAACTGACCATTGTCGATGTTGATTATGCCGTCATTGGTGTTAGCGGATCGGATCGAAATAGGTAACTCGCTAGAATGGCTATCATTTTCTAGCACTGACAGTGTGTACCGCTCAGCCTCGTTTGAGGTGAATGTGAGCACATCATCAACCGCGATGGGCTTTGCGTCATCCACGCTGAGTGTAAAGCTCGGCAATGCATCAGAAAGGCCGGCGAGGTCGCTGACTTGAATCGTAATGTTTTCGCTCACCTCACCGCGATACTCCTCATTGGGGATCCCCGTTAGCTGCCCAGTGGAACGGTCAAAAGAGGCCCAAGCGGGTTTGTTGGTGATGGTAAATTGATGTGTGTCGTTGCTGTCTGGGTCTGATACGCTCGGGGCAAAAACATAGCGCTGATTGACACCAACTTGTGTGTCGGGTGTGCCGGAAATGCTCGGTGCATCATTGACGTTCGTCACCGTCACATCCACCACCGCGGTTGCGGTTTGGTTGTGAGCATCGGTGACCCAGTATTGAAAACTGTCGTGACCTGAGTGCTCACCACGGGTGGTAAAAGTCGCCATACTGCCTGTTAATGCCACGGTTCCCATGCCGCTGCTTGGCTGGCTTACAGAAAACTGATGGCGATCATCCGGATCGGGGTCGGTGATGATGGTGCTCAAGTCAAGCGTAATGCTGCTGTCTTGTGGCGTCTCAATATGGTGGTCATTAGCGATTGGCGCATCATTCACGTTCACGACGGTGACGCTTATTTTGGCGTTCACCGGGGGGCTGTTGCCATCGGTGACCCAGTAGAAAAACTCGTCTGTGCCAACATAGTCTGGGTCGGTGGTGGCATAGGTGGCGATGCCTTGCGCTGATACCGTGGTGACGGCTTTGCCGCTGGCGGGTGGTTGAACAAAAAAGGTATGACTATCTTCGCTATCCCCATCACTGATCAGTGCCGTTAAGTCAATAGTTTGAGCTGTACCCTCATCAACCAGCATAGCGCTAGTCGTGGCTGTGGGTGGGTAGTTAATGTTCTCTACGCGTAAATCAAAGGGAGGCAGAGTATTGGAAACTTCCCCTTGAGTCACCGTAATCACCATATCACTGCTCTCACCAATATCCGCTTCTAGCGGATTGCCCGACAACAGCCCGCTGTTTTCATCCAGTGTTAACCAGCTCGGCGCATTGGCAGACAGTGCGTACCGTAATGGTTCAGTTGCCGGTGTTGGGAGTGCGGTAATGGTTTGATTGAGGGCGCTCCCCTCTGGCAGCGAAATTTTTTCAATAGCTTGGCTCGGGGAGGTAAACAGTGGCACAGCGTGCTGGCGAATCAGCGGGTACTGCCCATCTTCAAGTAGCCAGACCCCTTGGTTCCATGCATCGGCACGTTGCCAATTGGCATCAAGGAAGGTGTTGATGTTTTGCAATTCAGCGGTGGTTTTTGCGCCCTCTTGGGAACAATCAAGGTAGCCAACTTGGCAATCGTAGAAGGCTTGTTCTATGTTCGCGCCGCCAAAAGACAAACCATCGTGATATTTATTCGCTGTAATGCTCGCTGTTGAGTAACTGTTTTCGATGGTGGGGTAAATACTGTTATAGATGTTTGCCCTACCAATGATACTCGAGACCTGCTCGTTTCCGGTAACTTGCCCTATTACATGGCTGTTGGATATTTTGTTTGTGTATCCTGTCTTTCCGATTACACCACCAATGTACATTTGCCCTGAAATCGTGACGTTGGAGACCGCTTGATGAATTTCAGAATAGTGTGATTGTCCGGCAATACCACCTACAGAGTTATAGCCCTTGATGATTGCCGTTACATTGAGGTGGGATAGCGTTGAGTCGTAAGTCGATGCAGCAATACCACCCATGTAGCTGTTGCCATTAAGAGTTGCGTTGATGGTGGCATGATTAATGTTGCCATATTTTTGTTGAGAGACAATACCACCAATGTTAGATATTCCAGTAATTTCGCCACTAAAGCTGACATCTTCCAATCGAGAGTTGTCAGATTCTGCCACTATGCCTCCGACAACGTTTGTTCCGCGCACTTTCCCGGTGACATGGACATTTTTAATCGTGGAGTTGGTGGAGCGCGAGGTTAGTCCACCAGTTATTGTCTGCGCCTGTATGTCAATATCTTTTAAGTGAAGGTTTTCAACTGTGGCATTTTGTAAACCATCAAAAACTCCGGATCTTTTTGCGCCATTTCGAAACATATAGAGATTGGATATCGTGTGGTTATTACCATTAAATGTGCCAGTGAAAAAAGTCCCTTGCCCGCTTGCAATAGGTCGAAAACCAGTCGCCTTTATTTGTTTTTCGGGATGAATACTATCGAATTGAAAGTTCCAATATTGGGTTTCACTGGCATCGATATTGGTTCCCAGTTGCCAATGTTTATCGAGACCTGAACTGAATCGGCTAATCCAACGTAACTCTGCCAAAGAGGTAATCGTCCCTGAATTGCCATTATAATCTTTGGGCTCAACCGGCGCTGTTGTCACATAGATGGTTATCGGTACATCAATTTGATGTTCACCATCGCTAACACCTACAGTGATATTTTCGACACCCGTTTGTTCAGTGCTCGTTCTTGAATAGTAAATATAGGTAGAAGATTTGGTTATTGTTCCGAATTTAGTCTCGCCAGAGATCTCAAAAGATAAATCATTTGAGTCGATGTCTTTAGCGATGTCTTCAAAATAAATGAGTTGGTAGTTATAAGTTGATGTTTGAACAAGTTTCGCTATTGGCGGGTCATTGATTGGCAATATCGTAATATCAGCGGTGCCATAGACTTTCGGGCGTAGAAGGTCACTTGCAGCAAAGGTGGCAGTATCTTGTCCTGAAAAATCGGCGTTAGGTGTATAGATAAATTTTGAGTCAGAGAGTTGGGATATAATGCCGTTCTCGGTAGAGACTTCGCTGTAAGATAGTTGTAGATGTTCTGGGTCTTCGATGGCGTGATTTAAATCAATCACAATCGCATTGTCTTCATTGGTTTCAATCGAAAATGGTTTTGTCGTTATCGGGTCTATCACTTGAGCAATAGCAAGAGTAATCACCACAGATTGACCATTCACCTTAGCGGTAAAGCTATCGTGACCAAAGTAGTGCGCATTTGGTTGGTAGATATATTCGAGTGGCGAATTTCCTGATAAATGACCTTGTGTTGGATTTGAAGTAATCTCAATGCTAGGTGTGTGATCTCCGTTTGCGATCAAACGGAAATCGATGATGTGGTTGCTGTCTTCGAATAGATAGTAAGTGAGATCATTAGGTATATTTTGTGAACCAATGTTTAGAACGATGGTTTGTATAATTGAATGCTCTCCATCTTTGACCAACACACCGAATGAGTCCGAGCCGGAATAATCGGAGGGAGTCTCAATAGTGATATTTCCAGTCGCATCCATGCTACGCAGCGTAACATGGTTAGGCGGTGTGCTAATGGTGAACTCAAATGGACCATTTTCTTCATCTACAATCCAATTGGAGAGCGGCAGTTCGGTCACTATGCCTTGATTTAATGCCAGTGTGATTGGATGCACACTAGGCTTGTCGTTGGTCGCTGTTACGGTTAGGTTAACACTGGGCAGTACGTTCCAAGCTTCACCTTGCTGCGCAAAAATAGCCACGCGGGATGTCAGGTTTGCATGAAGGTGAGTTGGCGTGCCAGAGATCAATCCAGAACCATCAATAGTGAGCCAACTCGGCGCACCTTGTAATTTATATTCAACGGGTAATGGATTGTTTTCATCAGAAGTCGCGGTGACTTGCAATTGAAATAGTGAATCTTCCTGTGCAACGTAGTTTGGTAGCATTGATGTAGGATGGGTAAAAATTGGGATCGCTTCTAGAGCCAGTTGAAGAGGAGCGTTTTCCTTTAACTGCCAAACACCTTTCGCCCATGCATTGGTAATATCCCAATTGGGAAAGTTTGCAGCTTGGGTAAAGAATGCACTTTCTCTGCCTAATGATGGCGTATCAGGTGTTGTACAGTCGCTATTGTCAGGCGTATAACCACCTAACTCACAGTCAAAATAACTGTCGTCGATGGTTGTTGTATTGTCTGCTTTACCATACAAGCCTGCGGTGTGGGCATTGCTGATTATCAGAGTGCTCGAGTAACTGTTTTTTATTGCGGATTCAGTTACATAGCCAGCTATACCACCACCACGTTGAGCCCCACCCGATGTAATGCTGCCACTGGCAAAAGAGTTCAAAACCGTGGTGTTATCTTGTCGCCCGACAATACCACCAATTATTCCGCGCCCAGGTAAATTCACATCGCTTTTTGTTGATGAGATTGTTGAGTTAGAGGACTGACCGATGACGCCACCCAAGTAATCAATACCATAAACTAACCCCGTTATTTCAATGGCTTGTATATTACTTTGCCGCGCATAACCGATTAGACCGCCCACGTATTTTTTGCCGTATACTGCAATATTATCCAGTTTAAGATTTCTGATGGATGCCCGGGATGTATAACCGAAAAAACCGATATAATAATAGTGGGGATAGTTAACGTAAACGCTTGTTATAGTGTGACCTTGTCCGTCATAACCACCTGTAAATTGGGTCCCTGATGTAGAACCGCTGCTGTAGTCACCAATCGGTCTAAAACCCTCCCCATCATTCCATTGTTTCGTCTCGGTGGCATCAATGTCAGCGATTTGTACCCAATCTTCATCCCATGCGGTGGGGGTTTCACTTAGCCAACGCAAGTTTGCCAGCGTGGCAATTTCTCCGCCTTGACCATCGAGATAGCCATCGGGTTGAATTGCAATTGTCTCCGCTTTTACGCCAAAGCTTACTGCGGCTAATAGCGGCAGCAGTAACAGCAGTTGAGAGTAAAAAAGCACGCGTTTAGACATGAATTGCCTTTTCTATGTGAATATAAGGTTGGCGAATGAACTTTTGTATGTGCTTTGATATTTTATTCAAACTAAGGTGCTAGGTATATCTGCTTGATTCAGCCTTAGTTATGGCTCGCAAACCCCATGTAACCTAATGACTAAATGCGATTGGCTTATCGTGATTCGATGTCTATTTCAGGGTGTTGCACGTGTACGTTCTCGAAATTATTCATGTTGTTACCTCAAGTTATATTGAGGTAAGGTAAATTCATCAATAAACTAACTTGTGAGTTGTTGAAAGGAGACGTAACTATGGATATGTCGGTAGGGCAGGTCGCTGAGCGAGCGGGTGTAAAGGTGTCGGCTTTGCATTTTTATGAGCAAAAAGGGCTAATTAGTAGTTGGCGGAATCAGGGTAATCAGCGTCGCTATGACCGAAGCGTTATTCGCCGTGTCTCGGTTATTAAGGCAGCGCAGCAAGTTGGCCTGTCGTTAGATGAAATTCACCAAGCATTTGAAACGTTGCCTAAACATAAAGCGCCATCAAAAAGTGAGTGGGAAGCCATGGCGACACAATGGCATCAGCAACTTGAACATCGAATTATGCAGCTGAAAGCACTGCAAAATGATTTGGACGCTTGTATTGGTTGCGGGTGCTTGTCTCTAGATAGTTGTAACCTACGTAACCCTCAAGATGAGAGAGCACAAGACCACACAGGTGAGTCACTACTTACTAACCCTGAAGAACCTCTTTAAAGAGAGAGTGCAAACCAGAGTAAGATTGGCAATGTTATAATACTGAAGAAATTACCGAACAACACCATTGAGGCAACTTGGTCTGGTGCGATCTTAAAGCGTTCGGCAAATAGGTAGTTCATTACTGCTGGAGGCAACATAGCGAACAGTACCATCATTTGCAGTTGCATGGTTGGTAGTGGAATAAAGGCGTAGATTAGACCAAAGGCAATTGCACCGGTAAACAACGATTGAGCGGTGCAGAGAATCCCCACTTTTAGCCCTGAGAGGCGCATATTACACATCTGCGCCCCGAGCGATAACAACATGACTGGCACGGCAGCTTGCCCAAGTAGCTTGGTTGCTTCATACAAAGGCGACCATACGGTTAACCCTGTGAGATTGATAGCTAAAGCGGCGGCAGTAGCAAGAAAAACAGGCATACGAATGACTTGCTTAAATGGATTGCCCTTGCTGAGTACGGCGAGACCTAAGCTAACATGAGTACAAGCGGAGACGACAAACAATAATACCGCAGAGGCGAGAGCAGATTCGCCAAAAGTGTAAGTAAACAAAGGGATGGCTAAGTTTCCGCTATTACGGAACATGTGTGGAGGAGCCCAGGCTCTATATTCAATATTCATCAGCTTGCAAATTGGAATCATCACAACCCCAGGTACCAAAACGGCGATTAACGCTGCGCTAAGCAGCGGTATTTGCTCGGTATCAAGTGGCATAGCGACGAGTGAAGAGAACACCAATGCCGGAGTGAAGGTGTCCATATTAATACGGTTAATCGATTTAAAATCAGGCCGAATCCAACGACCAACCGAATACCCGACGAGTACGAGTGCAAAAACTGGGAACAGTATCCCTGTGACTTGTCCGAACATTCCATTGCCGAAAATAATTGAATAGAAGTTAAACAATACCAGCCTTGGAGGGATGAGTCACGAGCGTAACACGTCTTTTCCCGCCCAATATTTGAGCATCAAACGATTTGGGTTCATGCTTGCTTTAACTTGGTTAATATCAAGAATTGCAAAGAGGTCTAAATCAGGTTTTTGCTCTAAGAGCTTGTTCACAAGTGGCAGAATTGAGGGCTAGGTTATAAGTTTAGATTGAAAGGCTTGGATATTGTTCATTTTTCAGGCTTATTGATAGATGACGTATATAGAATATTATGAGTAAATAGAGGCAACCATGTATAAACTCGTGTGTGGTATCAGTGCGTTAGTGGTAGGGTTCCTGATTTTTTGTAGTTATGACTTGGTTTTCTCTAATCAATGGTATATCACCCATTCTGGTGAACTTCTTCTTACTATTTTGAGTGAACTGCCCAGTTTGCGTGAATTTCTTTCTGGTTCTGGATTTATGGATGTCACCAGACTTATATCTCTGTTGCAATCCATCGTATTGAGCTTTGTTTTCGCGATAATATTTGGCTCAATTTTGGGTGTTTTTACCAGTCTTATTAGCGTTGTGCAGTACGCTATACTCGGCGCTTTTTGTGGGTTCTTATACTACGCACTACCCGCATTGGTTGTGTATATTGATGGTAGTTTCTTTGGCAATACGCTGAGTTTTCCGCTTCTGCCCGTTAACGGAATTGTAGATGTTCTAATTTGGTATCTTCCATTAATGATTGCGGTTTTTTTCACCGCAACCTCCAGACGAAGAAAACTAGCTCAGACGGAGCGTTTTTGGTTTAAATAATTCCAAAAAAGAGGCGTTATTGCCTCTTTTTTGATTAAACCAATTGGTAGCTGATCATGTAGAGCTGGTCTAAATTAGGATAGATTTCTGCAATCAGTCGTTTTAGCTCGTCCAAAGGTAACGCTTCTTGCTCTGCATGAAATTCATTAATGTCTTCAAAAAGCAAAGGTTGAACAGATAAGATTTTAATCTCACATACCTTTTCATCTGTTTCTAAAGTGAACACCTCTACCTGAGTACCCGGTACATAGTGGCTTTCTGCCTCATCGCGGATTGTGATGGTCTTCAAACCAGAGGTAATAAGAGGTGTCAGAAACTCAAAGAAAGTGATTTTAGTTGGTGCTTGGTTCATGGTGATTCCACGGAGTTATTTTCGATCATTATTATACTAGAGAATTTCCCACCGTGAGTAGGTTAAGTGTAGCGGCTGAAATGACAAAGACCTGCCAAAAGAAGTGGCAGGTCAGAACTAGATAAAACATTGTTACGCTAAATGTAGCTAAGCGTATGTTAACAAATGGTGTTTACGCAGAAACGGAGCGTTTTAGCCAGATGTTGGAGTTGATGTAAGAGCCGACAACTGCAATGAGCATTAGCGGACCAAGTACGCATGACATGAGTCCACAAGTCACTTGTTTTGCCATATTCGCTTTCATAGGTGTGAAAAATTGAGTAGCAAAAAAGATAACCAAACCTGCAATCGACCATACAATCATAATATTTCCTAGTTTCACATAAGGCTTATTGCCTCAATACCTAAGATAAATACTTATGAAAAAAGGTGTTATGCGAATAGTCACATTTTGCGACAGTGACATGTATAAAATGTCACTGTCACAAATTATAACCCTTTAAGATACTGCGAGTTCGCTGTCGGTTGAATCAGTTGGTGAAGCGTTTCTGTGTTGTTCTCTGTTTGCGTGCTCAATAAAGTGAGGAACTCATTGATTAATTGTTGTTTAGTGGCAGAAATTTGAGTCTCAGTTTGAATATCACGCAAGTCGATCAATACATCAGTCAACAATTCAGGAAGATCCTCGAGCACCTGCATGTTAAGAATATTGTGTTCGCTGTAAATTGAGTTGTGGCTGCCACGCTGCTTTTGAACCACATATGGATTATCTTTTAAGTTGATGATTGACGTGCGTTTGCTACAACGCTTTAAACAACCCTTATTCACTTTGATTTTTTTACAGCCTTCAGTTTGTTGGAATAAGCACTGGCGGCTAGTGAGTAGTGTATTCGGGTGGTAAATACTGTAGAAAGTACGCATTGTGGAAGGGCGCTTTATGTGGCGCATTTGCTTCATGTTTAGCTCATTGGAGATAAACGCACCACTGGCACTAAACTCTTCATCGAGGCATTTCAACGAGTATGAATTGGTGGTATTCATCTGTGGACCAGCAACCCAGTTCAGCCCGAGTTGTTTCGCCATCATTCCTATACCAGAGTTGTTAGTGATTAATAATTCCGGCTGAATTGCCATAAGGAAATGGCGCGCAGCTTGATAGTCATCACCAATCATGATCGCAGGGAACCAAGGTTTTAAGCTAGGATTGGCTTCGAATAAGGCAACCAGCTTCTGCCATTCATCACTTAACCCCATTGGCATTTGATAGTAAACATCCACACCATCTTGTTCGCATAAACTTAAGTCGTCGGCAGAACAGATAAGCACAGAGAGCTTTACTGACTCTTTTCTCGCTGGTGGATTGGCAATCACAGGCAGCGTTGGAACGTCAATCGCACCTTTTAAGCTACTGCTGCTAGATTGATTGGTGACATCAAAATGTTGAGTCTTTAGCGCCACGTTCTCAATAATCGCGGTTTTATCGTCGTAGAGCTTTTTCTTTACTTGTTTTACATCTTCAATGTTTTGGCACTGATAGATGGTAGAAAAATGCTTAACCGCGTGATCGCGAGGGTTATCGATGTACATCGCTTTGCCGAAATCACCTTGCAAGAATGCGTTGGAGAAATCGCGATTAAATACTGTGTATAGTTCGGTAGTATCGGTGGTGAGTTCTTCGCCGTCGCACAAACGGTCAATTTGTTTACGCCAATTATCAACCACAGTGTAGACGTAATGTGATTTCTTAATGCGTCCTTCAATTTTCAGTGAGTAAACGCCAGCATCAGCGAGCGCTTCGAGATCACCAAAAGCAGAATTATCTTTCATATTCAGTGGGTATTGGTTACCCGTCTTCGTTGTTTCGTATTGTTCACGACAAGGTTGGCTACAGCGACCTCTATTACCTGATGCACCATTACGCGCAGAACTGATGTAGCAGATTCCCGAAAAACCAATGCAGTAAGAACCATGGACAAACACTTCCATTTGAACGTTGTGTTGTTTGCCAAATTGAGCAAGATGCTTGATCTCATTGATATTGAGTTCACGTGATAAGTTCACACGGCTAGCGGTTAAGTGATTGAGAAATTGGATCTGCCCTTCGTTATGCGTGTTCAACTGCGTGGAAGCGTGTACATCTAACTCAGGGAAGTGGTGTTTAAGGATATAGGCAAGTCCCAAATCCTGAACGATCACGCCGCCAATACTCGTGGTGTTTAACTGGCTGAGTAGGCGCACAATAGCGGGGATTTCGCTTTCCAAAATCAACACATTGAGTGTTAAAAAAATTTTGCAATTGTGCTTATGTGCAAGGTTTAACACGCCATTTAAGTTATCCAGTGTTAAATTGGTAGCTCGGTTGCGTGCGTTAAAGCGGTCTAGTCCACAGTAGATGGCATCTGCCCCCGCAGCAATGGCTGCTTTGATAGAATCTAGATCGCCACCGGGCGCTAATAACTCAAATTGATCGCGTGTCACTACAAATCTCTTACTAAGCAAAAATAGGCGCGTATTTTACGGCTTTCGTGGCAAGGATGCGACCTTTATAAATTCATTGCTCAATATATACTCGTCATACTTGAAGTTGCAGCGGGTTGGCTGTGTTCATACGCCCCAATCACATAGTTCACCTATGCTCAGGGGACTTTCTTACTTGCCGCCTACCTGCATCTTCAAGTTTTTTGGGTATAGTCCTAGATTTGCCCTCGAGCCCATTCTTATTGGGTCGAGGGCTATGCGTTATAATTGCTTATTAATGGATGCGATTTCTTCGCGCCATTGGTGCTGAAGGCTTAGCTTTTGCCGTTTCGGGCGACGATTTAGATCATCCTCAAGCAAGCTCTCCAATTGAACTAAACGCTCAAGCAGTTGTTCCTCATGAGAGTTTAGATTGGTTTCATGCTCAAATGGCAGTGAGACCCCAGCGGTAATGATTGGCGAGTTCTCGCTTATTGTGCAACGGTTTGGGGTAAAGCCTAATGATTCACTTTCCATTTGTAGATAAATATCGTCGGGGGAAAGGTACTCAGTTAGTTCCCCTTGTTGGATAAACCAGAAACGGTTGCAACTTTGCTCAATCAAACTGCGATCGTGGCTAACAATGATAGCCGCACCATCAAACTGGTTTAAGGTATCAACCAGCTCTTCTTTGCCCTCCATATCAAGATGGTTGGTCGGTTCATCGAGAAACAATAAGTGATAGCACGCGAGGGTCAAGCCGACAAACAGTAAGCGCGCCCGTTCACCGCCACTCAATGAAGAGACGGTTTGAGCGTGTCTTGCGTACTCAAAGCCTGCACTGATCAATGCGCGCTTACATTGCTCACTGTTAAGTGATGTGAAAGAAATAAGCGCATCGCTAATTGAATCGTTGTCTCTTAACTGTTGTAAGGATTGATCGTAGTAACCTAAACGACATCGCTCATGAAAAGTGACCGATGGAAGGGAACCATATAAGTAGTGATGGTAAAGCAGGTTAAGTATGGTTGATTTTCCACAGCCATTGCTACCGAGAATCGCAATACGATCACCACTTTTTATCTGTTTTTCCATCATCTCAAACAAGACGATATTGCTTGAAGGAGGCATCACCAAAAATGGTGTAATGGCGACAAGCCGATTGGCCGGCAACTCCTCACCTTTTAAAACCAGGCTCCAAGGAGTATTTTGACTCAGCTCAGTTTGTTCTACTTCTAAGCGCTCCTTTCTTGCCGTCATTGTTTTTGCTTTTCGAGCTAGGTCTTCGTTATCGTAAATCTTTCCCCAGAGAGCCAGTCGTTTCGCACTTTTATCAATTCGATCAATTTCCTTTTGCTCGCTAGAGTGGCGCAGTTGGTCTGCTTGGTCTTTTTCGTTTAGCGCAGCGCGAGCTAGCGAACAGCGAACATTGAAGTGATGTAATGTCTGGTCGCGGAGTATCCATGTCCGATTGGTGACTGAGTCGAGCAATGTTTGGTCATGGGAAACCAGAACAAAAGCGCCTTTCCATTTGGTAAGAAATTGCTCTAACCAAATTAGCGAGGGTAAATCTAAGTGGTTACTTGGTTCATCGAGCAGCAGTAAATCAGGCTGGTGAATAATGGCTCGAGCCAACAACAGGCGCATTTGTTGACCACCACTGCATTGTTCAATAGGTAGTACCCATTCATGGGGTTGAAACCCGAGCTCACTAAGTAGTAACTCCGCTTGCCAATATTCTTCTTCGGCAAGTGTTTCCGCTACAGAAAAAAGGATGCTGGTGGATTTCAAATGGTCGGGGACATGTTGTTCAACATAACGCATTAAGCAGTGATTCGCTTTAGCCACATGACCACTACTTGGTTCAAGCGTGCCACAAAGCAACTTCAACAGTGAGCTTTTTCCACAACCGTTGTGACCAATTAGTCCTACGCGATCGCCGCGCTGAATAGTGAAATTGAGCTCTTTGAAGAGAGCGGTAGAAGTGTGTGCAAGAGTTAGGGATTGTGTTGTTAAAAAAGTACTCATTGTATTCTCAAGAATTTTGGGCGTAAAAAGCCGTTGTCATAGCTGACAATAATTCTTCGAGCTTGAGGGGCTGTACTCGGGTGACGTTATCTGTCGAAAGGTAAGGTTCGCTCAAGTCGAGATTATCGCAGCGCGATATCTAAAACTCTTGAGCGAGATGTAATACCAAACAAGCGTGGGTTGATTGAACACCACAAAGACATAATTCTCCTCCTTATTTTTGTTGGCAAAGCGCAAGCACTTTTGGTTAATAGTTGATGACTATTCTACATATACACTGTAGAAGGAGCCAGTGATCTTTGTTAGAAAACTCAAATGAAACAGGTAATTAGAGGGTGTTGGCATCAACACCCTTATAGTGGTCTAGTAATGGTGAAAGTTTTCACTTAATAGGCGAAACAAAACCATCAGGCTTAAGTGCTACCAGTGAGCACTGGACTGATTGGAGTATATTTTCAGCGGTATTACCCATTATCAGCCCTTTGATACCGGTCCGTGCAATGGTGCCCATGGTCAGAATATCAATCTCAAGCTCTGCAACGCATAATGGGATCTCGTCATCGGCTCGACCATTGATGTGGTGGATGGTTATGTCTCCCGATATTCCAGACTCAATGATCAAGCTGTCCAAAGCTTCCATGTGATAGCTTCTTGCAGATTCAATTTCTGCATTGAGTCTTTCATCGTCGACTTGAATCCATGAATGATCTCTTAGATATTTTTCAAGCTCATATTCCCAGCAGGAGATAACGTGTAACTGGCTATCACAGCCATCTGCAATAGAACGAGATGTTTGTAGGAGATGGAGTGTGAGCTGTTTTTCTTCAGGGCTTTTGGCTGTTGGGTCGATAGCAACCGCGACGCGTTTTTTTGCGTGAGCTTTCGGACTTGGGCGATTCAACCATATTGCACAAGGGCTTTTTCGAAGTAACTTCATATCTAGTGCTTTAAAGCCTTTGCTGCCTTCCTCAATAGGTTCAGTCTCTTTGACCAATAAATCGCAGCCATCAGTAAGGACGGTCTTGATAACCTGAATCGCGGGTTTATCGCCACTGGCGATTTTAATTGGAATTGCTGGTTTAGCCTCTTGCCCAATCTTGGTGAGACAGTTTTTAATCTCAGAGTCTAGTTTATCAAGTAGTGATTTTTCATATACGTCTTCATACTTATTCATGCTTTCTGGCAGCTTTGGGCAAATGATTATGCCTATCAGGGATGCATTATTACGGTTTGATAATGTTAGAGCTTGTTCTAACGAGTCACTGTTATTCGATAGCTCTTGGCTGACAAATAGTATATTTTTGAACTCATTCATACCCACCTCCATTTGTTGTTCTAAGTGTTGACCTGCTTAGTTGATTTTTCCACTCTAAAAGTAGGGGTATTGCATTGGCTAACTATTGTTTCATAGACACACTGCTATCGCTGCGGGAGCATATTGGTATTAAAGAGATAAGTTATGAAAACTGAAAAACAAAAAATGTTAGAGGGTGAAGCTTACAATGCTTGGGATGAAGATTTGTACTCTGAGCGTATTGCTTGCCGAAAAACATTACAGCAGTTAAACAACAGCATTCCGGATACCCCTGAATGGCGAGATGCGATCAACCAGTTGATTCCTAATGCGGAAAATGCGTTTCTAGAGCCACCTTTTCGTTGTGATTATGGTAGCAACATTAAGCTAGGGAAGAATTTCTGTGCCAATTTTAACTGTGTCATTCTGGATGTCGCAGAGGTGGCGATTGGTGACAATGTACTATTTGGACCTAATGTGCAGATTTACACGGCAGGGCACCCACTTGATGTGAGAGGTCGGGTAGGTGAAGGTGTGGAATTTGGTAAGCCGATAACCATTGGTGATAACGTCTGGATAGGTGGCAGCGTGGTTGTTTGCCCTGGAATTACCATTGGTAAAAATACCGTGATTGGTGCCGGAAGCGTGGTCACCAAGAACATCCCCGATAACGTGGTTGCTGCCGGTAATCCGTGTCGAGTGATTCGCCGTATTCACGAAAACGACTAACTTGAAAGCTGCCCTTTTCATTGGGCAGCTTAGAGTGGTAACTATGTGGGCTCTTTAGTTAAGCATTGATTGGCTATGCTTAAGCGGTTACGTCCGGCTTTTTTTATTTTGTATAACTCTTGATCGGCCAAGTTGAATAAACTCAGAAAATCACCTTCATTGTGTTGAGTGTGGCAGCAAGTCGCGGCACCGATTGAAAGGGTGACGTATTCGCTACAAGTTGAAAGTGGGTTTACCAAGGCTAGCCCTCTTACTGCTTGTTGTAACTGTTCTAGCTTTGCGGTCAGTTTTTGTGTTGAGCTGTTAGAGCTAAGCAGTAAAAACTCATCCCCGCCATAGCGGAATAGGTAGTCATTATTACTAGCAAATACCTTTTTCATTTCATTGGCAATAAGCTCAAGCGCAATATCTCCTTGGTGGTGCCCATGGAAATCGTTATAGCCCTTGTAGTAATCAACATCAATTACCGCAATCGAGAGATTGGTATGTAATTCAGTCATTCTAGCAATCAGTTCGGGCGCAATATTATCAAGCTGATAGCGGTTGTATAGCCCTGTTAACGGATCGGTCTTTGATAACGTGTCTAGTTTTTTATAGGCACTTTCTAGACGATTGCGCTGTATATGATTCTCCAACGCAACGGCAATAAAACTCGCCAGTTGTTCGAACAAGTTGCAGTGATACTGTAAGTACTGATCAGACAAATGATGCTGAATGGAAAGTACGCCCAGTACTTTATTTTGCATTAAAATGGGCGTGATGATTATCGATTGTACTGGCGTGTCGTTTCTAAACTGAGCACATGTTTTTGTATTTCGCTCGTCTATCGGCACAAACATGTTCATCGCTTCATCATTAATACGATTTAGATGTACGGTTCGCTTATTTTTTATTACATAGCTTCCAACCGAATATTGCGTCGTACAATTCACCGTAAAATTATCGACCGGACCATTGGAATCGTAGAAATAACAGTAGTCGAGCGTATCGATATCTTCATGGTAGAGGGCAATACCAAACTCATTAGTCGGAAATATGGAACAAATTTTTTCAAAGATCATTTCCAAGTTATCTGCAATATTCTCTGATGTCGCGATGGATTGACCCACATCCGTTACAGCGGCAATGTGCTGCTGCATCTTATCCAATACCAACAATTCATGATTTTGAGTGGCTTTTTCAATTTGGCTAAGCAAGTTGTCAAACTCTTTATCTTGGAGCCTTCTGAGATGTTGCTGAGTCACTTTAATATAATTAGATTGAACTTTGCAAAGTAGCGCCGAATTGTTGTCGTTATCCAATAGATTACATAAACAATCACATAAGAGAGCAAAGAAGCCGTAGTTGTCTTCAGGGTTTATTTCTTCATAGAGCTTGAGAGCTTGATCCAATGCTTGGCGTTGGTTACCAAATTCACTTATATAGGCGATATGATGGACACGGCATTCGGTTCGATTGTGATTGTCAAAAATACCCGTAAAGAAAAGATCTGCTTGTTCGAAGTGATGGTTTATATCCGTTGAGGAATAAATGTTGGCATTACGTGCCATAACTTGAGCTATGTATCCGTGAGCAATGGCTTTGACACGTGTTGCTCTGTTTGCATGACCTAACTCTAGTGCCCGTTTACAGTGTAAAATTGCTTGTTTATGTTCACTGTGTTTATAACCAAGCGCGTATCCCATATTTAATAAACAGATAGCATGGTTTGAATGATGACCTATTTTTTCACCATATTGCGCGCCATAAGCCGCGATTTGGTAAGCTTTGTCGAATTGACCTAAACAGAGATAAAAGTCACTGATGTTAGTGTATGCAAAGGATAGGTAGTTCGCATCTAAGCGATAGGCATGTTCAAGTACATCGCTATAAAGTGCATACGCTTTGTGTAACTCGTCATAGTCGGCATATATTGAGCCCAATAGAGTTTTGATTTGTAATCGTTCTGCAATATCTTCATCCCGACAAAGGGATAATGCCTCCTCAAACGCGTCTACTGCTTTACGGCGATTGTTGTTTCGGTTGCATTTAACCGCTTCTAAAATAAGGGTAAAATGCGTAGGTAATTGGTAATTAAATTCTCGGCAGACGTGGTTAATTTTTTGCTTAGTTTGTGCTACGCCCTCAATACCTTGTGTAAGTGGTAATTGGGACATGATCGCTTTTATTTTTTTTATTGCGGCGTGACTCATTCGCTTTCCTCCAGAGTCCGTATATTATACGGGCTCTGGTACTTATATGAAATAAAATGATTAGCAATCGGACCAGTAAAGGGTGAGACGAATTTTTTGGTGGCATAAAATGAAGAAGTGTCGTTTGCACACTGTTTAGAAATCACACTCAGCACTGAATACCATGCGCTGTATCGTGTAAGGGTGATTAAATGCTAATCGTTCAGCATGAAGGTGTAAGCGTGAATCTTTTTCACCATAAAGACCGTCGCCAACCATGGGTATATTTAACCCAAGGTAATG
This sequence comes from Vibrio kasasachensis, assembly GCF_050337565.1. Classification (NCBI taxonomy): domain Bacteria; kingdom Pseudomonadati; phylum Pseudomonadota; class Gammaproteobacteria; order Vibrionales; family Vibrionaceae; genus Vibrio; species Vibrio kasasachensis. Next base: position 133,826 of record NZ_JAKJTB010000011.1, on the reverse strand, counting down.
GGCACAGTGCACGCGAAGTTGGTGGGTTCGACCTGTTTTGGGATACATGTATAACTTGCTTCGTCCATTGTTTACCTCAATAAGATCCCAGTACGTTGTTGCGGGTTTACCATGTTCAAAACAGACCAATTGACGTGGGCGATCATCTGGGTCTCCTCGCATAGGTAAATTTATTTCACCGCTTTGCTGAGAAACAACGCCTTCTACCGTAGCCAAATAACGCTTCTCAATGCCACGAGTAATAAACTGCTTTTGTAGGCTCTTATTTGCGCGACGTGTTAAAGCAAAAACCAATAGACCTGAGGTTGCCATATCAAGTCGATGTAGCACAAAGGGACCTTCAACATCAGGGAATAGACCTTGTACACGAGTGTATACTGAATCCTTAATCGTTTTTCCCGGCACGGATAACAACCCAGGTGGTTTGTTGACGACTACAATGGCGTCATCTTGGTAGATTACTTCGAGTGGCTTGTTTTTCCCCCAGTTCTCTTCCAATGGGTTTGGATCGACCTCTAGTCCTTGCAGCATGTGCCCTAGAATAGGGTTACATTTGCCATGGCATGAAGGGTAGAATTTTTTGTGCTGTCGAATTTCTGATTTGGGTGATGCGCCCCACCAAAACTCCGCCATTGCCAGTGGCGTGAAGCTATATTTGTAGGCGTAGTGTAGTAGTTTCGGCGCTGCGCATTCACCCGCACCTACTGGTGGTGTTGGGGTAGAGGTTGCTGCAAAGATAGCTTTTAGTGACTTTGCTTCGCCTTCACCGTTGAGAAAGCAATATTGCTCAAATAGCTTGTTTTGCAACGCACTCGATAGATCTTTCCGCTGACACTTAGCTTGGTGAATGCCGTCAGTATACTGTGTTAACTCAGATTGAACCTGAGTAATCTTCACGTCCCATTCTAACTTAAGGTATTTTAGGGTATTTTTCTCAGCAACACTTTGTTTAGCGAGATCGTCAAGAGCAGCTTTGAGATCTTCTACCGCAAGGTTTTGCTCTGCGTGCTGGCGTTGTAGTTTTCGCTCGGCGCGAGCGTCGATGATCGCTTGGCGCTGTTGCTGCTCTTGTTGCTGATACTTCGCCTTAAGATGAGCAAGGGTCTGTTTCAGTTCTGCCAGTTTGGGATCGGCTGAGAGCTGTTTTACACGAGTATTCAGCGTAGTGATTTGAGCTAATTCGGTATGAAAGAAGTACTCTTCTGCCAGAATATCAAATACTGGTGGAACAAATTTCGGCAGCAAATTTTGTTCGGCAATTTTGCCAGAAAAAGCACTTAGGTAACCGAGTTCACCTTGCGGAGAACGGACCAGAAGTACACCAAACATTTTGCCAGTTCCCGACTCTTCCCCTTCAGTGCCAAAGTTGTGTTGCCAATGAGATTGAGCTTCGATGTGTAGCTGCAGTTCAGTCGAGGCGATAACGCAAAGAGGATGTGGCTGATAGTAAAAAGGGAAAGTAAACGCGCTTGGTAAATCGATACTGTCGATATTGGCGTCAAAACGGGTAAAGAGTTGCTCAGGTTGGTGCATGGTAAAATTCTATCAGCGTTATTGAGAGTCGCGATTTTACCTGTTTAAGAAAGGAATGCCACCTCAGTAAGCAAGGCGGCATCGAATCGGTGCGTAACAAGTTTAGCGTACGTAGCTTGAGTCCAAACTAACTAGCCAATGCTCTACAGTCCCATCTGATTTTTCTACCCAAATATCGTTGCGGTATTGCTCAATACGACCTTTTACCGTCAAAGTAAAAGTATTGTCTTTGACTGATTTGATGCGTAGAAATTGATCCGATGTCGTGATTAGCGGTTCTTGATCGCCAATCTCGCTGCCATTCTCGATTAAATAGTATTGATTCAGTTTGTTCAGCTTCTTCTCCGTCGAGGCGATTTTGTACCCTACTAGAGTTAAATTCTTACCTACAGGCTTAGAGGCTATCTGGTGGCCAAGGCTGGTGTGAGTAGGGATAAAAACCCACGCAGCAACAGCGGATGCGATGAGAATTAATGTTAGGAAAGCAATTTTAATTTTAGACATGGTCAATCGGATTACAGCAAGCAAGTGAGATGTGAGGCTAGTTTAACGCAGTGAGCGACGAGCGCAACGCAATCGAAAAAAAGTGGGCGATTAAAATAGAGAAAGCCCCTCAAAAGGCAGTGAAGAGGGGCTTGTCATTTGTCACTTTGAAAGCGGTAATCTAAGCGAACAAATATTTAGCGTGAAAACGCAAATGTTCTTCTATAAAGCTAGAAATAAAGTAATAGCTGTGGTCATAACCTGGCTGCATTCTTAAGGTCAGCTCACTGTTATGTAGTTGTGCTGCATGGATCAATGCTTCAGGTTTTAGTTGCTCATGCAGGAAGTTATCGGCGTCACCTTGATCAACAAGCATTGGCAATGTTGCCATACCCAGTTTGAGCAGCTCTGATGCGTCGTATGCTTTCCAGTTCTCTACTGATTTGCCCAAATAAGCGTTAAATGCTTTTTGCCCCCAAGGGCATTGCATTGGGTTGCTGATGGGACTAAATGCAGAGATAGAACGATAGTTATCGCTATTTTTTAGACCAATGGTCAGCGCTCCATGTCCACCCATACTATGACCAGAAATAGACTTCAGGCTAGAGACAGGGAAGTTTGCTTCAATCAACGCTGGTAGTTCATCCACGATGTAATCATACATACGGTAATGTGCATTCCAAGGCGCTTGAGTCGCATTGAGATAAAAGCCAGCGCCTTTACCTAGATCATAGTTTTCATCGTCTGCAACATCATCACCTCTAGGGCTGGTATCTGGTGCTACAATCGCAATACCAAGCTCGGCTGCTGCGCTAAATGCCCCAGCTTTCTGCATGAAGTTTTCATCAGTACAAGTCAAACCTGATAACCAATAAACGACAGGTACTGGTGTCGCTGGCGTTGCACTTGGCGGCAAGTAAATCGCAAATCGCATTGAGCAATTGAGGCTTTGAGACTCATGCGTGTACTGTTTGTGCCAGCCACCAAAGACTTTGGCTTGGCTGATGTTTTCGATGGTCATGGATAATCTCTCGGTAAAACTAAAATGGAAGGCTAGGACAGTTCTGCTTGCCGTAGGCTCTCCAACTTTAGCTGAAGAGCCTAATTGTAAGGCTAGAGGGCTATTCTATTACTTATCCATATGTAGAACAGTACGAATAGATTCACCTTTGTGCATCAATTCAAACGCTTCGTTTACGTCTTCCAGCCCCATGGTGTGAGTAATGAATTCTTGAAGACCAAATTCACCCGCCATGTAACGGTTAACGATTTCAGGAAGTTCAGAGCGACCTTTAACACCACCAAAAGCACTACCGCGCCATACGCGACCAGTCACTAGTTGGAATGGACGAGTTGAGATCTCTTGACCTGCACCAGCAACGCCAATGATTACTGATTCGCCCCAACCTTTATGGCAGCATTCAAGTGCTTGACGCATAACATTGACGTTACCGATACACTCGAACGAGTACTCAACACCACCGTCAGTCATTTCAACAATTACATCTTGGATTGGTTTGTCGAATTTCATTGGGTTGATGCAGTCAGTCGCACCTAGTTGTTTTGCAAGTTCAAATTTGCTTTCGTTGATATCTACACCGATGATGCGGTTAGCACCTGCCATGCGAGCACCGATGATTGCAGAAAGACCAATACCACCTAGACCGAATACAGCAACATTGTCGCCTTTTTCTACTTTTGCAGTGTTTAGAACCGCACCCATGCCAGTTGTAACGCCACAACCCAGTAGACAAACTTCTTCAAGCGGCGCTTCTTTACTTACTTTCGCAAGAGAGATTTCTGGCAATACAGTGTATTCAGAGAAAGTAGAACAACCCATGTAATGGAAGATTGTTTCGCCATTGATAGAGAAGCGACTAGTACCATCTGGCATTAGACCTTGACCTTGTGTTACGCGTACTGCTTGGCAAAGGTTAGTTTTACCAGATTTACAGAATTTACATTCGCCACATTCTGCTGTGTAAAGTGGGATAACATGGTCGCCAACTTCAACGCTTGTTACACCTTCGCCGATCATCTCAACGATACCGCCACCTTCGTGACCTAGAATTGAAGGGAAGATACCTTCAGGATCGTCACCTGATAGTGTAAATGCGTCTGTGTGACAAACACCAGTTGCTACTATGCGAACAAGAACTTCGCCTGCTTTAGGTAGTTGAACGTCAACCTCTTCCATTTTTAATGGTTCGCCGGCTGCCCAAGCAACCATTGCTTTTGATTTGATGTGAGTTTGACCTGGTTTGATTTCAAGCGCCATTGCGTTTTCCTTCTTAAGTACCCGTGTTTAGTCACCGGTATCGAATAATGATTTAAAGCTTAGTTAAGGTTTCAGCTTTACGCTGCCTTATCAGATGGTGTGCATTTTATCTGTTTCAATTAAAATGATAATTAGGCTATTATGTAAATGATTTTTACGCATGTGTAATAATAAAGGTTTGAGATGGCGAATTGGGAAGGTGTGAGTGAATTTGTTGCCGTAGCTGAAACGTACAGCTTTACCGGGGCGGCAAAGAAGCTTAATACCTCGGTGGCGCAAGTAAGTCGACGTGTTGCTGCGTTGGAAGAGCGTTTAGCGGTTAAGTTACTGCACAGAACAACACGAAAAGTAACGCTTACAGAGGCTGGGTTAGTTTACTTTGAACAGTGTAAGTTACTTGTCGAAGGTTTAGAGCTAGCGGAACTTGCGGTTACACAGTTGCAAGCAATACCTAAAGGTAAAATAAAAATTACCGCACCAGTAACCTATGGCGAAATTCATGTTGCGCCGTTATTGAACGAATTTTTATTGCGTTATCCCCAAATTGATCTTGAGCTTGATTTAACTAACCAAACTGTTGATCTAATAGAAGCAGGCTATGATGTGGCTATCAGATTGGGGCGGCTACGAGATTCAACATTAGTAGCAAAGCGTTTATCTTCTCGGCAATTGTATGTATGTGCGAGCCCTGACTATATTATGAAATATGGTGCGCCGCATAGCTTGTCTGAATTAGCCCGCCATCAATGCTTAGTGAGTTCAATGGCGCATTGGCGATTTAGGCAACAGAAGAGTGAAAAGTCAGTGAGGGTGACAGGTCGAATACAATGTAACTCTGGTTTTGCTTTGCTAGATGGAGCAAAACGAGGCTTAGGGTTAATTCAATTACCCGACTACTACGTGCAAACCGCATTAGATAACGGTGAGTTGGTCGAAGTACTCAAAGAATACCGCGATGAACGTGAGGGGATTTGGGCTCTATACCCACAAAATCGCAACTTATCACCAAAAGTACGTTTGTTGATAGATTTTCTTGCAGAGCAAATGGCAGAATAGTCTTTCACCTTGAAGTTGCAGCGGTGTTGACTTGCTCTGACAAACCTCATCGCATAGTAAATCTATGCTCAGAGGCTTTGTTCGTTTGTCGTCTACCTGCACCTTCAAGTTGCTTGGGTATATACGCTTACGAAATATCGAAACGAGAGACTAGTCATTTTCTTGAGCGTCTTGCTGTTTGAGCACTTTGTGCCCGTCTTCAGCCACGCCGTTCTTCCAATAACTGCTGATATAAATAAAGTCACGTCCTATTTCTTTCTCATTGCGTAGATATTGGCGTAACCCGCGCATTGAATCGAACTCACATGCCACCCACGCTGATGCTTGTCCTTCAAGCCAGGTGAGCAAACGTACTGCTTGTGATATTTCTTCTGTTATCCAGTGGACTTCAATACCTGAAGGCACTTCAAGATGCTGACGATCATCGTCATTCACTAGCTGAATAATCGCATAACCTTGAGCATTACTTGGTAATTGTTTCACTTTCGCCGACAAAGCGGGAAGTGCGGTCATATCAGCCGCTAGTAGGAACCAGTCTGCATCGTGATTCAAGTTTGAAATGCTGCCGGGTCCCCGAATTTCAATAGCATCACCAACTTGAGCGTTGATTGCCCAGCGTGAGGCGAAACCACATTGGCTATCTTGAGTTATATGACGGACGAAATCGACTTCAATGGAGTGATGATCGGGCATATACCTGCGAATAGTGTAAGTGCGCATCACAGGGCGTTCACCTTCAGCGATGTCTGAAAGGTCGGTACCACCTTGTGAATTGAATAAAAGTTTGATGTAACCGCCTTCGCAATCATCAGGAAAGCTACGGAGCACCTCACCTTGTAATATTAAGCGCTGCATGTTTGGAGTAATCGTTTCGCTACTGCGGACGGTGACAATTTGTGATTCGTGTTGTTGCATGGCGTACTCGATAATTATTCTTCTTCTCATTTAGAATAACACTCAATTTGCCGAGTACGCAGCATCTTTAAGCTAATTTACATTTGTTACTTTAAAGTGTTCATTGGGTATATAACTCAAATCATCGGTAGTGTAGAAACAATAAGTAATGCCGCCATAGTGTAATTGAACACACGGATGCGCGTACTGTTGGTTAATAAGTACTGTAGTTGTTTACCTGCGATGATCCAAAAAGAACCGGATGGGATGTTGGCTATAGCATAGATAATGGCGATTAAGGCTAGCCCAAACAAGCTATTTTCAGGGTTGTAGACTGTGACAGCGGTAAGTGCCATCGACCAACCCTTCGGGTTGACCCATTGAAAGCTAGCGGCTTTGAGAAAGCTTAGTGGCTTGTAGTTGCCTCCTTCATTTTGAGGCGGTTGGCTACGAGCAATTTGATAGGCCAAATATACAAGGTAAGACAAACTGGCGATTTTTAGTATTTGATGAATCATTGGATAGAGATCAAATATTTCAACTAACCCTAACCCAACCAGCACGACCATTATTGGAAAACCAATAGTGACGCCAAGCATATGAGGAATGGTTTTGTTAAAGCCTACATTGGCACCTGAGGTCATCAACATTAGATTATTGGGACCAGGTGTAAAAGTAGACACAAAGGCAAAAAGCACTAAAGCGGTAACATGTTCCCATTGCATAATATTCTATTGAACTCCTAAAAATTGAATAAAGTTGTGTATGTGACTGGTTTAAAAACAGTCTACGTAGTTTTTTGCTCAATTTTGTGTTTTTATTGTGCTATTTAGATAAATATAAACAACAAAGGCGCAGAATGGATAGATTTGACGAAAGAATATTGCAAAAGCTGAAGTCTGACGGTCGAATGTCCAATGTCGACCTAGCAGAACGAATAGGGTTGTCGCCTTCTGCTACTTTGCGACGAGTTCAGGATTTGGAAAAGCGTGGTGTGATAACCGGATATAAGGCAAAACTGAATACCAGCGAGCTAGGTATAGGTTTTATTGCGTATGTGTCGATTGGTTTGACAAGCCACCGTAAAAAAGCGCAATTGGCGTTTGAAGAGCATGTACGCTTTGTTGATGAAGTGGTGGAGTGCCATAACATCACGGGTGCAAATGAGTATTTACTTCGGGTGGAAACTCGAAACTTGGCTAGTTACAAAAAATTCCATTCAGATGTATTGGGTGAATGTGAGCAAGTCAATTCCATCACCACCATGGTTGTGATGGAATCACCCAAAGATACCCGCTAATCGTTAATATAGCTTGTCAACTGGAGTGGCGGATAATTAACGTTACTAACTCATAAGGCTAAAATAGCGATATAAGTCAGATTGGTTTAGCTAGCATTGGAATTTATATAGTGAAACATAATGTGGTAATATTTATATATTCTTGGTTGAAAATTAACCAATCAGACAGCATTGAATTATGAATGATTATTTGGAAGTAATATAATTAAATATAGAGTTAACATATTGAGCTATTATAATAGGTTGACTCTAGTTCCAAATGTTGAAATTAGAATTAAGGTCAGGTTACACGCGGCTTAGTGCATTTTAATATTCTTAATTATCTTATTAGTTATTATTAATCAATGCCTTATGCTTGCCTTGTGGTGTTCTTAGTCGGTGTGGTGAAGCTGCGGTATATAACAATAAAGTACAGCCACTAATAATTAGGACCTTATTCACATGGCATTCTGTAATAATTTGTAATAGCATCCGATTCTTCTTGTAAGTAATAACGCCATACCGATATATGGATAAAAGCTATAACATGCAAATTGAGGTCGTATATGCAGTTTTCGATGAAAAATCTTTCTATTCGCACACAGGTGCTTATCCCAGTTCTGTTTACCATAGTTGCTTTGTTCGTGGCGCTTTGGATTACGAAAAATAACTTGCAAGAAGAGCAAGCTGTGATGCTGGACCATACAGACTCGTTGGTTTTCTATAAAGACACGCTCGCCAATATCGATGACAGTATTTATCCATTACGTATTAGTTCCGTTTATGCGACTTACGACCCGCAGCGTAGAGCCACGTTCTTAAACGAATTAACACAGGGTATGGACGAGGTTAAGGCAATACTTGATGTAATTGAGGCGCGCGGAACATTCCGCACAGAGTCTTTATTGGTAAGAGATAAAATAGATCAATATATCGTAGTGTCTGAAGGGGCAATAGAATTTTATACACGTCGTGATCAAGGGTTAGTTTCAGAAAAAGAATACAATGACTTTATCAATACTTATAAACAGGCGGGTATGGAACTGGCAGAGGCGATCAACGCAATGTCTAGCACTGTTAATAAGTTCAATGGCGTGGTGATGATTGAAGCGCAAGAAGCGGCAGATGGTGTGCAAAATGTAGCAATGGTAACAGTGCTTAGTGTCTTGGCATTGTCGTTATTTGTAGCATGGGTTCTATCGGGGCTGATTGTGACGCCAATACAACAACTGCAAAATGTAATGCGTCGGGTTGCCGAAGGCGATCTGACTGTTCGAGCTGTTGCCGATGGTAAGAATGAAATATCTCGATTAAATCAAGACGTCAATTTAACGGTAGAACAGCTTGGTACGATTTCCGAACAGTTGATAAGAATCAGTGAGGATGTAGCCTCAGCATCGACCGAGCTGGCAGCGGTGATGACTCAAGCACAAGGCAACTCACAGCAAGAATTGGCTGAAATTGAACAAGTAGCATCAGCGGTTAACGAATTGGCAAGCACGGCGGACAACGTCAGTGATAACGCTCAATTGGCGGACTCTACAGCACGCGAAGCCGATCAGTTGGCGCAATCGGCTCTTGCTACGTTTAATGAAAGTAGTGTGGCAAGTGACCAAATGGGGCACGCACTAAACGATGCCGCTGTAGTGGTGACGAAACTAAAAGAGCAATCAGAACAGATTAACAACGTTATTGAAGTGATCAGCGGTATTTCACAGCAAACGAACTTGCTCGCACTTAATGCCGCGATTGAGGCTGCACGTGCAGGTGAAACAGGACGTGGCTTTGCGGTTGTTGCAGATGAAGTTCGTTTACTAGCGGCGCGTACACAAGAATCAACGGTTGAAATTCAAAGCATCATTGAAGAGTTACAAAAACAATCGGGTCTTGCGAATGACAGCATGCAGCTAAGCCTTGAAATGCTAAACAAGAACAATGAGCTATCTCGTCATGCCAACGATGCGTTAACAGGCATTACCGATGCGGTTACTCGAATCAATGATGCTAATGCTCAAGTAGCAACAGCAGCTGAAGAACAATCTCAAGTGACACAAGACATTAACCGCAACGTGGTAAATATGTCTGAGTTGGTCAATCAAAATGTTGCAGGCATAAGCCAAAGTGCGAGTGCAAGTAACGAATTGTCTCAACTTGCAGAAAGACAAAAAGCCCAGCTTTCATTCTTTAAAATATAAAGACTATACCCAATAAACTTGAATATGCAGGTAGGCGGCAAGTAAGAAAGTCCCCTGAGCATAGGTGAACTATGTGATTGGGGCGCACGAACACAGCCAACACCGCTGCAACTTCAAGTATGACGGGTATAAGCGAGATTAAAGTCTCGTGAGAACTAAAAAAGCACCGTGTTTGAGTATTCATCACGGTGCTTTTTTTATGGTGTAGTAACAAAATTATAGAAAGTCATATGCAACAGAGTAGTAAGTGAGACTGCACATGCGCTTCAAATTTTCTATTGGTTAGTTATAACAAAACGATAATTTTGTTTTGGTTTTTTAAGCACATCAATAGGTTAATCAATGAGCGACATCAAATTGACGATCTGGCGAAATTATGGCGTAAAAATGAGGGAATATTTTTAAGAATTAATGGCTTAGTAGTGTGGAGGTTTTTTATAATTTGTAATAGCATGCGAGCCAGAGATGGGAACATTCCCAGCTGCGAGATACGTTGTCATAACAAATTATTTGAGGACAGAATGCATTTTTCGATGAAGAATTTTTCAATACGAACCCAAGTACTAATACCAGTACTGTTTACTACTTTCGCTTTACTTATCTCGCTTTGGATAACTAAAAATAATCTACAAACAGAGCAAGAATTGATTTCATCTAATACACAATCTTTGGTCTCAAATAAAGATGCATTAGCTAAAATTGATGATCGCGTTTATCCACTACGCATTAGTGCTGTGTATGCGATTTATGATGCAAGTCTAAGAGAAAAGTTTCTTGGTGAACTAAAAGAGGGGATGAAAGACATAAATTCATCTCTTGATAATATCGAGGCTCAAGGAACGTTCGAATCTGAATCAAAGATCGTTAGAGAGAAAATCGAAGAGTATATTTTGCTTTCTGAACAGGCAGTTAAGTTTTTTGAACGCCGTGATAATGGTAACGTTTCAGAGCAAGAATATAGCCAGTTTATTACGAAGTATCGCGAAGTCGGTAAAGCGATGGTTGAATCCATCAATGATCTGTCGAGCAAAGTCAATGATGTGGCGAATAAGGCTATGGTAGAGAGTGAACGTGCAGCGGACAGTGTACAAAATGTCGCTACATGGACAGTGCTTGGAGTCTTGGCGTTATCTCTTATGGTTGCTTGGATTCTTTCTGGAATGATAGTGACACCTATACAGAAACTACAAAGCGTGATGCGTCGTATTTCAGAGGGTGATCTTACTGTTCGTGCGGATGTGGATGGCGAGAATGAAATCGCTCAGCTAAACAAAGACGTTAATTTAACGGTTGAACAGTTAGCGCAAACGACCGATCAGCTTATTCGTATCAGTGAAGAGGTGGCATCAGCATCAACCGAGCTGGCAGCGGTGATGACTCAAGCACAAGGTAACTCACAGCAAGAATTGGCTGAAATTGAACAAGTAGCATCAGCGGTTAATGAATTGGCAAGCACGGCGGACAACGTCAGTGATAACGCTCAATTGGCGGACTCTACAGCACGCGAAGCCGATCAGTTGGCGCAATCGGCTCTTGCTACGTTTAATGAAAGTAGTGTGGCAAGTGACCAAATGGGGGATGCACTAAACGATGCCGCTGTAGTGGTGACGAAACTAAAAGAGCAATCAGAACAGATTAATAACGTCATTGAGGTGATCAGCGGGATTTCACAGCAAACGAACTTGCTCGCACTTAATGCCGCGATTGAGGCTGCACGTGCAGGTGAAACAGGTCGTGGCTTTGCAGTTGTTGCAGATGAAGTCCGTTTACTAGCGGCGCGCACACAAGAATCAACGGTTGAAATTCAAAGCATCATTGAAGAGTTACAAAAACAATCGGGGCTTGCGAATGACAGCATGCAGCTAAGCCTTGAAATGTTAAATAAGAATAATGAGCTATCTCGTCATGCCAACGATGCGTTAACAGGCATTACCGATGCGGTTACTCGAATCAATGATGCTAATGCTCAAGTAGCAACAGCAGCTGAAGAACAATCTCAAGTGACACAAGACATTAACCGCAACGTGGTAAATATGTCTGAGTTGGTCAATCAAAATGTTGCAGGCATAAGCCAAAGTGCGAGTGCAAGTAACGAATTGTCTCAACTTGCAGAGAGACAAAAGGCCCAGCTTTCATTCTTTAAAATATAAACACTAAGCGAGATTAAAGTCTCGTAATAAACAGAAAAAAGACATCGTATTTGAGTATTCATTACGGTGTTTTTTTTCTGTTTTTATAAGCGTTATTTTTAAGAGTAAAGATTGCTAAGTAATTTATGTGAACTTGATTGTTATTTTGCAAACTTCAGTTACAATGTGCGCCTGTTCGTAGAAAGGGGCATCCGTATTTGTCTCTAAATGCGAATAAACACACGATTTTCCTAATTTTTTCGCAGATGTGAAACGATTAAAACTAGCAAGTGTTGCTTAGTATGCAACACCACTGTAAGGATTATACATGCCTATTATTACACTTCCTGACGGCAGTCAGCGTCCATTTGACAACCCAGTATCTACTCTCGAAGTAGCGCAATCTATCGGTCCTGGTCTTGCAAAAGCAACCATTGCAGGTCGAGTAAACGGTCAACGCGTTGATGCATGTGATCTTATTGAACAAGACGCAAGCCTAGAAATCATCACCGTAAAAGATGAAGTAGACGGTCTAGAGATCGTTCGTCACTCTTGCGCACACCTTCTAGGACATGCAATCAAGCAGCTTTTCCCTCAAGCTAAAATGGCGATCGGTCCAACGATCGACAGCGGTTTCTACTACGATATCGATCTAGAAGAGTCGCTAACGCAAGACGATCTTGAAAAGATCGAAAAGCGTATGAAAGAGCTTGCTAAGACCAAGTACGAAGTTGTTAAAAAGAAAGTTAGCTGGCAGGAAGCGCGCGATGCATTCGAAGCGCGTGGCGAAACTTACAAGATGGAAATTTTGGATGAGAACGTTGCTCGCGACGATCGTCCAGGTCTATACCATCACGAAGAATACATCGACATGTGTCGTGGTCCTCACGTTCCAAATATGAGCTTCTGTCAGCATTTCACATTATTGAATGTTGCAGGTGCCTACTGGCGTGGTAACAGCGACAACAAGATGCTGCAACGTATTTACGGTACTGCTTTCCATGATAAGAAAGCACTTAAGGCGCATCTGACTCGTCTTGAAGAAGCGGCAAAACGCGACCACCGTAAATTGGGTAAGCAGCTTGATTTATTCCATATGCAGCAAGAAGCACCTGGTATGGTGTTCTGGCATCATAACGGTTGGTCAATTTTCCGCGATCTTGAAGTATTTGTACGCACTAAGCTTGACGAATACGGTTACCAAGAAGTAAAAGGTCCATTAATTATGGATCGCGTTCTTTGGGAACGTTCAGGTCACTGGGATAAATATGCAGAAGCGATGTTCACGACTTCTTCAGAGAACCGTGAATACGCACTGAAACCAATGAACTGCCCAGGTCATATTCAGATCTTTAACCAAGGTCTAAAGTCTTACCGTGACCTACCATTACGTATGGCAGAGTTTGGCTCATGTCACCGTAACGAACCATCGGGTGCGTTACATGGCATTATGCGTGTACGTGGCTTTACTCAGGATGATGCTCATATCTTCTGTACTGAGAGTCAAATCCAAGAGGAAGTGACTAGCTGCATCAAAATGGTTTATGATACGTATCAGACGTTTGGTTTTAACAACATTGTTGTTAAACTATCAACTCGCCCTGAAAATCGTGTAGGTTCTGACGAAATTTGGGATCAATCAGAAGAAGCTCTGAAACTATCTCTTGAATCAATGGATATTCCATATGAAATTCAAGAAGGCGAAGGTGCATTCTATGGTCCTAAGATTGAATTTACTTTACATGATTGCTTAGATCGTGCGTGGCAATGTGGTACAGTTCAGCTAGACTTCAACCTACCGACTCGCCTTGGTGCGACTTACGTAGGTGAGAATAATGAGCGTCTTGTACCAGTAATGATTCACCGTGCGATTCTAGGCTCTCTAGAGCGTTTTATCGGTATTCTTATTGAGGAATACGCGGGCTTCTTCCCAACGTGGTTGGCTCCTGAACAAGTAGTAATTATGAACATTACTGACAAACAGGCTGATTACGCACAAGAAGTAGCGAAAAAATTACAAAAAAGTGGAATTAGAGCCAAAGCGGACTTGAGAAATGAGAAGATTGGCTTTAAAATCCGCGAACATACATTGAAGCGTGTACCGTATATGCTAGTTTGTGGCGACCAAGAGATGGAAGCAGGCGAAATCGCAGTTCGTACACGTAGAGGCAAGGATCTCGGTAAATTTAAAGTGGATGACTTAATTACATACATCCAAAACGAGATCACTAGCCGTAAGCTCAATCTGGAGGAATAAGCTATTAAAGGCGGAAGACGCGGCCAACAGCCGGTAAAACAAAACCCACACCGTTTAAACGGTGAAATTCGTGGCGTTCGTGAAGTTCGTTTAACTGGCGCTGACGGTGAATCAGTTGGCGTTGTATCGATCCAAGACGCGATCGCAGCTGCTGAAGAAGCAGGAATGGATCTTGTTGAGATCAGTCCTAACGCCGAGCCACCAGTCTGTCGAGTGATGGACTACGGTAAGTTCCTCTTTGAGAAGAGCAAGTCTGCTAAAGAGCAGAAGAAAAAGCAAAAACAGGTTCAGATTAAGGAAATTAAATTCCGACCTGGAACTGATATTGGAGACTATCAGGTAAAACTACGCAACCTGACTGGTTTCCTAGAAGACGGCAACAAAGTGAAAGTAACTATTCGCTTCCGTGGCCGTGAGATGGCTCACCAAGACATCGGTGTTGATGTTCTTCGTCGCTTAAAAGAAGATACTGTAGAATTTGCTGTAGTAGAATCTTTCCCAAGCCGTATCGAAGGTCGTCAGATGATCATGGTGTTGGCCCCTAAAAAGAAGTAATTATCGGCCTTACAAGTAAGAAAACTCAGCTGTTGCCCTTTTTATAAAGGTCTGGCGGCTGGGTTTTGTTCGCCCTAATTACTATTGTTATAAACAACTCAACAATGCGGAGTTATTCATCATGCCTAAGATGAAAACCAACAGAGGTGCTGCTAAGCGTTTTAAGAAAACTGCTGGTGGTATTAAGTTCAAGCACGCTACAAAACGTCACATCTTGACTAAGCGTACTACTAAGAACAAGCGTCAACTACGTCCTAACGCAATCCTTCCTAAATGTGAAGTGGCTGCAGTTATGCGTATGTTGCCATACGCTTAATTCTTTTTAGTTTAATAATCGTTTAGTTTAGGAGAAGCATAATGCCTCGCGTAAAACGTGGTGTACAAGCTCGTGCACGTCATAAGAAAGTTCTAAAACAAGCTAAAGGTTACTACGGAGCACGTTCACGTGTTTACCGCGTAGCTTTCCAAGCAGTTACCAAAGCTGGTCAATACGCTTACCGTGACCGTCGCAACAAGAAACGTCAATTCCGTCAACTATGGATTGCACGTATCAACGCGGCATCTCGTCAAAATGGTCTATCTTACAGCCGTTTCATTAACGGTCTTAAGAAAGCATCTATCGAGATCGACCGTAAGATTCTTGCTGACATCGCAGTATTCGACAAAGTTGCATTTGCAGTACTAGTTGAAAAAGCGAAAGCTGCTCTTTAATTAGCAGTTAGGTTAAAAAAAAGGAGAGCATTTGCTCTCCTTTTTATTGCCTGTTATTTAAGAAAGACCGAAATAATTTAGAAAATAATAGCTGCTAAACAAATCCAGCCTTCATCTGCCGCTAAGTAGGTCCTGCCTGCATCCCATTTCTTATTAGGTGTCGTTGTATTAAGGTTTTGCTCAAGAAGAGTGACAGAGGGTTTATGCTTACAGTCTGTCGCAGTTTTGTTAGGTAAACATTGATGAGCTTGTTAAAATGACGCTTTAAGAATCATGCTCTAAGCGGATTCAACGTTATCCCTAATTAGGAAATTAAGCTTCATGAAACAAGATCAGCCAAATAACCCTCTTCACGGTCTGTCTCTCGAGAAAATTTTGACGCGGTTGGTCGAACATTATGGTTGGACCGGATTGCATCGCGAAATTAACGTGAACTGTTTTGATAATGATCCATCGATTAAATCTTCGCTTAAGTTTCTACGCAAAACACAGTGGGCTAGGGACAAGGTAGAATCTTTGTATATCAACACATTTTCTTAAATAACGCCCGCGAGATTTAATCTACAGTTTTTGCTGTGAATTGACTCAGCACAGGGTGATAAAGGAGCGCAAGAGTGGAAATCGCAACAGATAGATTAACGTTACGCCAAATCTCACAGGAGGATTGGCCTCTATTTCTTCGACTTCATACCGACCCTGGCGTAGTCGCATTGTGCTTTGATATTCCCAACCTTCAAAGCGTTCAAGAGAAGTTTCAAGAAAGACTCTTGGCATGGACAGCAGATTCAGGAGCTTGGCTTTGTCTCGTCTTAGTTGAGCACAATACTGATGAAATGATCGGTGTTACCGGCTTCTCTCTTAAAGATGGAATCGCGGAAGTTGGTTATCTGTTGCTACCTGAATACCATGGTCAGAAATATGCTACAGAATCACTGGATGCCTTGATTGAATGGGCCGTTTCTCAGTTGAATATTCGTGATTTCAAAGCCATTGTCACCGAGGGTAATATTGCATCAGAGCGAGTGCTGGTAAAATGTGGTTTTAAGCTAACGAGTATTACTCCCAATGCATATGAAATAGCTGGGGATCTGTACTCGGATTTGATCTTTACTATGTCGGTAACTAGTTGATAATATTTTAGAATGTAAATTTAGTGAATGGCGTTCACTTTATGTTTTTTAGACTAAAGTCAAATTGTTACTAATTTGGATTTCTGGGGCGTCCCATATATGAGAATGCATAGTGTATAAAATGTGATCATTTTCTCAGGTTTTCATACTAAGACCTAGTTATAGTATTTGATACTCCACTTCTTGATGAGCTGAGCACACCGATGGACGATATAAGTCGCGTTAGGGTAGATGCAAATCAAATTGCTGAGGGGAGTAATATTTTACTTATAACGGCAAGGATGCTCTTTGTATGCGGGACTTTGATATAGATATACTTAGATTTATTGGTTTGGCGATGATTGTCCTTGCTCATGTTGAACCGCCTGGATTTATCTTCCAAATGAGAAATTTTGATGTGCCATTGATGGTTATGATCTCAGGGATGTCATTTGCAATAAGCTACGATAATAAGGACAGCTATTGCTCATTTATATGTAAAAGAATATCGCGCTTGCTGCTTCCGGTTTGGTTGTTTCTAACAGGCTATTTTTTATTACAATGGTTGTTTATACCAAATAGTGATGACTTGAACTTTGAAACAATAATGAATTCATATCTATTAATCGATGGTATCGGCTATGTTTGGATTATCAAAGTATTTCTTCTAGTTTCTATCGTATCACCATTACTATATCGTTTTCATCGTAATACCATATCGGATAGTTTGTATTTTACAGTTATTGCAATAATTTTCATTGTTTATGAATGCATCAGATTTGTCTCAATGCCTTATGTTGACGAAGGTTTATTAAAGTCCATGTCCTTAGTCACTCATTATCTTGTCCCTTACGCAATAATTTTTTCGATTGGTTTGCGTTTGAAATCAATACCTCATAAAGCTTTGTTCACATTAATAATTGTCAGTGGTACAGTGTTTCTTTCTATTTGCGTTACTCTATATGTATTAAGCGGTAGCGTGATCCCTACGCAAGAGCTCAAGTACCCACCATCAATATATTATTGTTCGTATGCCATTCTTATTTCTTGTGTGCTATTTTATGTTATTGGTAGATATAATGAATATATCGAGTTTAATATATTTAAATTAATTATCTCTTTTTGCGCAAGAAACTCAATATGGATATATCTATGGCATATACCATTTGTTAGGTTTTACAATGATACATTCGTTATAAAATATATGGTCGTTTTAACTTTTGCAATAATGATTACTTACTTGCAAGTTAGTTTGGTTAAGATTATTTCAACTAGGCTAAGAAGCGAAAGACAAAAAAGAAACCTAAAAAATCTCCTGACTGGGTAGTGCCGTCCTAACAAACCCAACTCGGTTCCGCTTCGCTTCAATGCGCTTGGTCTTGGCGCCAATCAAGGATAGGCTGACCTTCGATGTAGGCTAGATGATAAATTGGTTTGCTATTGAGAAATGGCGTACTTATAGTGTCGTTCATTTTCTCGTAGATCCAATTTGTTGATAGTGAGGTTAGGATGAAACAATCCATTGTGCATATTGCGCTAGTTGTGCGTGATTACGATGAAGCGATCGATTTTTATGTCAATAAACTGAGATTTGAGTTGATAGAAGATACGTATCAACCTGAGCAAGACAAGCGTTGGGTCGTGGTTGCGCCTCCAGGGAGTAATGGCGTGGCGTTGTTGCTGGCAAAAGCCTCAAAGCCGGAGCAGCATGACTTCATCGGTAATCAAGCCGGTGGAAGAGTGTTCCTATTTCTCAATACCGATGACTTTTGGCGAGATTACGAGCGGATGCTTTCGCTGGGTATTACTTTTGTCAGACCACCGAGTGAGGCAGAATACGGTACAGTTGCCGTTTTTGAAGATTTGTACGGGAATCGTTGGGACTTGTTGCAACTAAATGAAGATCACCCAATTGTTCTACGTAGCAAAAATCAATAGTACTCATTACCTCTTGAGGAATGAGTACTATTGATTCTGACTTAAAGCTGAGCGGTTGGCTTCGAAATGCAGCGCGCAGATGCTGCAGAGCCAAAAAGGGTGAATTTTTAACGATTAACAGCGTAAGTGGCGATAAATCCTTTTACTGCTTCATCAATAATCACTTTAAGTTCATCACAGCTTGGCGGCGTCTGGTGTGCGAGTAGCTGTGGCCAGAAAGCCACGGCTTTAATACAGCCAATGTATTGCTCGACCGCTAGCTGTATATTATCCACTTCAAGTTGGCGTAGCTCTATACCTTGGCGTACCCATTCATGTAAACCATAGCAGTCTTCCACTGAGCCAAATTTTGTCATCAGCACTTTAGAGGCTTTCGGGCATCGTATACACTCTGCCATTACCATACGTGCGATAACTTGGAATTCTTCTGTGTTGACATAGCAAAGCTGGTTCAAGGTTAGCTCTGTTAGCTGCACTTCGACAGGTACGGAAGGCTCAAATTTTTGCATGGTTGGGTCGTTAAAACGGCACATCAGCTTGTCTACGATTACTTCAAACAGAGCTTCTTTGTTTGGGTAGTATTTGTAGAGCGTACGTTTGGAAACACCAGCCTGCTTTGAAATACCTTCCATACTGGCTTGCTCAAAACCTTTTTGAGAAAACACCAAAATGGCGGTATTAATGATATCTTCTTGTTTTATGTCGCTTATCTTAACCATGGATTGGTCCCATAGCAGACAAAAGTAAACGATATTGTTTACTTTTAATGAGTCAATTTACAAAGTATACACTATCGTTTACTTTTTAAGATAGCGCATAGGTCATAAAAATAGATGATTGGTTTAGTTAAAAGTAATTTTCAAGCATTTTATAATTATACAGAGCAACGAAATCTTTCATGGAAGTAGGTTGAGTTACTACTTTTCTTATAGTAGGTGCATGATAATTAATTTTACCATTTTTAGTCTTGTAAAAATTTGCAGCTAGCGGTTAACTTTAGTTGCAGTTGGTCGAGATGAATAAACTAAAGTGCTAATACGCAGTGATATGCATACAGCCAGCTGGTAGCCTTTCCCCATACTTTATGGAGGAAATATGAAACGTAATATCTTATTATTTACAGCTATTGCTGTAGTGAGTGTGCCAGTTGTAGCTAGTGAATCGAACAGCTTTCGTTTAGGGGGCGGTTATTCCCAAACAGACATGGATAATTCTTTCCAATCTAGTGACTATGGAAGTGGGTTCAAACTAGAATTTGGTTATGATGTAAACCCTTACATCGGTATTAAACTAAGTTATGAGCAAAATGAAGGGGACATGTCTTTCACGGATGGTTCGAACTATGTAAAAGCTGACTTTGATGGAAGTACTTTCAAAGGTGGTTTTGACTTAGGTTATCCGCTTGAAAGCGCTATAGGAGTATTCAAACCTTATGTCGCAATAGGTTTATCAAGCTATAGTGAAGACGCGACTCTGACAGGGGACATTACAGGAAATACTAGCGCATCATCAAGTCAGCTTTACTATGGTGTTGGAGCTCGGTTTACTTCGAGTGCAAATGTCTATTTAGATTTGAGCTATGACCTATTTGAGGTTGAAGATTCGCTTTCAACTTACGACTTTACTCAGCTAGGGTTAACCATCGGTTATCAGTTCTAATGTTTGTATGGTCCCCCGCCAGCAAAGCCGGTGGGGTTGCATTTATTGATCAATCATCGAAGTTAGATTCCCAGCAGTGCCCGGGTCGATTTTGATGGTTTGGGTCGGGAAGGCGATATCTGCGCCATTTTGGTTAACAATCGCCATTATCTTCAGCAGCACATCTTGCTTTATTTCTTGATAGCGAATCCAATTGACGGTTTTAGTAAAGGTATAGACCATCAAATTTAAAGAGGATGGACCGAAGCCATTTAGATTGACGATCATTGTTTGGTTGGCATCAATATCCGGATGCGTTTCCAACATAGCTTTGATTTCATTGGCGATCTGTTCGACTTTGCTGCCATCCTCATAACGTAACCCTACGGTTTCATAGATACGGCGGTTGAGCATGCGCGATGGGTTTTCGACCACAATGTTGCTAAACACAGAGTTAGGGACGTAGAGTGGACGCTTGTCAAAAGTTCGTATTATCGTCATACGCCAACCAATACGCTCAACAGTCCCTTCAATTTGACGATCCGGAGAGCGGATCCAGTCACCAACTTTAAAAGGGCGATCAAAGTAAATCATCATCCCACCAAAGAAATTGGAAAGCAGATCTTTTGCCGCTAAACCGACAATTAACCCACCGACGCCACCAAAGGTAAGCAAGCCAGAAAGACTAAGCCCAAAAGCTTGCATGATGGTGAGTGCACCAATAGTAAGGAAGAACAGGCGCGCGACTTTCGCGACTGCTTGAACCGTAGTCTCATCGCGTTTCTTTTGTAACAACACATATTCTTCAACATTATTGATCAGTCGCATCGTAAACCAAATGAAGATGGCAATGACCAAAATGAGCTTCAAAGTGCTTAGCCAATCTAATGTTGTTCCCATTTGTTGCTGAAGTAAAAAGCCTAGTGAAATGGTCGCGGGCCAACACCAGATAAGAGTGCTAATAGGCGTTTTTAGAGCATGAAGCGTTAAGTCATCCCAATGTATCGCAGTACGGGCAACTAACATTTCCAGCCGTCCGTAAACAACACGCCAAATGAGCCAAGCAACGAGGCTGGTGACGGTAAGAAGCAACACGTTTGAATCGAGTTGCTGATAGAAAGATGACCAAGTGCTTGGAAGCAGTGATTTTAGTTCATTCATTATTAGAGTTCTAAAGTGATCAGAAAAAGGTGACAATCAATGCCATGTTATGCGCCGCATATTGAGTGAGTATATCGGTTCAAAGGCGAGAGGAAAACGGCTAGGTGATAGATGTGAGTGAGTTCTTATACCCAAAGGTTATTTTTCATTGAAGTGTTCAGCTAATGCTACGCGGCGTCTTTTCGCTATGCCACCCCCTTCCATATCAACAGTGTGTTCGTAGCCTAGTTTTACGAATCGTTGAGTTGGGCTATTTGGCTGAATTCGTTTCAATTGTGGAGTTTGTTTGGCTACCGTTAGTTGATAGATGGATATACCTGAGCCAGTTGTCACATGAATTTGGCGACCATCGAACTCGAATTGAGTTGCCACCATTCGTTGATTGCGAAAAACACCATCTTGGTTAAATTCTATTGACGCTCTGTTGTAAGAGGGAGTTCCCACTTCAAGCCAGCGACCATAGACATTTTCAGGGGCAATATAGTCTTGGTAGCTGAAATAGATCAAAACAGAAAAAGCGCCCAAAATTAGACTGACGAGACACAAAAAGACTATGTGAATAATGGGGATGCTTGCACTTATTTTTCGCTCAGTAGATTGCTTATTAAACGAGTATAACGTCACTACTACTTACCTCACTTATACTGCACAAGACTGAATCAATGTCTCAGTGATGCAAAGCTTGTAAGATATTGTCTTTTAACGCAATCTCGATGGAAGGAAGTTTGATGTTAAGCACAAACTGAATTTACATTTTCAGGTACGGCATAACCAAACTTTGGATGTCGATCCTAGCTTTGAGCTTTGCAGCTAAAAGATATAACCCGCCGATTTTTCGATGAAGGAATATTGCATCAATAGGAGGCGTATGCCAATAGTTCTCCTGCAAACTAAGAGCGGTACCTTGCTGGCGAATCTTATTGGCAAGATCTGATTGACCAAAATCATAGCATCCTTGATGGCGCATAGGCTCACAAGCAAGGGAAACGAGGTCAAGAATCGCCTGTTTTTGGCTCTCAACGATAGTTTGGCTAAAGAAGCCGATTTGGGTGAGAGCGGACTCAAGTGAACGATGATCATCTTCGATAACAGCGCGAAATGCGTTTTGATAGCCAGTACTAATTTGGTCGCTGTATTCACGTGTTGCACCAAAGTCGAGTAGTACAACCTTGCTTTCCTGATGGTTATAGAGGTAATTAGCGAAGTTTGGGTCTGTTTGAACTAGCTGGAATTCAAATAACTCGGCAAACAAAAGCTCAAGCAAGCTACGCATGACCCGATCTCTGAGCACTTGCGGAGCTTCAATCAAGGTTTCAATCGTTTCTCCTTCTACGTATTCCATAGTCAAAACGGTTTCACTACTTAAGTTTGAATAAGCTTTGGGGACGATGAAAGAGGGATTGCCATCTAGATGTGCTTTATAACGCGTTAGATAATGGCACTCCAATTGATAGTTTGCTTCCGCATGTAGCTGTTTTTTTGCTTCTTCAAGCAGACTTTTTACATCGATGTCTTTCGGAATTACACCGACGATGTTGAGTAAGGTCGCCACGTTGTCTACATCACTGTCTATGCTATTACGAATGCTAGGGTATTGAACTTTAACGGCGATTTTCTCACCATCATCAGTGTAGGCTTGATGAACTTGCCCTATGGATGCACTGGCAATAGGTTTGAAGTTAAATGAAAGGAACTCTTGTTTCCAATTCACTCCCAGACCTTGCTCAAGGGCACCATTTAATTGTTTGGATAGCATAGGGTTGGCATCGGAACGAAGCCGAGCAAGAATCTCAGTTAACTCTGGTGAGAGTAAATCACCGCTATCCATCGAGAGCATTTGTCCGACTTTCATCGCAGCGCCGCGTAAATGAGCGAGTTGGTCAGCTACACGTTTAATGTTGGATGGTGTCAGCAGTAGATCTTTTGCTTGAGGTCGCTCGCCTTTGAGCCACTGCTTGGTTCCTTCTGCTACGACATTGCCGCCAATTCGCGTGGCAAGTGACGCAAATTGGCTGATACGGGATAAGCGATGAGTTGGAATTTTGGATTCTTGATCTGACATAGAGTTAATTAAAGTCGCTTAAAGACTGCCCTCAAAAAATGAAATAATGAACTGGTCAATTATTGAACCCTAAGTTAATGCTTGTTGTAGTGCAAGTTTTGAGATACAAGATCACAGGTTTCGGTTTTTAAATTGAACCGTGATGTATTGTTCAATAAAGCAAGGAAGAAAAATGAAGCACAATGTTTATTTCGAGGGAAATGTACAGTCACTGGCTTTTACTCAATACAGTGATGAATCAAGTGTTGGCGTAATGGCTCCAGGTGAGTACACATTTGGTACAGCATCACCTGAAAAGATGTCGGTGATAAAAGGTGCATTGACGATTAAAAGAGAAGGCGAAGCGGATTGGGTTACTTTCCGCGATGGCGAATCGTTCAATGTTGCAGGTGATTCTTCTTTCCAACTGAAAGTGGAGATTGCAACTGCTTACTTGTGTGAGTATTTGTAAATAAAAGCCGCGCTTTGAGCGCGGTGATATACCCAAGCATCTTGAGGGTACTTGGGTATAATCAATTACATGGAGTCACAGTCTATGTACTTCGTGATTCGCTAGCATCCGTGGATTAAACATTTCATTGTTTATAAAGCACGATTTCAAATATCTTCAATGCTGCATGAGTCAGTAATAATTGTGAAGAAATCGAGTTTCGCGGCAGTGCCTACCATGTTCATTAGACCTACTGACAAAATTGTGTAATAAAATCGAGGTTTTATTTCGGAATATTCGTCTAATATTTATCAACCTTTTGTCTATACTAAAATTATTAGTAATAGCTTAAGTGAGGAGGTTGATATGGCTGTAGGATCAAGAAAACCTGACTCAAATACGCGTTATGACCCAAAACAAGATTTTACTCCTGACCAGCTGCGCCGCTTTGGTAACGTCGCCAATCGAGCGCAACGTGAACGGGAGCAGCGTCTACGTGATCAAAAATATGCCCCAGCTTTGATTGAGAGCGTGAAACGAAAAGCATTGAAACCAGTAATTAAACCTGTAGCTGATAAAGAAACTAAATCGTTAAGGTATGCTGTGTGGCTCTCTGTCGTATTGGTTTTCTTTCTTTGGGTCATGTACATGACCGGGTGAGCCTCGCTTTATATCATGCACATTGTACTCAATGGGCATCTCTTCCAGTGAGCACAAAATATCACTACGATAGTACTGATATTGGTTTTTTCCTGAATGTTTGGCTGCATACATAGCCTTATCTGCACAGCGTGTAAGTTCGTTTAAGTTGCTCGCATCTTGCGGGTAAAGAGCAACGCCGACACTAATTGTTAGACTGTTTATGCGTGTAGACCCGGCATAGCTGTCTTGAAACAAATGACAAATTCTATGCAAAATACCATCTAGATCCTTTTTACTTCGTACGTCATAAAGCAAGATTACAAATTCGTCACCTGCGAAACGTGCTATAGAATAGTCGTGATGGTTGCTTTTTCTATCCCGAGTTCGAATATTGTTTTTTAGACGGCGTGAAAAATTTTGTAAGACTCGGTCACCAACATCATGACCATAGGTATCGTTTATCTCTTTAAAATCATCAATATCGAGAAATATCAAAGCTGTTGTGGTAGATAGGTTACTCACCTCGGCAAGCTTTTGTGTTGCCCATTGTTCGAAGCTCCATCTATTCGCTAGCCCAGTCAATTGGTCCAAATAAGCAAGATCTTCAATGCCTTCTTTGTAGAGCAATTGAATGTAGTTGAGTAGCTTTGAATAGTAGAATGAGGCGGTATTACAAATAATACAACTCACAAAAACACTGAATAGGAAGCTATTTTGTAGGTTGTGCACGTCTCCGTTTGGTTGTAGAAAAAGATTGGTCGCGAGTGCGAGAAGGCAAAAAACTAAGCTACACACCAGCCCAACTTTAAACTCGTTGATGACAATAACGGAGATCATCAGAGGGAACAGCCACATTAATCGTTCAGGATGCTCTCCGCTAAAGAGTAATAAGATAAGCGCTTGAAATATCAAAACACCCGTCAGCATAATATCGGTGTATTGCAGCCCTTCTTTACGCTTGAGCTGCCACAAATTCAAAGCAACGATAGTGCAACAAATTAGGTTGATGCTTGCGAGTGTGTACTTTTGGTCAACATAATAAACCAGACCATAGCTAAATAGCACCACTAGCGAAATAATTGAGCAAAGGCGTACCAACTTGCACTTACGTGTAGCGCGTATATCCGCCATTTCTTCTAGATGACTTCCGACAAAATTCCCCATGCCCTGATGCGCCCTTATATTCATATTGCAAAGATAAGTCTAGGAGAAGAATTATTATATGAGAGACAACTAATGAATAAATAGCGTGATATTCATCAACTAACTGTATGAATTTCATGATTAGCTCTATCAAATAAAGTCGAAATCCGCCTATTTAGCTGAGGAGCATGTCGTGCAAGCATTCAAATTTGGAGTAGAAAGAAGCCCTCGTTTTGAACTGCTTTCTAATCGTAGAGGACTTCAACTTATTTAGGCTCCAATCCGTATGGAAGCCGAGAAAAAATACTCGGTTGTTTTTCAAAGGTCGGGGCTTGATTAACCTTTTGCCAATCCAAAAGCATAATAGCAAGTACATTGCGGTGCTCGCCTTTCGAGAAGTTGAAGTCCCCAGTGGCTGATGGCACCATGCCTTGCTGCTTGTCGATGGCTTTGTTTATGGCTTTACGCGTTTTCTCAACGACGGGGTCATCCTCTAATCCCGCTAGCAGAAAAGAGATACCGACTTCAGCAATCACGTCTTCTTTCGCTCGCAATAGAATTTGATCAATGTTGATACGAAAATAGTCATAGATCCATTGATGATCTTTCTCATCAACAAGCTTTTGATAATACTGCGAATTAGCAAACACTATGTGTGTCATACCATACAGCTTATTGCCATACTGTTGCGGAGAGAGTTTTTTGTCGGAGGAATCTGGGTACGTCTTACGGAAACTATTAATAAATGGCTCTACCACATCCTGCTCACCCAACTGACGTAACCAGTATACTTGATTGGCCAATTGAGCTGCCCATGCACGGATCATCTCTTGGTCTGTAGCATAGCGAGCGAAATCATGGCGGCGTATTACTTGGCGTAACTTTTCATCTTGCAGATGCTTTAGTCCATATTCGTTAGCTCGCGCCATAGAGCCAAGTAAATCGACACCGAGATACAGATACTCGGGCATATGCTTTGTGGCATTAAAGCGTCGAATACTACGTTCATCATCGTCGCCAATATAGCCTGCTAACCGACCTTCAGAGTAAAGGTAGATGTCCTCAGCGGTGGTCACTTCAGCTGCAAAGTAATTAAGCCGGCTTGCGACACGAGCTAAGTCGCTCCAAATTGCCGCCGCATATTTATCGTCCATAGTTTGGCGATACATTCTGAGCCCGTAGTGACCTTCTTTGAATGCAGGCAAAGTGAATAGTTGTTTTTCATAGGTTTGTTTAATGAGGTTGGCTGATTCTTTGTATGTAGAGGGCGTACTCGCGAAAGCAAAATGCGATAGAGTGAGACAAAGTATGAGTGAGAGAAGTTTACGACGCATCAACACATCCTAACGATAGGTATAGAGTTGCGAATATTAGCAAACATCACACATATCAATGTGAGCTATTTGTCAGATTCAAGTAAAGGCTTGATATTACACATTCGTCCCAAGCGACATTGATAGGTAGAAGTTATGGAAATCTATTTAATGTAGCGAAACGTCAGGTTGATTCTGGACTGTGCTATTCGCATTGATTTTGGTAAGTCGTGTTTCCAGTAGTGTTGTAATTCGCCAGCCATGATGAGTAGGCTGCCATGCTTGAGTTGATAATCGATGATTTTTTGTGCCAGTTACTATAATTGCAACAATTAATAAATATGTAACTAAGATTAAAAGTGAACACTTTTTGCTTGTAGAGTTTATGGCAATCGATGGCGTAAGATCATCTGTCACTCAAGCAATTTTATTTTTTCCCATATTTACGGGGGACATATGAGGTTTGAACGTAGCTGGCACCGTTCGCTTACGTTGTATTTTTCTATCCTCATCGTTATTGCGATCGTGTGCATTGAGTACATAAATAATATACAACATCAATATGTTAAACAAACTGAACAGGATAATGCGAGGGAAGAGCTGTCGATCGTTCGCTCTCAGCTAGAATCTTTGATTGCTTCAGATGTCTATCTAGTCAACAGTTTGCCAGCGGTCATCGCGACTCATTCCAACATTACCCAGCCACAATGGGACCTAATTGCTAGCAATATCGTCCGCCAGAGCGCTCATATAAGTGCAATCTTTTTGGCGCCGGACAATGTTATTCGTTTTGTTTACCCTTCGGAAGGTTACCAAAAACTAGTTGGTGATAGATCTCATTCAGAATTTAACAATCGACGCACAAGACAGCAGCTTGCTTCACTAAAAGGATCGTCAGTGGCAAATGCTATGCATCTCTCCAATGGTAACCTCGGTCTCGTATCAAGGGTGCCAATTTATGTCGACCCTCCTTTCAACCAAATCTATTGGGGCGCTTGTAGTGTCGTGATCGATTTGGAGAGCCTATTAACTGAGGCTGGGGTGTATCAGTTAATCGATCGCTATGATGTGGCGATTCTATCAATAGAGAATACTGATGAGGTGGACTCATTGATCTTTGGTAACCGTGAGACATTTGAAAATGCATTTACTACCGAGTTTGTTCACTTTCCTAATGGCAATTGGTTATTGGCGGCATCAACCGAAAAGGGTTTTTTGATTGATACCAACTGGTACCAACTCAACAGCGCACGGCTCATTGGTTATAGCGCGTTGTTAATGGTTTCAGCAGCGTTTTTTGCGGTTTACCGACTGTACCATAAAGCGAATGAACGCTCTTTACATGATGAACTTACAGGGTTGCCTAATCGACGTTATTTTATGTTTACTCTTAAACGACAGTTTTCAATGGCGAAAAGATCTCAATCTAAAGAAAAGTTTGCCTTACTCAATATTGATTTGGACAAGTTTAAAGAAATTAATGATCTCTATGGGCATGATGCAGGGGACAAAGTTCTTCAAGTTGTAGGTGACAGGGTCCAACAAGCCATCCGAGGTTCTGATGTAGTTGCGAGAGTTGGTGGAGATGAGTTTTTAGTTCTGCTACCAAGGGTAATTGAAGAGAAAAATATCCAGACAATCGTCGCAACTGTTTTGAGTCATCTTTGCGATGAGCCTATTGAATACGATTTGAATCGCATTCATTTACAAGCCAGTATTGGCTACGCAATGTACAGAAAAGAGATGAATTCGGTAGAAGATATTCTCAAAGCTGCAGATGCGGACATGTATAAGAGCAAACAGTATAGGAAAAACCATTGAGTTGCATTTTGCAAATTCAATGCATGCAATTTAATAGTACTTTTGCATTTTGCGAAGCTGCTATGCATTCTGTTTTGCTGAAACTGCTGGATAATTAATCAAATTGTCTGTAATTCATCATATTTCAGAGTTGGCACGTATCATGCTTTATACTAATTGACCCTTATTAAGCCGAGGGTCACCTAGCCAACTGACGTTGTTAGTGAACTTACTAATTGTTCACAGTTATATATAGCCAATCATATTTATTGTGATTGGCTTTTTTTATTCCAATATCTAAAGCTTTAGACTGTACACACAAGCTTTGACTGTTAAAAAGTTAAGGACCATTCCTTAACAAATTGAAGCGAACTTCTACTTCAACACCTTCAATCCAAAGTGTCTTTTCTAAAGGTGCATCGAAGCTCAAGGTAACTTTTAAGAAAGCGGGCTGCCCTTCAAATGGGCTTTGAAGCTCTTGTGGTAACCTGTTTACAACCTCAACGGGTTTCGACACGGTAGCAGAGAATTTTGTGCCATCTGGAAATATTATCTTTGCTTTGGTGTTCAATCGGCTGTATTCAAGATATTTGGGGTTTAGAAAAGCGGTAATTTCTGGTGTGACATTTTGCGCAACGGTCAGCAATGCTGAGTTTTCTATGACTCGTTGCCCTTCATGTACATGGATATCTAAAACCCGGCCATTAAATGGCGCGGTAAAGACTAAATTTTCTTGCTGTGCTCGCTTTACTATAAGTTCTTGTGCTAATGCTCGATATTGTTGAGAAACAGGACCAGCTAATGCTCGAACTTCTCTTTCTTGTTTAGCGTTAACATACGCAATTTCTTGGCTGCTAAGCTGGCTATTCAATGCGTTGCTTACGTTAACAATAGCGGCATAGTCAACTTCAGAAACTTGTCCTTTTTTTCGGAACTGGTCATATTTAGTCTGAATTTTCTCTACTTTCTCTAGGCTCTTTTTGGTGTTGCGAATAGCAATTTGGTACAAAATATCGGTACTTTGCACAGTGTCTGTTGAGAGTTTTGCTATTTCAGCTTGAAGGAAACGGACTTCTTTAAGAAGCGACTTGTCTTTGAGGGATAACAATGTTTGCCCTTCGCCAATATCGACCCCTACTTTTACTTTAAGTTCTTCGACGATAGCGGATTGTGAGGCAGTAATAGTTAAAGGATAAGAGGTAACAATGCCGGGAGCAGTGATTAAAACTTGGTTGTAGAATAAGTAGTACGCTATAAAAAGCAGCGGACTGATCACTATGCCTAAAATTAAATACCAGCGCAGGCGGTAACCACTGCGTTTTGCTTGCCCGTACATGATTCTCATACCACTTTCAGATTGTGGTTTATTTTTTTTGTCTAAGTGAAAGTTAACTTTCATACTAGAATTTTTTACCTCGCTTCAATACCCACCATGGCGCCATACTGGATTCTTCATGGCTACGCCTAATTACTTCGTTCACCATTGAAAATGCGGTGATTAAGCGCATAAAAAACTGGTATACCGGATACAGAAATAACCATCCGGTGAACTTCAAATCTTCTCTTTGACGTTCAGAGACTAAGCCGATGTAAATAATAAATAGCAGCATTGTGAGCATTAAGTACATCACGTATAGAAGTAGCATCAATGCTAATACAAAATTAAGCGGATAGGCGACGATCATATACACTGTGAAAATGACCACCAGTAGGGGTAATAAAACATTTTGGATGATTCCGTACGCCAAGGTAAATAGAAAATTCCCCCAGCCGAGTAGTGCCGGAGTGAGTCCTTCATTGTGCTTTCGCAAGAATAGAAACAGTAAGTCGCCATCCCATCGCAAGCGTTGCATGACTAAACCTTTTAAGGTATCTGGCACATCGGTATGACCAATCGAGTGTGTCGAAAATACCAACTTATGATTAGGGTAACGCCGTTTGTACTGTTTTAGGCGAATGGTTAAATCTAGATCTTCTGCAGTATGGGTATCCCAGCCTCCGACTTGTTTTAGCAGGTTTTTTCTAAAGGCCCCAAATGCCCCGGAAATGTTGTTTAACACTCCCCAATTTGCCATCCCAGTTTTACCTGCTTGCATGGACAGCATGTATTCCAGCGACTGCATTTTAGTCAAAATGTTTCTATTGTGGTTTCTAACACGTAAAGCGCCGCCACTTGCGATGACATCTTCACATGTAAACTGCTTCATCATCGTAAATGCCATGTCGTTATCGAATGAGGTATCACCATCAACATTGATGACAATCTCACAACTTGCCACAGAAAGACCGGCATTAAGCGTAGATACTCGTCCTCCACGCTGCCATTTTGGTAGCACGCGCACTTTGCGGTTTCGGGTTCTGGCATGTCGCTTCTTGCCGTCCAACGCAGCTTGGTAGGTTTGTTGGTTTTGCACTGCGCCGTCGACCACGGCGAGGATTTCTATATAACCGGGATAAACTTGTTCAGCTAATGAATCTATGGTGATGTCAATAGCATCGCCTTCCCCGTAGCAAGTGATAATGAAGCTTATCGAGGGAAAGTGAGTAAGAGGTGCCTCTTCTTTATTGTACGACCAGCGTAAAATACCAGTTATCACCAGTAGGTAGAGTGGTAATTCAATGGCAATCATTATGGGGAACAGCAGTAACCACAGTTCACCATTGTGAAGCAGCATTCCACGAAAATAATCAAGTAAAACCAGACTATCTTGCAGCATAGGTTTCATCCACTAATGCTTCTAACCAAAGTGTAACGCTGTCTTCAATTGCCGGATCAGGTAAATTCCATGAGAAGACATTTAGTACAAATTCTTCATTCTCGATAAGACCGCTTAATTCAGATAGTTTTTGCTGTAACACGGATAAACTTGAGTGTGTCGTGTTAGGCATTAGAACTAATAAGACATCTTGTTTGAATTGACAACAAATGTCGGTATCTCTAAACATACTGCTCAAACGCAGCGTTAGTTGATCCATAAGAGAGAAAAGCTTGCTGTCACCATATTGCTTTCCGTATTCATCTAATGAGGGTAGGTGTAAACCTAGCAATAGGTGTTGCTCACGATGGCGCAATGCAACCTTATTAAGCCATACGATTAGATTCTGGAAAAAACCGATGTCAACTTTGCCTTTAATGGATAGCTCGGGTGCTTGAATAGATTTACCATGCTGGTAAACATATTCACCAACCTCACCCAACTTGAATTGGAAAATTTTGCGAACCGCCAGTTGCTCAATGTTCATTTTTTCACCACAACTTAAACACTGGCTAGTGGTGGTAGCTTCAACAAATAAACTCGAGCAACTATTACAAACGTGATTTTCTAATGGGCGATCATAATCCACCCCAATATGGCGTAATTGCGTTAAGCATTTAGGACATTCAAGTTTTCCACGTCGTTGAAAGCTTTGCTGATCGCCTACATGACCACAAGTGAAACAGTGCAAAGAGCTTTGCGAATCTATATCAATGCTACTGCAATAAGGGCATACCTCGACGTAATTTAGGTGTCCACTGTTGCAATGGGAACAAACCCGTATTCTGTCGATCAGTTGTTCAGCTTCAATTACGCCGCGACTTTGCTCTGAAAGTACGTAACGATAAGTTGAGTACAGTTCAGGGAAGAGTGCTTCAACAATTGGGTAGGAATAAATAGACATTGATTCGAGGCATTTTAGTGCCTTTAACCTACGCTGGCGATTGATCCCCAACCAACCAATTAGCGGGTCTAACGATTCATGGCGTGACATGATTTGCATGTGGTTTTGAATGTTATGCCAAGTTTCCAATGACTGTTGCTCATCAAAAATACCATCTGTAACACATTGAGAATAGGGCGTATTTTCGGTAACAAATACACACCAAGACCATCGGCCAGCTTGTTGATAAAACGCTTTTAATGACGCTTCGACTTGCTGATTACTTGCGAGGTTTATGCAGATCATACCGCCCAATTCAGGTGGGATATCAGTGATATTTTGAACATAAACCACATCATTTAACGTGCAGTTTTCCCGTTTATCGCCAAGCCAATAATATTTGTTATTTATGTCAGACATGACAACCACTCTTACAATGACTAAATCGCTTACACGTACTAACCGTATAAAATCTACACCGTAGACCTTTAAATATTAGTCGCTATAAGGCAAAGAGATACTTCCCTTTGATTAACTAAAGCTTGATTTGATACTCACCATGCATGTCAGAAAGGTGGTTTTTTTATTATTTATCTGAATTCAAGTTGGATTATCTATAGGCGATGTAAGCGAAGATTTATAGGTTGAAATGGTATTTAAGCGGGGAGAAAAGTTTAGGCTGGTGCTTTCAATTAGGGAAAGGATTGGTAAGTAAAATTGATGTCCCATACTGATTAAAAGAGATGAATAGTCAGTATGGGAGAGGCAATTAATCACTGTAACAACTTGGTTGCCTTGGGCATACCGCTCCTCTTGAGCAGATCACGCGAGCGTCAGAGTCGAGCCCTCTTTCAACCCAATTAATATTGAGGATCTTAGCGATAGTGGTGAATTCTCGTTTGATGTGATTAGGAATAGTGGAACTTCCGCCATTCGCTACGCACAGCGCTTTTAACTCTTCTGCAATCGAAAGTGCATGTCCACCTTGTGCATCAATTGCGGGATTGAGATCTATGCCAGCACAAAGTACTCGGTTGTTACCGGCAGGATCGGTCATATTCATCGACTCACAGCAATAGATTCTTGGTTCATCACCGACATGCAGTATCGAAATTTGTGCAGAGCTGCCATTTTGTGGCTCCGATAACTTGCGGAAAACCGCCCAGTGCTGGCACGGATCGTTAACCTTGCGCATATTTCCCCATGGAAGAGGAATACCATTGCCTCGATAAACAGCTTTAAGCTTATTTTGCCCATAGGCATCAAAATAGTGCCAGTGCGGATAAGGAGAGACAACTGTCATTCTGCGCATCGCGACCGAAGGCGAAACCCCCGCCTTTTTATGCACATCAATTTCATATCCATTGCGGTCAAGTAATTGCCTAAACGGTACTTTGGGGCAAAGTAAGGCTCCGGCAAAGAAGCTAGATTCGAAATCACGCCATGCTTGTAAAATGTGCTGGGAATTGAGCTCAGTATTGTTGTTTTGATCGGCTTGTTCTTCCCAACTATTAGCATGCCCCACCGATAACACGCTTTTAAGCCCTTCTTTGCTGTGCAAAACGCAGTGCCCAATGTACACCGCTAAATCGTATTTTAAACGGGTAGGGTAATCGCGCAGAATTTCATTGAGATAGATACTGCCGGGAGGCTCAAAGAATGAGGTGACGACTTGTTTAGCGCTTACACCCAATTCATCGACTACATCTTGAGGTGCGCGAGAGATCCAACGAATGGTTAGCCCCATACTGCGTGCAATACCCATTAAGTCTTGAGTCGAGAGGTTTAGCCGTTTGAGACCAATCTCTTCAGCAGCGCGCTCTAGATCTGGAAAGTGATTTTGATGGCTCTCTTGATGAGCGCGAATAAGTAAGTGGGCGAACTGACGACCAGTAATACCAGTCTGCGAGAGCATTTCGGGAATGGCGATTTGCAGAATCTCTTTTGAGAAAAGAAAGCTTGGCTCCAAAGCCATACCACTAATGCCACCTCGGTTACCTTTATCGGGCGTGATGGCATCATTCGTTGGCTCATCATCTAAAAACCAAGCCGGATCTTTTTGAAAAACCTCAGCGATCACTTCAAGCATATCAATGCTAGGGACACGTTTTCCTCTTTCAATCATCGAAAGGTAAGATACAGAGGGAGCATACTCTGGATTAACACGAATACAGCGCGCAGAGAGATCCTCCATGGTTAAGTGGTTACGTTTCCTTAGATTTCTTATCTTGGTCCCCAAAAAATGGGACTGACGGATTAAACTTTTTGACAGCTGCATTTTGTAAAATTCACATTGTAAAATTTTTGTTGTGAAATTGTAGTCAAAAATTGGCTAATCTACCTAGTAAGCAAGTTCACAAATTTGTCATTAAATTGAATTGCAAATTACATGAACTGCCAAGGATCAGAAAATTGTGCGATATACGCGAGGGAAAGACTATGAATATGCAAACGTTCGAAAACAATGAAATCCAAACAAATTCGACTTCAGTTATTGCTAATGCTGTCTTTGCCGTGGAAGCGATTAAAGCAGAGCAAGCACAAGAAAAACAGATGAAATCCAAACAGCTTCTTGACCGCTTGTTCCCATTAGAAAATGGCTCGCATAGCGATGTTACGGAGTACGTAATCGACTTGCGCCATGTATTGGCATTTTTCAAAGATGGCTCACACAGTGGTTTGAAGCATCCGAAGCACTTTGTCGCCTTCACTGCTGAAAAAGAGCAGCCACATTCGATTCTATTTCGCGATGGAAGCGGCAGCCACATGGAAGTTATCTTCGGGCGTCAGAAGGGTACGGGTAGCGTTGAATACATTGAGATTGATGATATTCAAATGGAAACCTGCACGACGTTTCCCCAAGTTGATTCTAGTTCGGCAATGCGCCACTGGATTAGCTTGGTGAAAGGCGACAAAAATGGCAAACCAAGTGCTTGTACCGAAGATAAAGAGTACACGGCTAAAAATGGCGACGATTACCGCTTGGATTGTTGCTACACACTTTAGTCTTATACCCAAGTAACCTCAAGATGCTTAGTTCAGCGAGAGTTGTTAGGTTTGCAGGCAAGGCGTCGATTTGAAAATCTAGTTGCTCTAAATTAAGAATCGATAACGTAGTCTGCGAACCTAACAAACTCGCCCTGTGGGAGTCTGTCACTGGATCCATTTTTGCGTCAAACAACTAGGAAATAGATGGCTATTCCACGTCATTGTTTTCCTTGAACTGGAACCAGTGACAAGACTCTGAATCCTGCATCTTGAAGTCACTTGGGTATAATCTTGTTAATGTGGTTATCGAGGGAATCCAACTTAGGTTGGATTTTTTATTGATTAAATTCCACTAAGCTAAAGTGTGGATTTGGAATAGTGACTTCGATGCTTTTCAGTTGGTCGGTGCTGAGCCACTTTTCACCCATTGTGGTTTCTACGAGTAAGCACTCTTGGCGGCTATCGTTATAGCCAGTATCTAAGGCTTTTCCCACGATAATAGCGCCATCGATTAAAGTTACAATTATTGGGAAGTGGTATAAACACGCTATCTCCAAGTAATCGTACTGGCTGCATGAAATCATATCTCCTCCTTGGAGGGTTTAAGCTCAACAATATTATTTTCTGGATCACTTAGGTAGACGGAACGCCCAAAACCTTGCGCACCGTAGCGCTCGGTAAATCGATCGAATTTTATACCCAATCGATTTAAGTAAATGATCAATTCGCTCTCTTCTATCTGCTCGATTTGCAAACAGAAATGATCCACATTACGTCCATCTTGGCTGGGTGGTGCACCGCCAAGTTTACCTAGCTCGCTATTTACTGTGACAATATCAATTAAAGCGTTGCCAGCGCGGAGTTGGGTTAACCCAAGTTCGGGTAAGCACCGTTCAACGGTACAACCAAGAACATCACAGTAAAAATGCAGCATAGAATCAAGGTGTTGTGTTCTTAATACGATATGGTCTAACCCCGTAATTTGAATCATACATCGCCTCTTAATTATAGACTGCTAAATTATCAGTTTAACTGCCAACGCCAACATTACCATCCCAATGACAGCCCGAAGCCAGATAGAAATGTGCTCACTAAAAACTCGAACCGGGCTGCGTCAAAAATTCGATTTCTTCAGTGCTACTCACGCGGTTTAAGATCACGTTGCGATGAGGGTAGCGTCCAAATCGGTCAATGATCGTTTTGTGTTTAAGTTCAAAATCATAGTTGTTTTCTAGCCCTGGCTGTTTAAACAAGATCGCTGCTTGTTGATGAATGAATGCCGACTCACTGTGCATGTAAGGCATGTATAAAAAAGAACGTTCTTGTGGAGTTAGCTGTTTATCTGCTTCCAATCGAACCGCTTCTTGAGCCAGCGCTAGTGCAAGAGGATCTTGGCTAAATGCTTGTGGGGTATTTCGGTATATATTGCGTGAAAATTGGTCTAGTACAATTATTTCGGCTAATCGACCTTGAGGGCTGTCACGCCAAGTAAATAGCTCGGCATGAGCCGCTTGCTGAAGAAGCTGACCAAATTGAGATTTGATGCGAGCATCGACATCTGCACTTACTACGAACCAATCTTTACTCTCTAATTCGCTGAACCAAAATTTAAGAACTTGCTCTTGCATGACTGCTCCTTGTTGTACGTTCTATAAAGCTGATATCTGTTGGTCAATATAGCGTAATGTCACTACGTACCCGGAACAAATGTTGAAATCTTGACCGTAATACCTATAATCCGTTGCACGAAAACTATGTGCTAACTTTAATGATGACAAATAAGAAACCCGATCGCATGACCGCGATGAAAGATCTCATTGAGCAGGTATTGGCTGAGTTACCGTTATACGAGCCTGAAACCTTTGTCTGCAGTGCAAAAGGAAGTTGCATTGGGTGTCCGAAGAAGCTACTTGAAATGGTCGATGGTGAGTTGACCTATTGGCAATGTGCCATGGCACGCGGTATTACGCCACAATTTGATGAGATCCGCCGCTTTGGTAAAATGTGTAATAGTGTGCGTAGAGGACTAAAGCGGAATAATTTGCTGATGACACCAGTATAAAACTGAAGCCAAAAAGGGAGCTTTCGCTCCCCTTTGAATTAAAAACAGGCTTGTTTTACAAAGTAGGGGTTTTCAAACTTTTTTGCTGGGCCGATTTCTGATATCACCAATTTATTCCAAAGTTGTCGGTCAAATACCCCCTTGGGAATCGACGGATAAATAGTCTCAACTTCTTCAAAAGCGAAGCGCATAAATTGCTTCTTTTTGATTTGGTTGTATTTATTCGCTACCCGGTTATGTTTTTTTATCCATTCAAGCTTGTATGCGTAAAGTGCAGGCTCAGCTTGTTCAAGCGGAACACGAGAAAGATAGACTCTTTTATAAGAAACCTTACGATCTAGCATAGTGCGCATCGCCGTTTGGATATATTTTCCATGGTTTGTTATTGAGATATCATCCAACTTGAACGGTTTAACATGCCAACCAGTTGGTAGAAAATTTGGTTGCTTGAACTGTTTGTTTCGCACTTCAATCGCGTCGTGCAACACAATGTCAGAGGTTCCGTTGAAGGTCTGTTGCCAGCGTCCAATACGGATCTGAAAAGCAGTTGGTAAGCGATAAATGTTGGTAAACTTATCTTGGTCCATAAGCGAAAGCACTAATTTGTTTGCCCATAATGTCTGCAACATTGAAGGCAGAGTGTGATGAGAACTAGGATTGAAGATTCTATTGCAAGCATCGCAACCCAGCGAGCGAAAAGATGTATTTAAATATATCTACGGCTTAGCTAGGCATTGGCATGCTGTCTTATCGAGAATAATCCTAACCTTTTAACAAGGCAAGGTCTCAACTTAGAAAATGCAATGCTTCGCAAAGTCTGTTGCTTCGTTGGCTGTCCAATCACCCTTGTCCTTTTGCTTCATATCTTCACACCATTCTTCACTACCTACTTCGGTACAGCCAATAACAAAAAGACTCAAACCTAGAGCAATAATTATTTTTTTCACAATATTATCCTTGTCATGTTCGTTGCAAAAATTATAGCGCCTTTCTCTTATGTTTCGTCAAATTGTTGTTTTTATTTGTAAATTTTAATTTTATGGAAAATATCGGGGATTAAACGCAATGTTACCGCTTTTCTTAAACTTATAATGAGTCAAATAACATTAATTGCCTCGAGTATGGTGATCAATATCACTTTAATGTTGCTCCAACTAACACGATATCGATCGATGTCACACAT
Source organism: Vibrio kasasachensis (assembly GCF_050337565.1). Classification (NCBI taxonomy): domain Bacteria; kingdom Pseudomonadati; phylum Pseudomonadota; class Gammaproteobacteria; order Vibrionales; family Vibrionaceae; genus Vibrio; species Vibrio kasasachensis. Next base: position 95,348 of record NZ_JAKJTB010000011.1, on the reverse strand, counting down.
TAAACTTAAGGTGGATGACCTGACAAAATTCTGTTCTATAGTGTCATCGAAACGTTTCGATGGGTTTTAATCAACAGATTTGTTGAAATTAGATAACAAAGATTCAGTACTAGAAGTCGTGCGATTTAAGGTCGATAAAATGAAGAAAAGTACCCTATTAAATTCCGAAATTGCTTACTTGGTGTCCACGCTTGGTCATACCGATGAAATCACTATTTGTGATGCTGGTTTGCCTGTCCCTGATCACGTAACAAGAATTGACCTTGCTCTAACTCATGGTGTGCCAAGCTTTATTGAAACTGTTCGTGTGATTTTAACCGAGTCTCAAATTGAAGGTGTGGTGATAGCCGAAGAATTTGCCCAAGTAAGCTCAGACCTTCACCAAGCATTATTGGCTGAATTAGAAATAGAACAGAGCCGTTGTGGTAAGAGATTCAATATTAAATACGTTTCCCATGAGGAATTTAAATACTGCACACATCAAAGCAAAGCGGTTGTAAGAACAGGCGAATGCACACCTTATGCGAACGTGATTTTCCAAGCTGGCGTCGTGTTTTAGCTCAACATACCGAATTGAGGAAAAGTTATGACTCAAGCAATTCTACAGCTGAATGAGATAGAGAAAGCCTTCCCAGGTGTAAAGGCGCTCGATCAAGCCAGTTTGAATGTGTATCCCGGACGAGTAATGGCGCTATTGGGTGAAAATGGTGCAGGTAAGTCAACCCTAATGAAAGTATTAACAGGCATACATGCATTGGATGCTGGTTCAATACAGTATCAAAATAAGCCTATTTCGTTCAAAGGTCCTCGAGATTCCCAGCAAGCCGGTATCAGTATTATTCACCAAGAATTGAACCTAATTCCTGAGCTAACGATTGCTGAAAACATTTTTATTGGACGCGAATTTACTAGCAGCTTTGGGCGAATCCAATGGTCCAAAATGCATGATGAGGCGGACAAGCTACTCAAACGTCTAAACATTAAACACAGTTCAAAAAAACTACTTGGTGAATTGAGTTTAGGCGAGCAACAAATGGTCGAAATAGCCAAAGCGCTCTCTTTCGAGTCGAAAGTGATCATCATGGATGAGCCAACGGATGCGTTGACTGATACCGAAACCGAATCACTGTTTACAGTGATCAATGAACTTCGTAGCCAAGGGTGTGGGATTGTTTATATCTCACACCGCTTAAAAGAGATATTCGAGATTTGCGACGACATTACAGTACTGCGTGACGGTAAGTTCATTGGAGAATGTCGAGTAACCGATACCGATGAAGATGGACTGATTGAAATGATGGTTGGTCGTAAATTGGAAGAACAATATCCCCGTATTGATGTAAAGCATGGTGAGACCTGCTTAGAAGTCATCGAGCTGACAGGCTCGGGTGTGCACGATGTTAGCTTTACTTTGAAACGTGGCGAAATATTAGGTGTTTCCGGTTTGATGGGCGCAGGGCGCACCGAACTAATGAAGGTTATTTATGGTGCGCTTCCAAGCGACCGTGGTGTGATTAACCTTGATAATAGAACCATTAATCCGGTCAGTCCGCAGGATGGGTTAGCAAATGGTATCGCGTACATTTCTGAAGACCGTAAAGGTGACGGGTTAATTCTTGGGCTATCCGTTAAAGAAAATATGTCTTTGTGCGCGTTAGACAAACTGTGCAAAAGCGGACGAATTCAACACAGTGCTGAAGTGATGGCGGTTGATGACTTCATTAAACTATTCAACATCAAAACCCCAACTCGTGAGCAAATTATTGGCAACCTTTCCGGAGGTAATCAGCAAAAAGTCGCGATCGCAAAAGGGTTAATGACAAAACCTAAAGTGTTGATTCTGGATGAACCCACTCGTGGCGTGGATGTTGGTGCGAAGAAAGAAATTTACCAATTAATCAATAAATTTAAAGCGGAAGGCATGAGCATTATTTTGGTGTCTTCTGAAATGCCGGAAGTGCTCGGAATGAGCGACCGCATTATGGTGATGCATGAAGGACGTGTAAGCGGCATGTTTGAAGCCAAAGATGCGGACCAAGAAAAATTACTGGCTTGCGCGGTAGGTAAGCAGATCAATGAGGAAGCAGCATGAGTACTGAAACCATGAGCAAAACAACCCAAGCTAGTGGCAAAAAGCTGTTTAGCAAAGAGTGGCTAATTGAGCAGAAATCGTTGATCGCTCTGTTGTTACTGATTGTTGTTGTGTCTTTTTTGAATCCTAACTTTTTCACCTTAGACAACATTCTTAACATCCTCCGTCAAACCTCGGTCAATGCGATTATTGCAGTCGGTATGACGATGGTTATCCTAACCGCGGGTATCGATTTGAGTGTTGGCTCCGTATTGGCGCTATGTGGTGCATTTGCGGCAACTATGATTGGGCTTGAAATTCCGGTGATTATCGCAGTACCAACCGCTTTAGTAGCGGGGGCAGCGTTAGGCGCAATCAGCGGTATTATTATCGCGAAAGGTAAGGTTCAAGCCTTTATCGCCACTCTCGTTACCATGACACTCCTACGCGGTGTCACCATGGTTTATACCGATGGTCGTCCTATTTCAGCTGGTTTTACTGATACCGCAGATGCGTTCGCATGGTTTGGCACTGGCTATACACTTGGTATTCCGGTACCTGTGTGGCTGATGGTATTTGTCTTCGCAGCAGCATGGTACCTACTAAACCATACCCGATTTGGTCGCTACGTTTATGCCGTGGGTGGTAATGAATCAGCCGCTCGCCTATCTGGCATCAATGTGGCTCGCGTGAAAATTGGAGTGTATGCCATTTGTGGTCTGCTTGCGGCGCTGGCTGGCATCATTATCACTTCTCGCTTGTCTTCTGCGCAACCAACCGCTGGTATGGGCTATGAGTTAGATGCAATCGCAGCGGTTGTACTCGGCGGAACCAGTTTAATGGGCGGGAAAGGACGCATTATGGGAACCTTAATTGGTGCGCTAATTATAGGCTTCCTAAACAACGCGTTAAATCTACTCGACGTATCTTCTTACTACCAGATGATTGCCAAAGCAGTGGTTATTCTTCTGGCGGTAATTGTAGACAATAAAAACAAGTAACTGACGTTCAATTTTACACCAATAACAGAGCCAAGCTTTCTTGGCTCGCTCGATACAAAGGATTATGACGATGAAAAAACTAGCTACCCTGATCTCAGCAGCGCTACTAACTTCTACAGTTTCAGTCTCTGCTCAAGCGCAAGACACGATGGCAATTGTGTTGTCTACGTTAAATAACCCATTCTTTGTTACCATGAAAGATGGTGCTGAGGCGAAGGCAAAAGAGTTAGGTTACGATTTGATTGTGCTGGACTCGCAAAATGACCCAAGCAAAGAGCTGTCAAATGTTGAAGACTTAACCATTCGTGGTGTAAAAGCGATTTTGATTAACCCAACCGATTCTGATGCTGTTTCTAATGCCATCCGTATAGCTAACCGTTCTAATATCCCAGTATTAACGCTAGACCGTGGTGCATCTCGTGGCGAGGTGGTGAGCCATATCGCTTCAGATAACGTTGCTGGTGGTGAAATGGCAGGTAAGTTCATCATGGAAAAAGTAGGAGAGAAAGCAAAGGTTATCCAGTTAGAAGGTATTGCTGGTACCTCAGCGGCACGTGAACGTGGTCAAGGCTTCATGCAGGCTGTGGACGGCAGCAACATGGAACTACTGGCGAGCCAACCTGCTGATTTCGACCGCACTAAAGGATTGAACGTAATGGAGAACCTGCTAGCAGCAAATCCAAATGTTCAAGCGGTGTTTGCACAGAACGATGAAATGGCTCTAGGTGCACTTCGTGCAGTACAGGCATCAGGTAAAGATGTTCTGATTGTGGGTTTTGATGGCACAGATGACGGTATTGCAGCGGTTAATCGCGGTATGCTTAGTGCAACCGTTGCTCAACAACCGGATTTGATTGGTGCACTTGGTGTAGAAGTGGCTGCAAAAGTACTAAAAGGCGAGCAAGTGGAAGCAAGCATTCCTGTGCCGCTAAAAGTCGTGACTAAGTAATCGGTGTTAGCTTCCTGCTACTTATTGTAAGTGGCAGGAAGATTTCCACACAGTAGCTTTAATTAAGGATTTGCAGTTCATTATCTTTAATTAAACCTATTTCCCTGAAATAAATGTTGGTTGATGAATAACCGAGGATAACCGTATGAATAAGTTAGTGGTATTAGGTAGTGTCAACGCTGACCATGTTCTTCAAGTGCCTTCATTTCCGCGTCCTGGTGAGACGCTACATGGTCACAACTATCAAGTGATCCCTGGCGGAAAAGGTGCCAATCAGGCGGTAGCAGCTGCGCGTCTGAATGGCGATGTTGGTTTTATTGCGTGTGTAGGTGATGATTCGTTTGGTATCAATATTCGAGAAAGCTTCAAGCTTGATGGGATCAATACTCAAGGCGTAAAAATGCAGCCGAATTGCCCAACAGGCATTGCGATGATTCAAGTGGCTGAAAGCGGCGAGAATAGTATTTGTATATCTGCTGAAGCCAACAATTATCTCACCGAAGAACGGATTGAAACGGATTTACCAGCGATTCGCGCTGCCAAATTCTTGCTTACTCAATTGGAGACGCCTCTAGATGGTATTGAAAGAGCGGTGCAGGTGGCAAAAGAAGCGGGGACGAGTGTCATCTTAAATCCGGCACCAGCAAAAGAGCTTCCGCTGAGCTTGCTGAAAAGTATTGATGTGATAACGCCGAATGAAACGGAAGCTGAAGTGCTGACTGGCATTGCAGTAACGGATGAAGTCTCAGCGCAAAAGGCGTCGAATGCTTTGCATCTCAAAGGTATTGAAATTGTTATTATTACCATGGGTTCTAAGGGCGTATGGTTAAGCCAAAATGGTCGTGGGGAGTTGATAGCGGGTTTCAAAGTAAATGCGATTGATACGACCGCCGCGGGCGACACATTTAATGGTGCATTTGTCACTGGCTTGTTGGAAGGTATGCCGATAGAATCGGCGATCAAGTTCGCGCATGGGGCTGCAGCCATCAGCGTGACCCGATTAGGTGCCCAAACTTCCATTCCGCGTCGGAATGAGGTTGAAGAGTTCTTAGCTAAGCATTAAAGGAGCACGATAGCATGGCAACCATGAAAGATATTGCCAGATTGGCCGGTGTATCTACCTCGACTGTAAGTCATGTTATTAACCAATCTCGTTATGTGAGCGAAGAAATTTCTGAGCGGGTTAACCGTGCCGCTCAGGATCTCAATTACACTCCTTCGGCTCTTGCTCGCAGCCTTAAAATGAATCGAACTAAGACACTTGGCATGTTGATGACTACTTCAACCAACCCTTTTTTTGGTGAAGTCGTTAAAGGTGTTGAGCGCTGCTGCTATCAGAAAGGCTACAATTTGATCCTTTGTAATACTGAAGGTGATCACCAACGGATGAAAACATCGATCAATACGTTGTTGCAAAAACGAGTTGATGGAATGATTTTGATGTGTTCTTCGCTGGAAGGTGAACGCATCGATATTTTTGATAAGTACCCAGACGTACCTGTTGTGGTGATGGATTGGGGACCAATGCTATTCACTAGTGATAAAATTCAAGATAATTCACTGTATGGTGGTTATTTAGCGGCGAAGTATCTTATCGATTGTGGGCATACTCAGATTGGTTGTATCACGGGACCTTTGAATCGTCATCAAGCACAAATGCGTTACGAAGGCTATAAACGTGCCATCAACGAAGCTGGATTAGAGTTTCATCCTAATTGGATAGTTGAATCTAATTTTGAGTGTGAAGGTGGTTATGAGGCTTTCAATCGTATTCTTGATAAAGGCCCGTTACCAAGCGCAATTTTTGTCTGTAATGATATGATGGCAATGGGGGTAATGAACGCCGCTCATGAGAAAGGTCTTGTTGTTCCTGACGATTTTTCCATCATTGGTTATGATGATATTCACATTGCCAAGTTCATGTCACCACCACTCACTACCGTACATCAGCCCAAATATCGCCTTGGTCAGGCGGCGGTAGAAACACTGCTGAACAAGTTAGAGAATGAATCTAGGGATCCGATTGTGGTTCAGCTTGAACCTACGTTGGTCGAAAGAAAAAGTGTCGATACTGTTAAATCGACGGTGAAATAATCTTGTCAGGGGCGTAATTCTAATCGTCCCGTTATCTTCTATCTTTTAGTCTAGTACCATACTTAAGTTTATATCCGCATTGCTTATCTAGCGCGAAATGCTCATCTTTTTTAGACTTAAAATTTGTATTTCAATAAGTGGTATCGTTTTTTATTCAAAGTGTTGACCCAGTACACATTCTGCTAAAAAAGCAACGATGCTGCCATGTTGTTCGTTTTTCTTGTTAGTTAAAAAGTTTAGTATTGCGCTCGCTCATTCACTCTATTTATAAAAGTGTTGATAAACGAATATAAAAGATATGGATATAATATGAAAAGAACAACTCTCGCAGTGGCATGCGCTCTTGGCGCATTTTCAGCATCTTCAATGGCAGCTTCACATGTAGCTGATGCTCGCAGTAACGCAATGGGTAATACGGGCGTAGTCTCTGCCGATTATTTACTCGCTCCATTCCATAACCCTGCGCTAGGTGCTCTTCATCGTGATAACGATGATGTCGGTATCTTAATCCCTGCAATTGGTATCAATGTGCACGATAAAGATGAATCAATTCAGACTATTGATGATGCACAAGATCTGTATGACCGTGTTGTTGCTGGAAGTAATCCAGCAGATATCGCTCAACTAGATAAATTATTGGATGATCTAGATGGTAACGCGCCAATAGCAGCCACTGGTGGTGTTAATTTCGCGGTTGCTATTCCAACCCGTGCGTTGTCAGTTAATGTCTTTGCCGGTGGTTTTACAGAAATAATTGCAGCAGCAGAAATTGACAATAACGTTGATCCAGAAGTTCGATATGACAATTCTAAATTTGAAATGGCAGCTTTTGGCGTGACAGAAGTGGGTGTATCGCTATCAAAGAGTTTTAACTTCGGTGAGCAAGGTATTGCGTTTGGTATTTCACCAAAGTATCAAGAACTAATTACTTATTCGCAAAGAGATAAGATCGACAATTTTGACCTAGGTGAATATGACAAGAGTGAGCGCAGCGAAACCGCTTTTAATATGGATATGGGTGTTGCATGGCATGCTGATGCTTGGCGTGCCGGCCTAGCAATGAAAAACTTGTTTTCTCAAGAAATTGGTACTGAAATCGGTAACTACACGTACGAGCTAAACCCACAAGCGACAATAGGTTTGGGTTATATCGGTGAGTTATTTACCGCGAGTATGGATTTCGATTTAACCAAACAGAAGCGTTTTAAAGAGCTAGATGATGATACGCGCTTTGTTCGTTTTGGTATGGAAGCCAATGCATGGGGTTGGGCACAACTTCGTGCAGGTTATGAAATGGATCTAGAAGACACGCTTGATGATTCAATCACAGCAGGTATTGGTATTAGCCCATTTGATGCAGTCAGTTTTGATGTGGCGGGTTCTTACGCTGGTGAGAACCAATTCGGTGCATCAGCAAACCTAGCGTTTACATTCTAAACTGTTTCTAACTTTGGTATGAGAGTATAAGAGCGACTGATGAGGTCGCTCTTTTTTTATCTACAGTGATTTTTGTTAACGTTTTGTTATCAATAACTGAGAGCTAGATCCTTCCTTCGCTCATTTATATCGCTTACTTTATAGACAGTGTTTATTTTTCTTACTCGTTTCATACTGATAGAAACCGTATGGGTTAGTGAAAGGATAAGCAGTTGGTAGAGAAACCGGTCTGCATGAAGTGTTAATTTTTGTTGTAACTCATGCCAGCGGTATTCATGGAGATGGCGAATAGAGCGCCTAGCTTACGGTTAACATGGAGAGTCACAGATGAAACTTTCAATATTGGGCAAAAGTTTAGCAATAGCAGCATGTATGGGTTTTGCTAGTTCAGCGGTTGCAGAGGATAGAAGTTACATTCTTTCGACTGCGTCTACTGGTGGCACGTATTACCCCGTTGGCGTTGCTTTAGCAACATTGAGTAAGGTTAAGCTTACGCCCAAATACAAATTTTCGTTGTCTGCAATCAGCTCGGCAGGATCGGGTGAGAACGTAAAACTGCTCAATGAGAATGAAGCTCAGTTTGCGATCTTACAAGGCTTATATGGTGCATGGGCATGGAATGGCGAAGGACCTTACAAAGCTCGCCAAGATGATATCCGCTCTGTTTCTATGCTTTGGCAAAATGTAGAGCACTTTATTGTACGCAGTGAACTGGCGAGCAGCGGTACAGTGTCTGATCTCAATAATCTAAAAGACAAAAAGTTCTCTATTGGCAAGAAAAACTCGGGAACTGAAAACTCTGGTCGTCAAATTATGAAGGGCTTAGGCGTCAATGCCGATAGTTTCAATTTAGCTCACATGGGTTACGGAGGCAGTGCAAGCGCACTACAAAATGGCACCATTGATGGTATGAACACGCCTGCTGGGGTACCTGTTGGTGCTGTAACGCAGGCATTTGCGGCATTAGGTGATGGTATCCAGATATTGTCTTTCACCGACGAACAAATCAAGCAAGCTAATGGTTCATACAACTTATGGACTAAGTATGAAATTCCCGCGGGTACCTACCCGAATGTCGACAAAGCAATAAATACGATAGCGCAGCCAAACTTTTTAGCGGTTCGACACGATGTATCTGATGAAGATGTGTATGAGCTAACCAAAGCTATATACGAGAACCTAGCATTCTTGCAAGGTATTCATAAAGCGACTAAAGCGATGGCACTGGAGAAGGCGATCGCTGGGTTACCAGTCCCACTTCATCCGGGAGCGGCTAAGTATTACCAAGAGATGGGAATTGAAGTGCCAAATTTTTTGATACTTCAATAACCCAATATGAAATGCCTCAATATCTCTGTATGGGTTGTTGAGGCATCTTGTCCCTCATTGATAATGGAGTAATTATGAGTGACGCCCAAGAAGTAGAATTGAGCCAATTCGAGCTCGCAACAAGAAAAGATATTAAATGGCTGACGGCAACCGTTACTACTTTTGGTGTCATGCTGTCATTGTTACATATCTGGTTTAATACCTTTTCCACCATCTCAGAATTATGGATTTCCGCCACTCACTTTGCCGGTTTCGCTGTGATATGCGCGCTTTTGTATCCCGCTCACCGAAGTCTATTACATAACAAGTGGGCATTAGGTATTGATATATTGATGGCATTGGCGGCTATCGCTTGTCTTATTTACCTCCCTTTAGCCGAAGATGCTTTGTATCAACGTGGCGTTAAATTTGTTACCAGCGATTGGGTATTTGCCATTCTGGCTATTGTGATTGTGACTGAACTCATTCGCCGCACCATGGGTTGGTTTATCCCCACATTAATTATTATTTGCCTGAGCTACGTCGTGTGGTGGGGTAAGTGGGCAACTGGCATTTTCCACTTTCCAGGTTTGAGCTTAGAGACCCTCCTATACCGCAGCTTTTATTCATCTGAAGGAATGTTTGGTCCAATTGCTCGAATTAGTTGGAGTTTTGTTTTTATGTTCATCCTCTTCGGCGCCTTTTTAGTCCGTTCTGGCGTAGGGGATTACATTATTAATGTTGCCCGTGCAGCGGCAGGAAAAATAATTGGCGGACCGGGATTTATTGCCGTTATTGGTAGCGGCTTGATGGGGTCTGTTTCAGGTTCAAGTGTTGCCAACACAGTTTCAACTGGCGTGATCAGTATTCCGCTCATGCGCAAAGCGGGTTTCCCAGCAAGATTCGCGGCTGGTGTTGAAGCGGCTGCCTCTACTGGTGGGCAACTTATGCCGCCAGTTATGGGAGCAGGGGCGTTTATTATGGCGTCTTACACCCAAATTCCTTACGTTGATATTATCGCCGTATCCTTCATGCCAGCCTTGATCTACTTCCTTTCAGTCGGCTTTTTTGTCCGTATCGAAGCTAAGCGTAGTGGGGTACAAAAGATCACTGTTTCTGAGCAATCTTTGTTTAAGGTATTGCTGTCTGGGTGGCATAACCTGATACCACTTGGTGTGTTAGTGACCCTGTTGGTGCAAGGTTTTACGCCTACTTACGCCGCTGGGCTTTCTATCATTTCTGTAGTGGTTGCTAGTTGGTTCTCGAAAGAGCACAAAATGGGTCTGACTGCGATTATCGAAGCGTTAGCGCAAGGTGCACGCAATATGGCGACAACTGCGGTGTTGTTGGTTGGCATCGGTTTAGTCGTAAATGTGATCAGTACGACTGGGATTGGCAATACCTTTTCGCTCATGATAGATAATTGGGCGGGAGGTGAACTTCTCATTATGCTGGCATTGATTGCCTTAGCATCATTGGTTCTTGGTATGGGTTTACCGGTAACCGCTGCGTACATTGTGCTTGGTACACTGTCGGCACCTGCGTTGTATAAATTGTTGGCAGAACATCAGTTGATATCGTTATTAATGGCTGGCGAGCTCCCAGAGCAAGCTAAAGCTATTTTTATGCTGGCGGCACCAGATAAATTAGCGTTACTTGATGCCCCTATGCTTGAACATACGGCCAATGAATTGGTGGCTCTGGTTCCTGCAGATTTTATGAGTATGTTGCTTGAACAAGCATTAGGCGCTGAAGCGGTCGCGTTGGCATTGCTCTCGGCACACTTAATCATATTTTGGCTCTCACAAGACAGCAATGTTACCCCACCTGTGTGTTTGACCGCATTTGCTGCGGCAACGATTGCCAAAACTCCGCCAATGAGAACTGGGCTAATGGCATGGAAAATAGCCAAAGGATTGTATTTAGTCCCGATGTTGATCGCTTATAACGGATTGGTTAGTTGGGATATTAGCCATGTACTGCAAGTTGGAACATTCGCGATAATAGGGACGTATGCACTCATTGCAGCGATTGAAGGGTATTTAGAAGCTCCCCTGAATTGGTTGATGAGAGTGTTGATGTTGATAACAGGTGTGTGTTTAGTTTGGCCTGAACTCTCGATAATTGTTAGGTTGGCGGCGATTGTGGTGTTTATGGGTACGTTCATTTATAGCCGACAGCAGGCTCCAGCCGTTGTCGTTTCTTCGTGAACGCTCTTAGTTATTGCCTTGTAGTAATAACATGATTCTGTAGGCATAAAAAAAGGGAGCAATAATGCTCCCTTTTTCAATTGATTAGACCAGATTAGTCTTCGCTGCGAGTCGGACGACCGTTACTACGGTTGCCACGGTTTTCGCTGCTACGGTTACGATCGAAACGACGTTCGCCATCACGGTTTGCACCAGCAGAAGCACCATCACGGTTGCCACGGTAACCGCCGCCATCGCGATTGCCACCAGCTGCTGCACCATCACGGTTACCACGGTAGCCGCCACCATCGCGGTTGCCACCAGCTGCTGCGCCATCACGGTTACCACGGTAGCCGCCACCATCACGGTTGCCACGATGACCGCCGCCTTCGCGGTTACCACGATGACCGCCACCTTCACGGTTGCCACGGAAGCCACCGTCACGACGTGCACCGCCGCCATCACGACGACCACCACCATCACGACCACGAGGTTCGCGGAAGTCGTTAAAGTCACAGATAACTGCACCAACTTCTTTTTGACGGATACGTAGTTTGTTTAGTTTACCAGCGGTTTCTGAGTCCATAGCTTTTGGAAGCTGAACGTAAGTTTGACCTTGGTCTAGCTTGATAGCACCGATAGAGCCTTTAACAAGACCTAGTTCGTTTGCTAGTGCACCAACGATGTCTTTAACTTGAACGCCTTGCTCACGACCAACTTGTAATTGGTAAGTATCCCAATCTTGAGTGCTGAAGCTACGACCACCTTCACGACGACCACCGTCACGACCACCTTCATCACGGCGATCTTGGCGACGTTGCTTGTCACGAGCAATTGCTTCTACCATTGGGTCTTCGCCAATGTAGAACAATGGACGTTTGCCTTGCTGACGTTTAAGAAGAATCGCGGCAAGAGTTGTAGCATCAATTTCTAGAGATTCTTGTAGTTTTTCAACTAGTTCAACAAACTTCTCTAGTGCTTTGTGTTCTGTTTCAGCTTGAAGCTCAGCACCTAGTTTAACTAGACGCGCTTGAGCAACAGCATCACGTAGAGGCAGTTGAATTTCTTCCATAGAAGATTTAGTCACGCGCTCGATAGTGCGTAGCATACGGATTTGGTTAGAACGAACCAATAGGATCGCTTTACCTTTACGTCCAGCACGGCCAGTACGACCGATACGGTGGATGTAAGACTCAACATCGAATGGGATGTCGTAGTTAAATACGTGAGTAATACGAGGAACGTCAAGACCACGAGCAACAACGTCAGTTGCAACTAGGATATCGATTACGCCAGATTTGATATGGTCAACAGTACGTTCACGTAGTGACTGAGGGATATCACCGTGCAGTGCTGCAGCTTTAAAGCCACGAGCAGATAGCCAATCAGCTAGGCGTTCTGTATCTTGACGAGTACGAACGAAAACGATTGATGCATCAGTTTCTTCAGTTTCAAGCATACGAGACATTGCTTCGTCTTTCTCTACGCCTTTAACAACCCAGAACTGTTGCTCAACTTTATCAACGGTGTGGTTTTTACCTGCAACGTCAACCATAACTGGCTCACGTAGGAAGCGCTCAACAATCTTTTTCAGCATTGGAGGCATAGTTGCAGAGAATAGAACGCGTTGCGCAGTAGATGGCGCGTGTTCCATGATAGCTGTTACATCGTCAACAAAGCCCATGTTCAACATTTCATCTGCTTCATCAAGAATGAAAGTGCGAACTTCGTCTAGGTGTAGACGATCACGGTTGATAAGATCTTGAACACGACCAGGAGTACCTACGATTACATGTGCACCGTTCTTAAGCGCGCGCATTTGGTCAACAATAGAAGTACCACCGTAGATCTCAAGAACTTTAAGACCAGAAATGTTCTTACCTAGGTTCTTCATCTCAGCCGCTACTTGAATCGCAAGCTCGCGAGTAGGAGCAAGTACGATAGCTTGAGGTTTATGCTGAGATAGATCTAATTTGCTCAATAGAGGCAGTGAGAATGCCGCTGTTTTACCTGTACCTGTTTGAGCTTTACCTAGAGCATCTGCGCCCGCAAGAAGGTGCGGGATTGCTGCTGCTTGGATAGGCGTAGGAGAAACAAAACCCATGCTATCAAGAGCTGAAAGGATGGCGTCATTTAGTGCTAAGTCACTAAATTGAATTACAGTATCTGTCATTGGGATCCCATTAACAAAAAAAAACAAAAGGTCCCACGAGCTCTACCAATTCCAATACCAATCCAGATTGAGTTGATTCCGTTCAGATGCGGAAAAGTGTTAAATCGCATCAAGCCGCTAGGGACATAAGGGAGGCGGATTATTCACTAAAAGCACAAAAAAAGCTAGAAAAAATTGAAATTCATCACAAAAATTTCTTTCTAAAGACGAAATCGTCTCTTTTATCGTCGCAGTTGTGATAGATCGTTGTCATTTTACTCAATTCTAGGCATCAAATTCGTGAACAAAGTAGTGCTTTCTATAGCTTGGCTATAGTGCCAATGTTATAGTATGCGCAATTTTACAAGCTATATATAGAGTTAAGATGTTCCAAGATAACCCATTACTGGCACAGCTCAAGCAGCAAATTCAAGAAAACCTACCTAAGAAGGAAGGCACAATCAAAGCAACGGAAAAAGGCTTTGGTTTCTTAGAAGTGGATAGTAAAACCAGTTTTTTTATTCCGCCACCTTATATGAAGAAATGCCTGCATGGAGACAAAGTAAAAGCGATCATTCGTACAGAGAATGAACGTGAAGTGGCTGAGCCTGAAGAGCTATTGGAACAAAACCTAACTCGATTTATCGGGCGAGTAAAAATGTTCAAAGGCAAGTTGAATGTTACGCCTGATCATCCACAATTGAAAAAACAATCGCTAAAAGCAAAAGTGAAGAAGGGTATTAACCCGAACGATATCGCTGAAGGTGATTGGGTCGTCGCTCATTTAATTAGCCACCCATTAAAAGGTGGTAATGGCTTTTTGGTCGAGATTTCCGAAAAGATCACCGATGCAAATGACAAAATTGCCCCGTGGTGGGTCACTTTGGCTCAGAACGATCTACCAAACAGCGAGCCGGAAGGCATCGACAATTGGGAAATTAAAGACGATGCGGATTTAGAACGCATCGACATGACACATGTACCTTTTGTTACTATCGATGGTGAATCAACCAAAGATATGGATGACGCGCTTCACGCGCAGAAGCTTGAAAATGGTGACTTTGCTCTTACTATCGCCATTGCTGATCCTACTGCTTATATCACTGCAGACAGCGACATGGATAGCGTAGCGCGTCAGCGCGGCTTTACTATCTACTTACCGGGTCGCAATATTCCAATGCTGCCACGCGATCTTGCCGATGAGTTGTGCTCACTGATGCAAGACGAAGTGCGTCCTGCGCTTTGTTGTACGGTAACAGTAGATAAAGACGGTGTTATTGGCGACGACATTAAATTCTTCGCCGCTAACATTAAATCCCATGCTCGTCTTGCGTACGATCATCTTTCAGATTGGCTAGAAAACGGTGAATCACCGGTTTGGCAACCAACAGACGAAATCGCTCAGATCGTACGTGATCTCTATGAATTCTCGTTAGCTCGAGCTGGTTGGCGTGAAAAGAACGCTGTGGTATTCCCAGATCGCCCAGACTACCGCTTTGAGCTGAGTGAAGATAATGACGTGATCGCAATTCACGCGGATATGCGTCGTAGCGCAAATCGCTTAGTTGAAGAGTCGATGATCACCGCTAATATCTGTGCAGGTAAAACACTACAAGCTACGTTTGGCTCTGGTGTATTTAACCACCACGCAGGCATTAAACCTGAAAAGATTGCTGAAGTAGTCGAAATGGTCAACCCACAAGGTGATCTGCCATTTACTGCAGAATCAATTGCGACTATCGATGGCTTTGCCGCACTGCGTCGTTGGTTAGGCGAGCAAGATAGCAGCTACTTAGACAACCGAATTCGTAAAATGCAAACATACAGTGAGATGGGTAACCAGCCACTACCGCATTTCGCTATGGGGCTAGACATTTACGCGACATGGACTTCTCCAATTCGTAAATATGGTGACATGATCAACCACCGTATGCTTAAAGCGCATATTCTTGGTAAAGAACCAGAACAAACAGCGGATGATACCGTCGGCGAAGAGCTGGCTTTACATCGTAAGTACCACAACATGGCTGAACGCAACGTATCTGACTGGCTATATGCTCGTACCTTGGCTGAAGAGCCAGCAAAAGCGACTAAGTTCAGTGCGGAAATCTTTGATATTAATCGTGCTGGAATGCGTGTTCGTCTATTGGTGAATGGTGCTGCGGCATTTATACCAAGCTCGTTGATCATGGACAACAAAGAGCGTATCGAGAGCAATGCTGATAACGGTAGTGTTTCGATTGATAAACAGGTTGAATTTCGTTTAGGTGACACACTAGAAGTGGTATTGGTGGATGTTAATCAAGAAAACCGTAACATCGTAGCAAAGCCAACGAAAGTGTTTACTGCGCCCGTTGCTGAAGCTGCTGAACTGCCAGTAGCGGAGACGCCAGCAGAATAATATAGATAAGCGTTTATCGTATCTGAATATAAATCCCCTGAATTAACTTGTAGTTCAGGGGATTTTTTTATGAAGTGAGTTATACACATCATACTTGAAGTTGCAGCGGTGTTGGCTATGTTCGTGCGCCCCAATCACATAGTTCACCTATGCTCAGGGGACTTTCTTACTTGCCGTCTACCTGCACCTTCAAGTTTCTTGGGTATACCCGTCATACTTGAAGTTGCAGCGGTGTTGGCTGTGTTCGTGCGTCCCAATCACATAGTTCACCTATGCTCAGGGGACTTTCTTACTTGCCGCCTACCTGCACCTTCAAATTTCTTGGGTATAGCTCGATTGAGAATATGGTCAATACTTATGATTTAAATTGAACATAAGATTATCAATTTGATAGTGAACTCAAATGGAATTAGGGGCGTGGAATGGATATAGAGCAGCAACAGCGGCTAAAAGAAAAACTGGAAAATGATCTGAAAATATTTAAGCAACATCGCTACACGTTACAGCTCGCGACAGTGAATGCCCAAGGGTATCCGAACGTGAGTTATGCACCATTTGTTCAAAATCAGCATGGTTACTTTGTACTGATCTCTGAGTTAGCTCGGCATACGCAGAATCTATTGGTTTCGCCATATGTATCTTTAATGATGGTTGAAGATGAGGCAAACAGCCGGCAGCTATTCGCACGTGTTCGTCTCACTTTTGATGCCACTGCTCAGGTCGTAGAGCGCCATTCTGATCTATGGCGAGAGGTTATTTCTCAAATGGAAGATAGACACGGCGAGATAGTGTCAGGGTTAACTGAGCTACAAGATTTTATGCTGTTCCGTTTTATGCCAGAAAAAGGTCTTTTTGTTAAAGGTTTTGGACAAGCTTATCCTGTATCAGCGCAAGAATTGGTTGATGCAGCACCTTTACTTCAAGGGCATCGCAGTATAAAAAATCAACTGTCGTGACTATATTTCAAATACAGTTCTTTGGCTGTAGAGTTTTGTCATTACATTCAGAATAAAGAACTAAAATTGTCTTTGAACGCAATTGTAAGCCCAACCTTAAAGTTAGATTTAGGTTTAACATTAAGGATTGAAACAAATAACTAACAAACTTGTTTTATTACATTAAACCATGCACTTATTGCTAGTATTTTTGATTTGAGACGTAAAGTGATCGTATGCTTTCAGTTAGCCAAATGAAAACTTAGAATCATGTCGCAATTGGTTGCTTTCTGAAAAAGAATAATACAAACTACAACTAAGGTTTCTTTCAGTTTCTTCAATAGCACATTTAACTGGTATTAATTAAATGTTAAAGCTGAAAATACTGAGATACTTGAATTATCGAGTTTCTTGCTCAGAGCTGATTGGTCGGAGGAATTCAATCGGAGTTGGGTGAGGACTATTAAAACGATAAAGGCGACCCTAAGGTCGCCTATATGTATCGTTACTTAACAATCTTGGTTTGGCCGCCGATCAGTTAAGTAGCGTGCAAAATTGGCGTTACGCATAGCTGGCTGTTAGCTTCGATTCCTTACTATGTCTACTAACAGTTTTTGTAACCTGCCTGAGCTTTGCTCAGGCTTTTTCTTTTGCACCTCCGATACTAATTACATCATCCATTTAGAAATAGTCGTGTCCACATTCAATGCGATGTGGTGCAAAGATTCGTGTTTGTAGTATGGAATATTGTTAACTTAGACGACAGTATTTGTGATTGGGCTCATCCTTCGATACGCTGTTAGAATTCGCGATTTGATGGAGCACATCCTACGTATTGCAATAGCACGTAGAGGCTTTCTTGGGAAAGTGCGACACGACGAAATAGATCGGCGAATGTGGTATCCCCGCCGAAGCATGCCTGTATGTAATAGTTGATCTGCTGCTCGTCATACCCTTCAACATACATAGTGCGTACCCATTGGTATTCAACCGCTTTTAGGTCAACGAGTGTATTCTCATCCAATGTTGTTTCTTTGATTCCCAAGCTTGCATTCCTTCAGAAGAATTTAAGCTGGGATTTAATCAAAGGTTGATGAAAGAAAAATGACAGGAGTTAAAGTTTTACTCGGTCTTACATACCTTTAGAGACAGATTGTATTTTAGCTTAGGGATTATTTTAGGTATTTTACGTGTGCTTCCATCTCTTCACCAATCTGCTTACGCATATTCATTAGTCGAATCGCTGATTCGCGTAGCTCAATATCTTCTGGCGTTTTTGGTAACCATTCAGGCACTTTTGTCGTTTTCCCTTCTTCATCTACCGCGACCATGATAACGATACAGTGGGTGGTTAAACGGTTAGCTAATTCTTTGGGATCACTGGCTTGAACATCAATCGCTATGTGCATTGAGCTACTGCCGGTATAAATGACTTTGGCGCTGACTTCTACCAAATTGCCCACATGAATTGGCGAGACAAAGCGAATACCACCAGCATATACTGTGATGCAGTATTTTCCACTCCAACCTGCGGCGCATGCGTAGGCTGCTAAATCGATCCACTTCATGGCAGCGCCACCATGGACTTTGCCACCAAAGTTTACATCGCTTGGTTCAGCTAAGAAGCGTAACGTTACGTCCCTTTGTTGCTTGCTCATAGTGCTACTCCCTGACATAAATGAGTTACTTATCAATATAACAAGGTTACTGGTGCCGAATCCAATATTTCATTGCTTAAATTCCATCAGATGGCAGTGATTTGATGGCTATCCTATTTGCCAACTTCTTCAAACTCACCCTCGATGACACGGTGACTACCGCTCGCTTGGTCAGTTTGGGCGTGCTGCGCTTTTTCAGCTGCTTTGAGTAGTCGTCTACCTGTAATTGCACCAATGATGGTTAAAGGGATAGCAATGAGCAGCCCTCCAATCAAAACGATAAAGCCAGTGATGAGAGCCAAGAATGTGTTCAGTATGCGGACCATGTATGTAACCTCATTAGTTAGTCAGTCGTTTCAAAGTGAAAAATGAAAGTTGTTCACGCTGTTTAAATGAGTGAGCCTCAGAATACGATGGATTAGATGAATTGAACATGAATATGTTTATAAGGTTATAACGGTTTTTTCTGCCTATGCGTACTAAAAAAGCCACTTCAAATGTGAAGTGGCAAATATAAAGTGTTACTTATAATGATTATATTGTGGAGATTTTATAATCTAAGCGAGGGTGTTGTAGCGAACGCCCATCATCTGTTCCATACAGTGGACAACTTGGCAGCTGTAGCCGAATTCGTTGTCATACCAAATATAAAGTACACAGCGTTTGTCTTGTGCAATCGTTGCTGCACCATCCACCACACCAGCGAAGCGAGAACCAACCAAATCGGTGGATACTACTTCGGTCGAATCTGTGTAGTCAATTTGCCCAGCCAATTCAGATTTCAACGACATGTCACGTAGGTAAGTGTTTAACTCATCACATTCGACTGAATTGGCAAGGTTGAGATTAGCCACTGCCATTGACACGTTTGGCGTTGGAACGCGTATCGCGTTGCCTGTTAGCTTCCCAGTGAGTTCAGGAAGTGCTTTTGAAACCGCTTTCGCTGCACCAGTCGAGGTTAATACCATGTTCAATGAAGCGCTACGACCACGCCTTTCACCAGTGTGGAAATTGTCGATTAGATTTTGGTCATTGGTAAATGAATGCACAGTTTCTATGTGACCAGAGTCAATACCATAACGGTCATTGACGGCTTTGAGTACCGGAGTAATGGCATTGGTGGTACAGCTTGCTGCCGATATAATCAAATCTTCTGGTTGAATGACCTGCTCGTTGACGCCGAATACAACGTTCTTGATGTCACCTTTACCAGGCGCGGTCAGTAGCACTTTTTTAGCACCTTTCGAAGATAGATGTTTGCTTAGACCTTCACTGTCACGCCATACGCCGGTGTTATCTACGATCAGCGCGTCGTTAATGCCATATTGTGTGTAATCGACATCTTCAGGTTGGTTTGCATAGATGATTTGAATGTAATTGCCATTGGCGATAATCGCTTTACGCTCTTCATCGACGATAATGCTGCCATTGAATTGCCCATGAACTGAATCACGTCGTAATAGGCTAGCTCGTTTTTGAAGATCGCCATGCTTACCGCCACGCACTACGATCGCGCGCAGTCGTAGTGGATAGCCAGGGCCACTTTTTTCGACAAGTAGACGAGTTAACAAGCGACCTATGCGACCAAAACCGTACAATACAACGTCTTTTGGTGTCCCAACACCTTCGCCATTCATCGCAGTGACGAGTGCCGAGTGAAGAAAGTCTTTTAGTGTGTGTGTATCACTATTGTTCTTCCAGAACTTATCCGCCAGTTGACCGACATCTATCTTGCAAGGTGATAGAGGCATATCCACTAGAGCTTGGATTAAAGGCAAAGTTTGGGTAGGGGTTATAGTAGTACCACTATAATGCCGAGAGAGTCGATGGGTTTTAATAATGTCTATGGTTGGGGCATTAATTAAGGTTTTGCCGAACAATAATACTTCAACCCCTTTTTGGCGATATAGTTGACCGAGTAATGGCGAGATTGTTTCGGCAACCGTTTGGTTCGTTTGCCAGTCGAGAAGATGTTTTTCAGGACTCATTGAGCTTAGGACCTTTTCACGTTTTGAGTTGAGCGTCCACCTCATGGAATGAGGCAGTGAATTTGTTGTAATTTTTATGTGGCAGAATTGTAATGTCCGGACCCTTATTCTGCTAGGAAAAATAATTGCCATTGGATCGCCTGAATAGTGTCATTTTCATTCGTTTAAATGGTGAATTAATGCGCGTAATCGCTAATTGACATTCCCAAACTGAGGTGCTTATTTTTAGTTAAAAAACACTTAATCGATCTTGGTGTGTTGAAACAATGCAACAACAAGTTTGTTAATGAGATCTGTGATAACAAATCAACATATTCGGTAATAATCAGCATGCGTTATCGGAAAATTGACGTGCAGGTGGCAGTAATGGCATCGAGGGGTAGGAGTGAGAACGGCTTTGTGAGTATATAAATGTGAGTTAGTTAACGTTTTTACGGTGGCGAGATTCAGTTCGTAGTCTCTATTCTGCCCTGCGGCTGTACATTAAGCTTGGTAAAGGGGTTATGTAGTGAATGGATTTATACCCGTCATACTTGAAGTTGCAGCGGTGTTGGCTGTGTCGTGCGCCCCAATCACATAGTTCACCTATGCTCAGGGGACTTTCTTACTTGCCGCCTACCTGCATCTTCAGGTTTCTTGGGTATAGCGCTGCTTCAGTAACAAAAAAAGCAGCGCCTATGGCTTAGCGAGCCGATTGTGCGAGATCTTCTAACGGTAACCAGTTTACCGCGACGCCAGCCTGCAAAAACATCTCTTGGCTGATTTCGATTTTTTCACCCCATCGGGATAGAAAATCTTCAGTTTGCTCTGGGCAATGTACCGCAGAAATACCCGTTTGGATTATTTTAGCAGCGCAGTTTGGGCAAGGAAAATGTGTTACCCAAATTTCGCAGGAATCTAAATCTCGCTTAGCAAACAGAATCGCATTTTCTTCCGCATGCAGTGTTTTAAGATACTTCATCTCACGATCATCAGTTATTGCACTGTCAGAAATTCCATGTGGATAACCATTGAAGCCAACTGAAACAATACGGTTTTGTTTGGTAATGACAGCACCAACTTGTGTTGATGGATCTTTACTCCAGGAGCCAACAAGTTCTGCCATCTGGTAAAAGCGTTGTGCCCATTTCGAGATCATTGCGTTTCCTCAACAAGAATAGTAATTAGAAATTTAAAGTGGACTTCAACTCAATTTGAGTGAAGAGATATCCACTTGCTAGATTTAATATTATCCCACTTTTTAAAGGGTTAGTACCTAGTTTAAGCTTGTTTCATACAGAAAAAGTGCAATTAATAGCCAAGAGCGAGTATTTGTCTCGAGCATTTTGTATGTTTGACTTGTAAGAGATATCTCACAAGAATGTGAGATTTCAGCACGAAGTTGGTGAGGGAATTGCTCGGAGTTTTACTTAAGTAATTGAATTTAAACGATTGCATGTTGTTTTTGGTTATTTTCTATTGAAGCTAAATCAATTGGTATATTGTCCCTTTAGGGGAAATTGTTTAAATTAAAGGTGTCGGCAGGATGCAGACACGGAACAGGAAAGACCCAAGGATTGGTCATCTTCAGGAAGAAGATATAGTTATCTAGGAAAGATGGCTAGCATGGAAAGCAAAGGACACCGCTAGGACAGTGATGTTAAGGAAATGCTGAAGGAATCAGCGTGCTATCAAGGATTTGATGCAGGGAGCACTTTTAGTAGCTGGATCGCTGCGAGTAAGAATAAACCCCGTTAGGCTTTGCCTAGCGGGGTTTTCTTATTTAAGTGACCAATACAAGTTAATGAATTTGCTGCATAAGTGTTAATTGAGAGATGCGCAGTAGTAAATGCTTTTCATTTAAGTACAATGTTGGCAGCTTTCAATAAGGAGATAAATAATGAAACTTCGTTACTTGCTTTCGATTACAACACTATTTGCAGCAGCATTTTCAGCCCAAGCAAGCGCCAGCTGTGAAGTGACTCTTGAAGCAAACGACATGATGAAATTTTCAACGGATATCATCAGTGTGCCAGCAACCTGTGAAGAAGTGTCTATCACACTCAAACATACGGGAAGCCTTCCTGCCGCTTCAATGGGGCATAACATTGTTATTACAGATACAGCGAATGTTCAGAGCGTAGGTACTGAAGGGATGAGTGCTGGCATCGACAATAGCTACATCAAGCCGGGCGATGATCGCGTGTATGCTTTTTCTAAAGTTATCGGTGGCGGTGAGCAAACGACGCTTACTTTCAGCACAAGTAGCCTAACATCTGGTGGTGACTATACTTTCTTCTGTTCGTTCCCAGGGCATTGGGCGATTATGAAAGGTAAGTTTGAATTTAAATAATCGTTGAAACTATATTAATTTGACTAAAACGCCTCACTTTGTGAGGCGTTTTTCATTGAATCATACCCAGCTAGCAGTGGTGTTTATTTCACTGTCCATGTGACAGTTTCACCTGCTTTAATTGGTACTACAATGTCAGTACCAAATGGCATGCTCGCAGGGACAGCCCACTCTTCTTTCGTTAGAGTTACCATATCAGTATTGCGTGGAATGCCGTAGAAGTCAGGACCATTGTGGCTAGCGAATGCCTCTAAGTTGCCCAATTTTCCTTCTTGTTCAAAGACCTCTGCATACAGCTCAAGCGCGGCATGTGCTGTGTATGATCCCGCGCACCCACAGGCCGCTTCTTTCATACCTTTTGCATGTGGTGCTGAATCGGTACCTAAAAAGAATTTCTTGTTACCGCTGGTCGCAGCCTTCACCAAAGCTTGTTGATGTGTATTGCGCTTTAGAATTGGTAGGCAGTAGAAGTGAGGCTTAATCCCGCCAACCAACATATGGTTGCGGTTATACATCAAGTGATGCGCTGTGATGGTAGCTGCAACATTATCACCTGCATTTGAGACGAAGTTTGCCGCATCTGCTGTCGTAATATGTTCAAGCACAATCTTTAGCTTAGGGAAGTCGTTGACGATCGGTGCCAAAACGGTATCTAGGAACTGCTTTTCGCGGTCGAAGATGTCTACATCGTGATGGGTCACTTCGCCATGTATCAACAACAACATGTCGACTTCTTGCATTGCTTCTAACACAGGGTAAATGTTCTGAGCAGAGGTGACGCCTGAATCTGAATTGGTCGTAGCACCGGCAGGATAAAGCTTTGCAGCAACAATTTTGCCAGATGCTTTTGCTTTGTGGATTTCATCAACTGTTGTGTTATCTGTTAGGTATAGCGCCATCAAAGGCTCAAACTGAGCGCTTGGTTTTTCAGCCATAATTCGATCACGATAGGCAAGAGCCATTTCTGTATCGATAATTGGTGGGATAGTATTTGGCATGATTAGCGCACGGCCGTTATAACGGCTGATATCTCGCACGGTATCTTTAAGAACTTCGCCATCGCGAAGGTGAACGTGCCAGTCATCCGGACGAGTAATCGTAATAGTTGTCATGTTAGCTCCCACCATGAGTTTGTTATCTGATTGGAGCCTAAGTCGATGGTCTGCATGTGCAAATCAGTGTGCTTAGGCGACAGGATGATAGAGGAAAGCGTGGGTGATTTCATCTCATTTTTATTTTATCGGTTATCTTTGCCCAACAAATAGCTAAACGTTTGCGTTATAGTGACAGACAATGCAACCGAGAGATAAGAACAGCAACCACATAATTATTACTAAGGAATAGCAATGACAGCCACAACCCTCTCACAAATTAATGTATTTCCTGTCAAGTCAGTTGGTGGTCTCGCTCTATCAACGGCATGGGTTGAAAAGCAAGGTTTGATGTTTGATCGTCGCTTTATGCTGGCATTGTCTGATGGCTCTATGGTGACAGCGCGTAAATATCCGCAAATGGTCAAAATTAAATCGGTTCTTAGTCCGGATGGTTTGCGTTTTACTGCTCCTGATCGTCATCCTCTCATCATTCGCTATAAAGAATTCAAGATGCAACCGACTTGTGCAACGGTGTGGAAAGATACTTTTGAAGCTTACACCACCACTGATGAGGCGAATGACTGGTTCAGCAGCGTTGTTGGCAAGAAAGTGGAGTTGCTGTACAGCGGAGAACAATCCACTAGGGTCAGGGAGATGCTTGGTCACAACGTGAGTTTTGCCGATGGTTATCCGCTACTTATTATCAGCCAAGGTTCGTTGGATGAATTGAATGCCCGTAGCCAAGAGTTGCATAGCATGGAGCAATTTCGAACGAATCTTATTGCCTCAAGCCGCGAACCATTTGTAGAAGATAGCTGGAAGCGTATCCGTATTGGCGAGGTGGAGTTTGAAGCGGTTAAACCGTGTGAGCGCTGCATATTAACCACAGTGGATGTGCAAAGCGGTAAGTTCAGACCAAGCAAAGAGCCATTAAAGACGCTATCAGAATTTCGAGCTAACGAGTTTGGCGGTGTGTTTTTTGGGCAAAACTTAGTGGCAAAAAATGAAGGGGTAATTTGCGCCGGTGATGAGATCGAAGTGCTTGAGTATAAAGAGAAAGAATATTACACAGACAAGTCACCCAAGATACATTCACTAAAGTGTGTGGAACGAGAAGAAACTGCTCGAGATTTTATTACCTTTTGGCTGGAGAGTAATCAAAATTTATCATATAAGTCTGGGCAACACCTTCCGATTCTGGTTGATATTGATGGTGAGAGTATCTCGCGCCGCTATACCTTATCATCGTCGCCATCTCGTCCAGATAAAATCGCTATTTCAGTAAAGAAAATAGCGGGTGGTCGCGTCTCAAACTGGCTAGCCGAACATTTACAAGTAGGTGATGCACTAAGCTGTCAATCGCCTGATGGCGTCTTTCACGGGGAAGATCATCACAATAGGTCAACTCTGCTGCTATCTGCAGGAAGTGGCGTAACGCCGATGATTTCAATGCTACGCTTTATGGCCGATCAGCAAACACTGGATGATGTGGTGTTTTATCATCAGTGCAGTATCGAGGAAGACATACCTTATCGGGAAGAGTTAGAGCATCTATCCCAGCAACATGCGGGGCTCACTATCCTTATTTCATTATCACAAGCACCACTGAATTGGTTTGGTTTAAAAGGTCGTTTAAGTGCGATGCATTTAAAGCAAGTTAAAGACGTGTCTCAACGAGAGGTGTTTGTATGTGGTCCGGAAGGGTTTATGCAGCAGGCAAAATCATTATTGATTCAAGCTGGATTAAGCCCAAATCAATACCATCAAGAAGCCTTTACTGCTGAGCGAGTTGAACATCACGTTGAGAAATCACTCAAGGTCACAATTAATGGTTACACATTTATCGGTGACAATCAGGGGTCGGTTTTAGAACAGGCCGAAAACGCAGAGATCCATATATCGAATAGCTGCAGAGCTGGGCTTTGTGGAGCTTGTCGGGTAAAAGTAGTCAGTGGGGAAGTGAGCCACCCTGAAGCACCTGCGCTTGCACATATTGATGTCGCCGGTGGTGAAGTCTTAGCTTGTTGTGCCGTGCCTCGTACTGATGTGAAAATCTGTTATTAGCCTTCCAGCTTTGCCGTTGTGATGAAGTGCGCTAGTTGGGTCTAGCGCACTATTACCTAAACCCATTAGCGAGTTAAACCAGAGCACAAACCATATTAGGCTAGATCGTTATTGAGTATATTGGACTCTATGTTGTCTTTCTTACCGCGTTTTAGTTGTGCCAAAATTACACCACTAATAACCATAATACCGCCGACAAAATGGTAGAGATGAACGGTTTCTCCCAATAAGAGCACCGCTAGCGTTACCGCCACTACCGGTAATAAATTCATGAACATAGCGCTATTATCTGCTCCAATGACATCTATGGATTTTATCCACATCCATGGTGCCGCAATTGAGGCTGCTATTGAGGCGAATAGTATTATAGGCATAGCCTCGCTTGGTGGTAAAAGCTGATCACTGGTTAACCAAATAGGTGCCAGCATCACCATTGCAGCTAAACCCTGCATATAGATTAGGATGGTGTTGGGTAACTGCATTTTCCAGCGTTTAATCAGCACGCAATACATAGCGTATGCAAGAGAGGCCACTACCATTAAAGCATCGCCGGGAGTGATTTTTTGCGTTAAGAAAAACAGCATGTCTCCCTTACCAAGCATATAGGCTAGCCCCACTAAAGCGATGATCCCACCCAAAATACTATTACGTGAAATAGGTTTACCCAACAAAGGCACACTGATAAAGATACTCATCAGAGGAACCAATGCGGTAATCAGCGACATGTTTGACGCCGTGGTTGTCAGTGCTGCGTAGTAACCACAAGATTGGTTAATCACCATGCCTAAAAACCCGAGAAAGGCGAGCTTACCTAAATGCGGTTTGATATCGCACCAAAGGCGAACCACCTTAGCTAAGCAAAATGGCGTTAAAATAAAAATCGCAAATAGCCAGCGATAGAAGCTCATTGCACTCGGTTCAATGATCGTGGCAGCCATCTTACTGGCAATGGCATTCATCCCCCAGATGAAAACGGTGAGTATAGGGAGTAGGTAGATCATGTGAGATTCATCGCATTGTTAAGGTGGCGGGTAGTTTCTCAGGTCTGTATAATAGTATGTATCTCTATTGAGACATAATAAGTTTTAGGAAGACAAGTTTGAGAAAATCAGCCAAACACCTGCACCCGTCGTTATCATTCGACAAGGCTCCATCTGATGTATTTATGAATTTTGAAGCGTTCTTATCGAATACAGAAACGCGAGTGCATAGCCATCCATGGGGGCAAGTGCAATTGATCAGTGGCGGTATTCTTGAGATGGAAGTGGAAGATACACGCTTTCTCGCACCTCCCCATTTAGCTATCTGGGTGCCGCCGGGTGTGATGCATACCAGTTACAATCGCAAACCATTATCTTACTGTTCCTTGAACGTTTCAATGCACCTGACGGAAAGTTTCCCAGATAAAACCAGTTTGATTCGCGTGACACCGATAGCCTCAACAATTATTGATGACTTTAGAACTCGACGAATCAATGTTGCCCAGAGCGAAGCGGATAAACGCTTAGTACAAGTATTATTAGATCAGCTTGCGACACGAGATACGCAACACCATTTCTTACCCTCGACGGATAACAAATACCTTGCGCCAATTTTGTCTGCTGTTGAAGAAGATCCTACCGATACAACCAGTTTGTGTGTGTGGGCGGAACGTGTCCATACAACTGAGCGCACGCTGGCTCGCCACTGCCAAGCCGATTTGGGTATGAGTTTTACAGAATGGCGCTTGAGAGTTCGCTATCTCTACTCGATGGATTTGCTACAAAAAGGGCATTCTGTCAAAGAAGTCGCACTCACGTTGGGTTACAACCAAGCCAGCCCATATATTGCAATGTTTAAGAAATACTCCGGACAAACCCCAGAGCAATATAAAAATAAATTGATTGGCTGATTTCATCCAAATACTCAGGTGATGTTTGCAAAATAACTTATATCTATAGCACTCCTTTCTACGGATAAATATAGGTTCCATCTCTCGCCAAAATCAGTACCCAATCGAGCAAGATATTGCCCAGTCAGGCAACTATTTGCTCACGCTGAGCAAGAAGTTGCCCAAAAATCACATTTATCATCTTAACTTATTGATTTTTAATGCTATGGTTATTGGCATAGTTATTGAGTAGTAATGTGTATACCTACATATTATTGATCACATAACGGGGTGACTCTGTGTCGTATAAAGTGGTGCCAACCTCTGAATTAATGGCTTACGAGTTTAGCCAAGTCGAAGCCGATTTTACTCCTCTTTCCCAATCAGAATTAGCGGGCGTCATACCCTCTAAAATGGGTATCGACAAGTTCAAAGACCAATTGCGTGAAGGGCACCTCGCACTGTTAAATGATTGCCCATCAGTCCCAATGTTTATCAATGAATCTGCTTCATCCGGAGTCAAAACATGGGCAATCAACACACAAGCGACAGATATTATCACCCCTTCTGCACGCCATGCTTTTGTATCACGTACTAAAATGAACGGTTTTGTTGGCGGCGGTGGTTCAGGCAACTTAAACCCCGCAGCGCCTATGCCACCGTACACACCAGAGCCAGTCATTCCTTCTGCGGCAGAAACCCCCGCTGCACTCAACTACGAATATTGCTTCGAAGTGGGTTGCAGTGAAGATACCTTGCGCAGCGAAGCGCATACCCAATTTGCGCTTGGGAAAACAGAAAAAGAAACCTTACTTGGTGATTGGCAAACCAGCAAAACAGCGCAAGGAACCTTGTACAAAGTACACGCGGCAGAAAACGAGCCGAAACGTTTGGCGGTGAGCATTGGCAGTGCGCGTTTAGGGCTTAGCCCTCACCAGCCAGTGGCGGTAAACAGCATCAATTCAAACCTAGCAAACGAAGCGTTTATTCCAATTATTCCGACGGTCAAAAGAGGTTTACGATTAGGGTTGCCGACGCAAGGCTATTTTTACCATTTTCATGAAAAACGACTGATTCAGGAATACCGTGTTATCGGTGACGGAAATTGGAGTTTTTACGCCACTAAAACCACATCAACGGCGTTAAACCCAGAGCGGGGGTATAACAAAAACCAAACCGCCATTTTGGTGTATTGGAAGCTGGCAGGGAAAGTAGTTGAAGACCAATATCTGGTTTATCTTGATAAACAAATCGAACGTGATGAACTCGACGCCATCAGCGATGCGTGGCTACAAGAACACGGCGTAGAACTGACACTTCCATCGCTATTAGCGGCGATTAAAGAGCCTGCGATATCACGTGGCGACGTTAACCAGCACGTTGAACCAAAGGCCTCTAAAACCGGTTTTCCACCCCAGCCACCTAAAATTTACAACACCATCGCAAACAGCTATTACGACCACCGCGAGCGTTTCCTCAGTGGTGGCACGATCAAATCTTTGAACCAAGCGAGCCTTGGTGCGCTCGACATTGCTTTGGTTCGAGTCAAAGACGTCACGCCTTATAGAGTGTTCGCCAAATCTTGCAACCAGCCTCATGGTTGCGTTGATGCAGGGCATGAATATGAGCCGGTGGATAACTTTGGACCTTGGTCTTTTTTCTTCAGTCAAGCCAATGCTGCCCCTAACCCCGTTGCGGTGGCATCTACCATTCAAACCGCTGAAGCTCTTTCCGCCATGGCGGGCTCTGCTGGTATGGCGGGAAACCCTCAAGAACAACAAGCGCAACAATCCGCAGCGCTGCAACTGGATAGAATGGCAGGCACGCTCAAAGATAAAATTGTAGAAGGCTACCGTTGGCAAGTGGAAGGCATTCAGGCTTTGTTTGCCCTGCAGCAATCATTTTTTGGTGATGATACGCAATACACTGAAGATGAGTTGAGAGAAACGGACACAGTGCAAAGTCGTATTCGAGTGCAGATCACCGAACCAGAAGCCGAAAACCACTACCCAATCGTGCGCGCTTATCACGTTAATGACACGCGTATCCCCGTGAAGTATGTAGGAGAAGAGAACGGTCAGTTGTCGGTTAGTTTGGAAGAAAACGGACCGACGATCTATTGGACGCCGATAGGAGAGGGGGAAGCCAGTTGGCAAAACACGCCTGACCATGATGATGGCTTCGAAAAAGAAGATATACTGGTTACGCCAATCCACTCAAACGATGAAGTGAGCGTTACCACGCTACCGATGCCAGAGGAGCAAGACTGGCGCGATGCGATCTTGGTGTTCCCTGAGAGTTCAGGCATTGCTCCACTTTATGTGGTGTACCAGCTAAGAGATGAAAAAGGCCGTTACGCATCATCAGGAGAACCAAAATCGGCGTTACAGCGCCCTTCATTACGAGCTGAAACGAAAAGGCAGATTGAAGCGAATGCGAGGACGGATGTTAATGGTAATTTTATTGACCGAGATGGTAATGTTCTGACCGATTGGCATTATGGTCACAAGTCTGGTGTTGAAAATCGCAGAGTGATTACAGCCGCGGATGAGTTGGGCATGACGCAAGAGCAACTCAATGATTTTATGAACACTCGTCCGGATTATTATCAAATTGAAGATAGGATCACCAACCTCAGTCATGTAAATGAAAAGCCGGGGAAAGATCAATTAAATGATATCCTTGCAGATATGCGAAGATTCTTAAAGAAGAGGCAACAAAAATGAGTTATGTAGATTCACCTGAATTCAAATTCTATGAAGCTCTGAGAGATGGAGAAATTGATGAAGTAGTCGCCTTTCAAAAACAAGGTATTGACGTTTTAAAAGTGACCGGAAATGATAAGTGGACTTATTTACATCAGATGTTTATGTCTACATCTCCAGACCCAGAAGACAGAACCCCGATTGCTACGATTCAATTTCTGATTGACCAAGGCTTAGATGTCAACGCAATAGATAGTTATGGCAACACGCCTCTGATTTATGCAGTACGCCAACGTAATGTTGAAGGGATACGCTTATTACTTGAAAACGGTGCGGATAAACTGATTGAGCATGAAAATAATGATGGCGTTAGCGCATTACGAATGGGATTTGACCAGAAGCCTTATGTATATGATGTATTTAAAGCGCTTCTAGATTTTGGAGGGAACCCAAACACACAGAATAAAAATGGTAAGACTCTAAAAGATCTGCTAGATATAATCGCGGATGTCGACCCCGAAATACATGCACTGTTTAAAAAATATTAGATTAAACCGATATTTATTTCTGAAAGCGCCTTTAATTGGCGCGTAACAGATAATGCCCATCATCGCTCAGTCGCGTTATAGGAACCCAATTATTAGTGCAATGCTAATGGGTTTCCAGCCTACGACTATCTAATCTTTCTTCAATCAAGCCAATGCTAACCCCGTTGCGGTGGCATCTACCATTCAAACCGCAGAAGCTCTTTCCGCCATGGCGGGCTCTGCTGGTATGGCGGGAAACCCTCAAGAACAACAAGCGCAACAATCCGCAGCCTTGCAACTGGATAGGATGGCAGGCACGCTCAAAGATAAAATTGTAGAAGGCTACCGTTGGCAAGTGGAAGGCATTCAGGCTTTGTTCGCCTTGCAGCAATCATTTTTTGGCGACGATACGCAATACACTGAAGATGAGCTGAGATAAACGGACACGGTGCAAAGCCGTATTCGAGTGCAGATCACCGAACCAGAAGCCGAAAACCACTACCCAATCGTGCGCGCTTATCACGTTAATGACACGCGTATCCCCGTGAAGTATGTGGGGGAGGATAACGGCCAGTTGTCGGTTAGTTTGGAAGAAAACGGACCGACGATTTATTGGACGCCGACAGGCAAGGGGGAAGCCAGTTGGCAAAACACGCCTGACCATGATGATGGCTTCGAAAAAGAAGATATACTGGTTACGCCAATCCACTCAAACGATGAGGCGAGCGTTACTACGCTACCGATGCCAGAGGAACAAGACTGGCGCGACGCGATCTTGGTGTTCCCAGAGAGTTCAGGCATTGCTCCACTTTATGTGGTTTATAAAGAAGGTCCGCGAGATAAGCCGGGTGTTGTAACAGGACAAGGACGAGATGTAGAGTGGCAAGATGGTTACTGGCTTGGTGACGCAGCTAACTCAGGGCAAGGGCAGTATATACCGACGAAAATTGCAGATGCGTTGCGAGGGAAAGAATTTAAAAAATTTTCTGACTTGCAAACTGCTATCTGGAAAGAAGTCGTTCATCATCCGGAACTAATGGAACAATTTGATAAGCGTTCTTTAACTCAGATTCGAAATGGAAACGCCCCTTTCTGTATAAGGTCTCAACAGTCAGAAAGCGGTAGAAGGGGGCGTTTTGAAATTCATCACGTTAAGCAGATTCAGCATGGTGGCGAAGTGTATCACATTGATAATTTGAGAATTAATACAGCCAGAAATCATATAAGGATACATTCTAATGCGAGATAGTTTACACGATTATACAGAGCAAGAGTTTTTAGAATTACTTCTAGAATCAGAAGCGGACGACTTTGATCCTGAGAAGCTAGACGAACTTGTTGCGTTTCTTAATACAAAGGTTAGTCATCCTAGTGGTAGTGACTTAATTATGTATCCAACAATGCTAGGTCTTGGAGATAGCTCTGAGGCTGCGGTGCATGAAATTAAACGGTGGTATGCGGATCAAGACTTACCTTGCTTTAAGATATAAAGCCATATATCCCAAATAGGTTTACTGGCAATGTTTTTTGACGTTTTAGCAACCTAAACGCCCGCTAAATAGTTGGCGTTTGGGTATGTGAAGGGCATGCTATTGATGCTTGTTCAATCAATTGACCAAGTTCATCTTACAGAAAGTTATTTATGGATTTCTAATCTACAGCCCTAAATCTGAAGGTTATTGCCCATTTTCTGAAAAGATTTACTGTAATTAATAGTTTCTACCTTTGGTTAAATGCCAGCCTTCACCGTATTTGCATTCATATACTTTTAAGTCAATTCCTTGTTCGTAAAAAATGATTTTTGCTCTAAGCTTCGCATCTTTACGCGTCCGGTAAGAATTCTTGTATTCGCCGTTCGCGGCTGTACACCAGCTACATTTTTTACAGGGTGTCATCCTAGACTTTGGTGATAAATGCCAGTGACTGCATTTTTTGCATTTATACTGTATCAATTCATTGCCATAAACATCTTTAGAATACTCTGATGCTATTTGTGCTTCAAACTCAGTATAATAAATACTTAATGGTTTCCCCGATGATTTTCCAAAACAAGAATCACTTTTCATACCTGTACCTCATCACAAGTGTTTGATGAGCTTTCGGCATAGTAACGAGACATAAAGCGATTACAGTTGAAGTTGATTTGATTCAGTGCCGTCTCAACGCCTACATCACCAATTCGTTCACTGTAGATATAGCCTGACATACCTTTGGTGTTTTGGTAAAAGCGTCCATTGGGATCAATCATCAAGTATGACTCAGTCATAGTGTTGTTTGACTCAGAAGAGATTAGTAAACCTTTATCTGAATGACGTTCAATAAAACTATTAAATTGTTCATCAGAAATTAATAGGTCATTCGGACCACCGGGCATTACCTGAAGAACCTTCCATTTATCAGGCTCTACACATGAGATTAACGGAGATAAATCTTCTTCCCAGTTCAGAGCATTTACAACGGTGTTAATTTTGGTTCTTAAGTCTTTTTGTGTAAGTGATAGCTGTTCGATTGCTAGCTTTAATTCATCTATGTTTAATGAATTACCCTTGCGGTCAATCCGGCCCAACTCTTTTCTGACATGATAATATTGACTGTCGAAACTGATGCCGATCATGTCTAGAGTGTTTTTTGGAAGTGTAAAGCGGCGTTTTAGCAGATAGCTACCATTAGTAATAATTGATGTTTTAAATCCTTTTTGTTTCGCCATCATTAACGCTGATGAAAATGGGTGTCCTAACATCATTGGTTCGCCACCAGCAAAATTTAAACGTACATCCTTGTAATCGAGAGTTCTTTTTATCTCGGGATTGCCATGAATGAAATAGTTAGCTAGTTCATCGAGTAATTTTTCGATAGATGTTAATGAACGATTCAGTTCGTTAGGTTTTCCCCATTTTGCAAAACAATAGGTACAGTTATAGTTGCATGTCTCAGTAATGTGCCAGTTGATTACTAGTTCATTTAACTGCTTACAGGTTGTTAAGTTGCCAGTTTTTGTTACAAAGTGATTTGTTGTACGCATACGTATACTCCTTGACAGGCCTGCTCTTGCAGACCGTAAAGTTTTTACATGGCGGACGGAAAACGTCAGAGTAGGAGCATCAGGCTCCAGTACACCAAGATTTAGATGAATGAATTAAAAGTAATTTATGGGTTGCGCATTAAGTTGCGTCTAGATTTGATGGCGTCCTCATAGTTTATCGCCAGACCTAGTTCTTGTCGTTGGCAGATAAGTAGCCACCATTCAGCAGCAATAATGCCTCGTTTTAAACTTGGAATAGTAGGACTCTTTTTCGCTTTTCTACGGACAGCTTTGTAACACTCGCTGGCAATTGCGCGTACATCAGGATCAGGGTCTGACTGTTTGATGAAATACACGGCCTTATGTACTTTTCCATTTAGATCAAACCCTAACTCAGTCAAAGCTTTTAAGTATCCCTGACGCCAAATTGAAGATTGCTCTACTATCTGCTCCGCAGTGTATTGCTTGTCTTTAGCTTTCTCTCCCTTGCGAAGGCGCAAACGGCTCAGACAAAACTCTACTAACTCATTAGTGCATGTGCCATATGGATCCAGTAGATTTTTTAAATGCTGTTCTGCTGGTTCGGTCAACCCAACATCTAGGTGTTTTTGAAACAGTTTAGGTGCAAGATCACTCGCTGGAACATACCACTGAGTTGATTTACTGTTGTTGAATAGGCTTCCCCAAGAAATCGATTCATCAGAAAGCGGTAGGCCATAAGTGCGCATTAGTAGCAGGCGATGACGAAAGGATTTGTTAGGTTGTAAGCGATCGAGCTTTTCTAGCAGTTGTTTGAGTTGATCGTCATGCCCTTCCTGTTCTTCAGGTTCTCCTGCACTGGATACTTTTTGTCTTAAAATGCCTATACTTTTATCGATATATGGAAGTAGATTTTGCTCGTGTAAACAACGAGTAGCTGTGATAGTCCACTCTGGGATTAACGTTTTAGGGAAATTATCTATTTCTGGAAGCTTATTTAACAGTCCACGCCACCATTCAGAACAGGTCAAACTAAACTCGGCAGATTCCCCTCTTCTTACAGGGGGAATGGCCGACAAAACATGAAGTTGCTCTTTAACTTCTCGCGCACTAATGTTTGCCAAGAAAAGATCTTTCCAAATACCAAAAAACGCTTCGCATACCCATCTCTCTGAGCTGTTAGGCAATTCTGGCGACCTTTTCTTGTTACTTAAAATACGTTCAAAATCTTGCTGAATCGACCATTTGATCCATGTTTCTAACTGCCTCGAGTCCAACTGAGAACACAAATTTTCCAACTCGCTCTTAAGACGAATATTTAGTTCTTCAAAACAGGGGGCCTCCCAATCTAATTCGTTGTAAAGATGGTGGGATATATCGTTAAAATATCGCTCTAATTGATTGGACCACAGTTCAGATTCGGAAATTGAAGCATTGTCTAAGTTGAAATTGAGAAGTAGATGTTTATTAAGTTCTCGCTTTGTGTTGATGAGCCAGTTAGATAGAGAATTGTTGGCTTCTTCATCGTCATTCTGTCTAACTAGTTCCTCAAGCTTTTTCCATGGGGTTCCCCAGAAAAAATCAGATAAGTCAGAAGAAATACGCCCTATTTCAGCATCATGTTTGATCCATGCTTTTAAGAAATCTAGACCTAGTTGAATAGATTGGGTATCTTCACTGGGACAGTTGGAGCTATCGTTTGATGAAGCTAGAGATAGTAGTCCTTTAACTAAGGTTGAGTCGTCAGAGTGGTATCTTAAACGGTCAAACGTAGGAGCTATAAAGTACAAGCAATCCCAAAGAATGTGTAATCTCTCATTTCCATTTAGAGAGCAGAATGCTTTATCATTAAAGAACTCTTTGGTGAAAAAAAACTCATCACCATAGTGATTTCGAATAAACCAAGCATATGAGTGAAGATGTCTTTCTATTCCCGCTTTGTAGAAATCGTAAGGAGATGTTGGGAAATACATAACTCCCACATCAGTCAAAAATTTGAAAAGCAATGACTCTCTATAAGAATCGTCATCACGAAATGGTTGTAGCCGAAAACGTGTGTTTATATTTTGGCAAAACGCAAGCGCTACGCATTTTCCTGCTTCAGAGCTCTGCTCGTTAGCAGTAGTCAATGCATCTTCAAGACGTGAAGAGTTATAAAAAACATCAATCCAGTTTTCTGAAAAGTGTTTAATCAATAACGTTCGTAAATTGTCTTTTACTTCAAACTCGTCGAGTGCTTGTACGAAGCGTTCGACGGGATCTTTTTTTTCATCGAGGGAGCGAGTGCCAAATGGCGCATCAATCCTGCACATAGTTTTCTCCAAAAAAATGGGAGTTAGGTTTCACATAAAGAATGAACCGGAGCAATGTCCGGGTTTGCAGCTGAAACCTCCCGTGCAACAGAGGGGGAGCGGAAAAGTGAGTAACATACTCGGTAGCCGACTGCAATTTGCTCATGAACACTATGTATATTTTTTACTACTGTCAATGCATTGGCGCTAATTTTTATAATATTGAGAATTTAAGCGGGTTTTTTCATTACGTTATTTGCATTAACGTTGAGTTGTATTTATCGATGAAGTTTATGTCCTTTTGTATTTCAAGAGAACTTTGCACACTGTTGACTGACATGGGCAGGCTGTATGGCTAGAGTTTCGAGTGAATGGTGCATTAGTATCATTCGAATATAATATACCAAACAAATATTGTGATAATTTAGATTAAAATCAGTTGGTTATTGGTTTTAGTATAATGAGTGTTATAAATTTATATATTGATTTCAGCGACATTTTTGATGTTTGCAAAATAACTTTTTGCAAACATCAAATTGGAAGGCTTTTATAGTAGTGAAGTTATCCGAGTTCACTCTGTAATATGAAGTTCGCAACAAGGTTTTGCCCAGCCCCTTCATCGATGGAATTTTTACCTTTGGTACTTTATACCTCAAAAGTGCCCCATTGTGTGTTTCGTCCATTTAGAGTTAGAGACGCTCATGCCAAACGTGCACCAATTTTCCTAATCTGAATTTGTCTACAAATCCTAGGTCTTACCATAGTGATGTTCTTCCTTCATTTTGAGTCTGTCCCGAACAAATCATTCTTCACTTTATCAAAGCATCGACGTCTAGCAAAGGAACATCACTACTGATAATTTCATAAATAAAGCATTGATTTTAAATATTTTTATGTTCTAACATTGAAATCGCAGAAATAGCCCTTAGATAGTATATGGTCACTAAATAACCTACCTTTTAGAGGGATTTATGAACAAGAAAACCACATCCAAGAAGGTGGCATCGAAGGCTGCTAAAACCCTTTCAGACCCTAAAGCGTCAAAAATCAAAAAGTCTTTAGCTGCTAGTGCGATGTCACAAGCAGACAAGGACAAGCAAACTGGCAAGGAGATGGAAACCAAAGCTTCTACCGTCCTCCAAAGCGACAAATACAGCGAAGAAACCAAAGAGTTCGCTGCGTCCGTCCTGTCTCAATCCAACAAGAAACGTTAAGGAATCACGCGATGACCGTTTGCAATAACGCGCATAGAGAATGGCCTTTTTTCGAATCACTTCCCCATGACCAAAGTGGCGCGGGTCGTCATAAGTGTAGTGGCTGCGCATATGAAAGGGGTTATCAAGCGGGTCTAGAACGCTCAGAAAATTTAAATCTAGATATTGACTCACTACCAGAAAGCCAAGCAGGCACCGTGCGCCACAAAAGCCCTCACGCTGCATTTGCAATGGGCTATCAAGACGGTGTTCACGCATCATACCGAAACGAAGGTTAAAGGATAGTGAATGAAAGCAGAATATAGCGCATATGACTTTGCGAAAAGTAGGGAGCGCATTGATGAAATTCTAAAAGGCGCTGACGCAGACTACAAAGACAAGGACTCGATACCATCTCGCGATGATTTGACCTTTACTAATGGCTTTAACGTTAAATGCTCTGCTTTGTTTGTTGACATCAGAGGCTCCAAGGCTATCAATGCAAAGCACACCAAGCCCGTACTTGCGAAAATTTATAAAACATATATTTCTGAATTAGTTGCGATTATGAAGAATCACCCAAAAGTTAGCGAGATTAGCATAGAGGGAGATTGTGTTTGGGGGATCTTCGATACCCCCAATAAGAGTGATATAGATAAAGTGTTCAATATCGCTTGCGAGGTAGCCTCTCTCATTGATGTGCTAAATATCAAGTTGAGGAAAAAGAAATATTCAGAACTGACCGTTGGCATAGGAGCTGCTTGGGGAAGCTCTCTACTCATAAAGTCAGGATACAAGGGTAGCGGCATAAATGAAGTGGTTTGGCTTGGCAACCTAGTTAGTGAGGCGGCAAAGCTGTGTGGTTATGGAAACAAAACGGTCGGAGACCGCGAAATAATGGTCTCAAACAATTTCCATCACAACTTAAATAATCACAACAAAGGTTTGTTTAAGAAAAACGACAATCGAGACTGTTACCATGGCAACGTAATCAATACTATTATGAACGAGTGGGTCAAGAACAATGGATAGTAAGTCAGGTTTTATCATGGCTGCAATCCAAGACTGCCAAGCAACAATTCGCGCTACGGATGTCAAAGTTGGTGCGCTGTTGGCTGGTTTGCTTTTACCATTTTCACAGATATCTCAGATATGGAAGTATCTAGACCAACTATCTACCCTTCTAGAGTATAATGCAGTTACCTACATCTTTTTCGTCCTTTGGTTTCTCGCGATATGCTCACTTGTTAGGACAATCTCAGCGATAGATAACCCCGTAAACCACATCGTAAATGAGAGCACATGTAAAGGTGCTTTCTACGGTGGTGGACTGTATCGTTTCGAATTTCTTGATTCACTTCTAAACAGAGAAATCATCAAGGCTGACAAGGATATAGCAAACTTTGCAGCAACGTATCCCGATACACCAGATGACATTGAGTTAGAGCTGTCTTTCGAGCACATGAAATTGATTTATATACGCGAAATTAAGATGCATCGACTAGCCTTCTCGCTTAAAGTTACCGCCCTATGGTTCATAGTCGGTACTTGTGCATTTTTGTACCTAAAATCAATTAAATAATAGAAATACGACCTTATTGGGGGTTACTTTGGGCTTGTAATTGTTCTCTTTACACGCTAATCAATCGGTTAGGTAATGTCATTTTTATCCGATAACCTACTAACATGTAAGATACCGAAGGTTGGTCATGGCAGTTTGCAATACTCTAACTAATCCGTAATTTACTAACTTAGCAAACTTTGAAACTCATTTTTGTCCAACTCCGAGTCAGCGAGAGCTGCGCTGTGTTGTGATCACCAAGCGACTTTGTCATGTTTGTAGTCACCCATAGAAAGAAGAGTGGTTACAAACGTTAGAGCTTTTTTGAGTACATATGTAATTTCCTACGCTGGGCGACTTAATAGGGGGACGTCGGTTTTTGTTTTTGTTAGCTAAATATTAATTGAGATTCATTCTCATATTGATTGAGCGTGCTGTTACGTTATAACATAACAATACGTTCAATCATCAAGGATATGTAGTTAATGAAAAGTAGGATTTTTGCACTAGCAGCCATTGCGGTTGTTGCCACTCTTGGTATCAGGCAGTTTAGCCAACCTGAAACCCAGCCAGCGTTAAAGATCTCTGGGCCGTTCGAGTTCTCTAGCCAAGATTTATCAAAAG
Source organism: Vibrio kasasachensis (assembly GCF_050337565.1). Lineage (NCBI taxonomy): Bacteria > Pseudomonadati > Pseudomonadota > Gammaproteobacteria > Vibrionales > Vibrionaceae > Vibrio > Vibrio kasasachensis. The sequence continues at coordinate 55,903 of NZ_JAKJTB010000011.1, read as the reverse complement.
ATGGCTATATGTTCACTCGTATGCAAGTGGTCGAGTCTTTGGTCGCGATCAATAAAAAAGGTCAGGTGGAGCCGCAATTGGCTGTTGCTTGGTCAGTCAGCCCCGATGATCTCACATGGACATTTGAGTTACGCGAAGGCGTTACTTTCCATGATGGTTCGAAGTTAGACGCCGCGGCGGTAAAAAATGCATTAAAGAATGCGATGGCAAAACCTGGTGTTATCAAACGTGCCCCAATTACTGAGATAGCAACAGATGGCGATCAACTTATTATTCAGCTATCTAAGCCCTATAACCCCATGCTAACGGTATTGGCTCACTACACTGTCGCGATTGCATCGCCTAACAGTTATAACCAAGAGGGGGTTGCTACTTCATTGGCGGGCACAGGTCCTTACCAGATTGAAGAGCTCGTACCGCCGCACAAGATTCATGTTACGCGTTACGATAATTATTGGGGTGAGAAAGCCAAGATTGAGAAAGTGCAGTATCTTGCTGGTCACCGTGCTGAAAGCCGTGCTTTGTTGGCACAGACAGGGCAAGCGGATATCGTTTACACACTCGACCCTGCCAGTGTTGCTCCTCTGCAGCAAACTGACACAGTCGAAATTGTACGCGAATCAATTCCACGTACTATCTTGCTAAAACTTAACAATGAACACCCTTACTTAAATTCTTACCAAACACGCCAAGCACTGAGCTTAGCGTTAGACCGTTCAGGGATTTCTCAGCAAATTATTCGCATGCCGGGCTCTGAAGCTTACCAACTGTTTGCTCCTTCTTTAGGGGCTTGGCACATTGAGAAGTTTACTCAAACCTCGCGCGATCTCGTTAAAGCCAAAGAATTACTGACATCTCAGGGTTGGCAGGTGAATGAGCAGGGGATGCTTGAGCGTGATGGTCAGCCTTTTGTGGTTAACCTAACGACTTATTCCGATCGCCCAGAGTTACCTGTAGTGGCGACGGCTATCCAAGCACAACTCAAGGAAGTTGGAATTGAGGTTGATATCAGTATTGATAACTCGAGTGCCATCCCTGCTAAACACCAAGATGGCACCATTGAGCTTGGATTAGTGGCTCGAAACTTTGGAGCAACGGTTGACCCACTAGCACTCCTTTTGAAAGATTTTGCAGAGCATAAAGGCAGCGACTGGGGACCGACTAATTGGTCTTCAGCAGAATTTAGCCAATTGCTTAACCGTTTAAGTACGACTAAAGATGCAGCAAGTTATCAGCAACAAGCTCAGCAAGCCTCGCAAATTTTGGCGAAAAAAATGCCGCTTATCCCCATTACGTTCTACACCCAACTTGTGGCAGTTAATAAGAAAGTGGGCAACTTTAGCTTTGACCCCTTTGAGATCAACTACCGCATTTCAGAGATGACGCTGAATGATTAATATCTTACTTAGACGGATCTTCCAAGCCACATTGGTGGCTTGGAGCATCGGCACTTTAACTTTTATCATAATGCGTCTGTTGCCTGGTGATTTTGCATTCCGTATCGCGGCAGGGCGTTATGGTTATGATTATGTCGATTCAGACGCAGCAAAAGCGGTCAGTGCTGAGCTAGGGCTAGATCGCGCAGGTCATGAGCTTTATTTGCAGTGGCTTTGGGATTTACTTCAGTTTGATCTTGGTAACTCTTTAATTAGTGGTGCCCCTGTGATTGAAGAGATTCAGCATCAGCTTGGTCACTCATTACTGTTAGCCGTAGTTGCGTTACTGCTTTCTGCTTTGATTGCGATTCCAATCGGGGTTTATTGTGGCAAACATGCCAACTCCACGGCGGATAAGTGGGTCTTGATAATCTCGGTATTTGTTCGAGCTCAGCCAGTGTTTGTGATTGGCTTGGTTATGATCATCATCTTTGCTCTGCATTTAGGCTTGTTTCCGGTGGTTGGCTTCGGAACCGCTGCGCATTTGTTTTTACCGGGTTTAACGTTAGCGCTGTCGCTCGCCGCCATGTCCAACCGTTTGATCCGCAATGCCACGCGTAGTGCCATTAATGCGCCGTATTTCAAGTTTGCTCGATTGAAAGGGTTGAGTTTTGAACAAGCGTTTCAGCAACACGCGCAGCGCCATATTGCCATCCCTATTGTGACCTTTCTTGCTATACAGACGATTGGTCTGATGGAAGGCATCATAATGATAGAGTCATTATTCTCTTGGCCGGGAATTGGTCATGCGTTGGCGCATGCCATTTTTGCCCGAGATATTCCAATGATCCAAGGTACAGCTCTTGTTATGGGGTTATTGTTTGTTGCGATCAATACCTTCATTGACCTTGTGACTTATCAACTTGACCCTCGCCAACAACAGGAGGTCGCGCAATGAAATTACTCCCAAAGCAAGTCATTGGGATGGCGATCATTGGCGCGGCGCTATTGCTTGTGATCGTTGAAAAATTAATATTTAGCTCAGACCCTGCCGTACAACAATTGTCGCAGGTTTTTGCCACTGCTGATTTAGCAGAACCTTTAGGACGCGATCATTTGGGTCGCAGTAACTTTGCGCGCTTGAGTGATGCGATTGTGACCTCTTTATCGTTAGCATGGTTAAGCGTTCTCACTTCAGCAGCCCTTGGTATTGCTGCGGGTGTACTTGCTGGTTGGCGAAGAGGGTGGTGGGATAGAAGCTTCTCGTTTGTGATGAATATTATTCTCGCCATGCCCGGCTTAATCTTGGTGCTGTTGTTTGCGGCGCTTGTACCAGGCTCTTTTACTATCTTATATGTCGCAATTGCTTTAATCCTTTGGGTTGAGTTTTTCCGTGTGGTGCGCAACCGAACCTTGTCATTGGTCAATTCGCCAGAAGTCGAAGCCTCTGTGTTGTATGGTTTTGGTTCTTGGTATGTGTTCAAGCGCCATATTTGGTCGCATTGCCGTCAAGATGTGTTCATGCTGTGTTGCTTTGGTGCTGGAAACACAATTTTAGCGTTAGCTTCACTGGGTTTCTTGCATGTCGGTCTTAAGCCACCAGAAGCAGAGCTTGGCCTAATGATGGTCGAGCTATTTCGCTATTATCAAGTTGCGCCTTGGGTACTGGCTCAGCCATTGATTGCCTTGTTTGTGTTGGTGCTCGGTTTCCACTTATTGGCGAGCGGAGAAAAGTCATGAGTCATTTAATCCGGGTTGAGTCGTTGTCTGTATCAACCAAACAGAGTGTGTTAGTTGAACCGGTCAGTTTTTCGTTAGATAGAGGCAGACCACTGACAATTCTTGGCGAAACGGGAGCGGGGAAAAGTTTGATTGCCGCCGCGCTCACCGGTACTTTGCCGAAAGAGCTGCAAGCGAGTGGGCAGGTATTCTTAACTGGTCGATTAGTTAGCGATAAAGAGTTGCAATTGACTTGGGGCCGGCAGATTGCTTTGCTACCTCAAGAGCCTTGGCTTGCACTCGATCCTATTATGCCAGTCCATAAGCAAATTGAAGAAGTTCATACCTTGGTTAACGACCAGCAAGCCACGCTCGCTAAATTCCACACCGAGCAAGCTTTGCAAAGTATGAATCTTAGCCATGCGAAAAGTAAATATCCTTTCCAGCTTTCAGGTGGAATGGCGCAGCGAATTGCCTATTTGTGCGCAACTCAAGCGGGCGGTGAGCTATTGTTAGCGGATGAACCAACCAAGGGGCTTGACCGAGCACATTGTCATATTGTCGGTGATATGTTGGTTGAGCATGCCAAACTTGGAGGATTAATCACGATCACCCATGATATTGAGTTAGCGCAAAGGCTAGGCGGTGACATCATAGTGATGAAACAAGGCAAAGTAATGGAATCAGGCAATGCACTCGATGTACTTGCTAACCCTGTGTCTGAATATGCTAAACAGTTGATTGAATCGAGCCCTCAGTATTGGCCTAAACGCAAATCTGCCCAACAAGATAAAGCATTATTGAGTGTTGATAGACTCTCGCTAAGGCGAAATCAATCGACTCTGTTCGACGATGTATCTTTATCGCTTGCTCAGGGTGAGGTATTGGGAATATGTGGTCAAAGTGGTTGTGGCAAAACCAGTTTGGCTGATGCCTTATTGGGGTTATTGACGCCTGCGAGCGGCGAGATTGTCTTTCATCAACCGATAGCGGTTGGGCAAAAGCTCAAGCTGTATCAAGATCCACCTAGTGCCTTTCCGGCTCATGTTACGCTCACGCAATTATTGAATGACTTACAGCGCATTTATCCTTTTGAGCAGGCTGATGTTTCACCACTTATGACACGGCTTAAGCTAGATATGAGTTTGCTTGAACGCACGCCAAGGCAGATCTCGGGTGGTGAGTTACAACGTTTTGCTATCTTGCGTGCGCTGCTGATGAAACCAAAGTTATTGATTGCAGATGAGCCTACATCGCGTCTTGACCCGATCACCGCAGCAGAAACTCTACAATTGCTAACCTCTCTCGCGGCTGAGCAGCAATGTAGTTTGCTGCTCATCGGTCATGATGAAATCGCCCTTGAAAAGCTTTGCGACAAGGTAATAAACCTTAACTACTATGCTTCAGATGCAGTCTCTGTCAATGCTGTCTTTGTTTAACTCAAATATCTGAACTGATAGACACGCGTAAGAGTGACGGGATTGGTTTGATGTGTAGACCGAGCTGTGGCATGTTTGTAGTTACCCATAGAAAGTATGAGAAAGTATGAGTAACTACAAACGTTAGAGCTTGATTGAGAATGTATATAATTTTCTTACGTCGTCCGAAGTGACATTTTTAACAGTCAAATTTTTAACATTCAATAAATGGACGCGGCATAACTTCAGGGATATTAATGGTGAGTAATCACATACTCTAGACCACCAATAATTGCGGCTACTTGCCCTTGATTACATTCTTCATCTGTTACTTTCGGGCTATCAGGGTAAACTTCGGTAGTGGTGTGGAACGTACAGTTCGTTACGCTACCGCAAAGCCCAAGTTGATCCATTGGGTACAAGATAACGCCTTCTTGCACGACTTCTGAGCCAATAATCTCGCCTTTGTCATCCGCTGGTGCAATATGCGTCACTTTAGCGACTGATTTGATCACTGCCGCTTGAAAGTCAGATTGTGGGTTCTCGGTGTCACCTACTGTGTAGAAGCCATCAGGAATGATGTCTTCTTCATACTCGATGCCATCACGAGCAGCAAGCGCAGGGCGAAATTCTGTTTCATCGGTGTCGGTCGTTTCATGCAGATCGAAGTGAATCAACACATCACCAATTTCAGCTACTAGAGCTTGCAGTGCGGCAGACTCTTCCGCTGGGCTGTCTACATAGAATGAGCGGTTTGGGTCAATCGCTAATGGATTCCAACGATTGATGGTTTCATAACCCCACGGGCTTACACATGGTGCGACAACGATGTTGAAGTGCTCAGAGTAAGATTCAAGATGCTGATCTGCAAATAAAAGAGCGCCTTGAACGCCACTTGTTTCGTAGCCATGCACGCCACCCGAGATCAAAACGGTTGGCTTGGTGTTATTCCAATTGTTGCTCTTGATGCAAAACAATGGAAAGCGTTCGGCATCGTAAGAAAGGGCACCATATTGTTCCACATTAAAGCGTGCTTTTAACGCCTCAATTTTAGGCAGTACTTCTTCGCTGTATAGACGTTTAATTTGAGTCGACTCGCGCCAAGCTTGGCGATCATTGTCATCCCATTTTTGACCAGCAGTACCAAATGGGCAGATTGTTTGTGTTTTCATTATTAAGTTATTTATCAAATTAATTAGTTCTCAGGAGCATAGCGACAGAGTGATCACTATGCAAAAGGATTTCGAATCGGAGTTGTTACTCAATAGAGTTTGCTACGTCGCGTAATACTTGGGTTAACGCATCTACATTTTGTGCGCCGGAAATGAGATGCTTTTGATCAAATATGATCGCAGGGACGGCATTGATTCCGGCTTCTAGCCACTGCTGTTCGGTTTTGGCAACGGTTTTCGCCCATGCGGTATCATCTAAAATAACCGCCGCCGTTTGCTTATCAAGCCCAACGGACTGCGCTGCGTCTATAAGTACGTCGCTATCGGAGATGTCTTTATTCTCGGTGAAATAGGCACGGAAAAGCGCTAATTTTAATGCTTGTTGCTTGTGTTCACTTTGCGCCCAAAGCAGTAACTGGTGAGCCTTGCGTGTGTTGTAAATACGCATGTCATCGCTAAAATTGAACTCAAAATCAACGTCTGCGCCCAGTTGAGTGAGAGTCTCTCGGGCTGATTGACTAGCATTCGGCGTGGTGCCATATTTTTCAGCTAGATGTTGGCGTAAGTTCTGACCTTCAATGGGCATGGCAGGGTTTAATTCAAATGGGTGCCAATGAACTTCAGCGTTAATTTCATGGTCTAGACTTGCTAGCGCTTGTTTTAGACGACCAAAACCTATTATACACCAAGGGCAGACCACATCAGAGACGATATCGATACGCACGGTTTTCATCACACCACTCCATGACTAAGACGAAAAATTATTGTGCCGAAACTCGATATTTTGAGCCAGCGCTATTTTAATTTTAAGTCAGCATGTGTGATTTTGTAGCAAATAGTGATGTTGAATGTGGCAAAACCATGGTCAATTTTAAAGCTGTTGACTGGCGACTTTGGTCAGAAATGGTCTTGCCCACAAATGGTCTTTAGCATCAATGTAAAAGCCGCGTGATTACCAGAAAAAAGGCTGTTTACAACGTCATCCACTTTAGCTCCAGAGAGTACTCGTCTACGGGCTTCTCTTACCTTTAGGGCTAGTTGAAGATCTGTTGGCAGGGTGCTGCTTTGATCTGGTGCCCATTTTGAAATCTGCTTGCTGACAAAAGATTGCTGCAAGGTCGGTTTCAAACTCGGTAATTCGCTCAGTAACACGCGGTACAGGTTGACTCGGAGATCATGAGATTCTTCCATAGAGCTCAAACGGTTGACCACGGCCGTTGCTAATTCATTGAGTTCAACAAAACCAGCTTGTTTTGGCAGGCTCTGCTGCACGCGGCTTGAAACCTCGACCAGTGCGACTTTGGTTTGAGGAAAATAGCTGATAGAGGCTAAGCAATCAAATGGCAGCCACAGAGTTTGCCCTGCTTCAACAGCGTACTCGTGCTTACCAAGTCTTACCAGAGCTAAACCATCGCTAACACTCAGTAAGATATGCTTGAGTAGTTTTTTTCGTGGAGTAATTGATAAAAAGCCAAATTCTGTTGTCTGATGAGAGATAGAGTAGTGCATGGAAAAACTCGGTTTTTATGGGGCGCTAAGAGTAGCGTGTCTATTTGAAAAAAGCCATATGGCATTGCTAGAGAGCGACATTCCGGTCATGTTCTGGTCTGACCTTAGTGATTATGTGCGCATCTTAGCTGTCAAGAATCGATTCTATGCGTAGAATGACCGCGATTTGTCTCTGATATAGATTAAAATGACTATAAATACTGACCCTTATATTGATATACGTCCCTACAGTGATGACGAGGTCCCAGCTGCAATTGATCGCCTGATCCAAGACGATGAATTTATTGCTGCCATCTTACATCATCGATTTTCTAATCACGCGGCGTGGTTTAAAGCAATAATGACGCCGTTGGTAAAAGTATACCTGAAGCATAAGTGGTCAAAGCTAATGACCACTGAGTCAATACAGCTTGAAGTGAAAAAGTATTTACATCAAACCATAAATACCACGACGCGTGGTGTCACTTTTAGTGGGATGGACAAACTTGATAAGCAAGCAGCGTATTTGTTTGTCTCTAACCATCGTGATATTGCTATGGATCCTGCCTTAGTTAACTATGGTTTACATCAAAGTGAGCATAAGACGGTGCGTATCGCTATTGGCGATAATTTGCTTAAGAAGCAATGTGCTGCAGAATTAATGCGCTTGAACAAAAGCTTCATCGTTAAACGCTCTGCGAAAGCACCTCGTGAAATGATGAAAATGCTGGGTACACTCTCTTCTTACATCAAGCATTCATTGGAGACGGGCAATTCTATCTGGATTGCGCAAAGAGAAGGTCGTGCCAAAGATGGTAATGACTTCACCGAGCCGGCAATTTTGAAGATGTTCCATGTAGAAGGGCGTCGTCAAAAAATTGATTTTGCTACTTACATTCAGTCATTAAAAATAGTACCGGTGTCGATCTCTTATGAAAATGACCCTTGTGATGTAGCCAAAGCCCGTGAGCTGTATGAAAAGTCAGTTAATGGTTGCTATGAAAAGGGTGAATTTGAAGATATTGAAAGCATCATTCAAGGTATTGTTGGTGATAAAGGTCGAGTACATGTCGCATTTGGTGATGTTATAGATGAACTTTATGAAACACCGGATGCATTAGCAGCGGAAATTGACCGCCAAATACATACCAATTATAAGCTATTCCCAATCAACCAGCTTGCAGCGGGCGATATGAGTGTAGGGGCTGAGGTAGAGTCGGTGATGAATGCCAAGCTTGCACAATTACCTGAAGGTGCGCATCAATTCCTTATTGATAGCTACGCCAACCCGGTAAGAAATCACGGAGAAGGTAACGCTTAGCTCAGTATCAAGAGACAATTAAAACTAAAGGCAGCCTAGGCTGCCTTTTTTGTGTCTGGCTGAATGCGAAATTAGCGTTGAACTGCACCACCGAGCGTTAAACTTTCGGGCCACTTGGTAATGTGGTTTCCGCCTAAGAAGATGTTGCCATTGACAGTCATTGTATTCGGAAATTGGTTGATTTTGGAGCCACCAATGTAGAGATCACCCTGAATAATAATACCTTCAGGGAGTGATGTTAAAGGCGTACGAACTACGTTGAGATCACCCTTCACTCGCATACGACTTGGCAGTTTTTCCAATGGCGTGTCGGAAAAATTAAGATAGCCACCCACTTTTATGCCATTTGGCCAGCGTTTTATCTGTGAGCCGAGAAAATTTGCGTAACCTTTAATTGACGTTCCTTTTCCCAACTTAGCCAGTGCGCTGTTAGCGGCATTTAAACTGCCGTCAATTGTTGTGCCTGCAGGAAGGCTTTTGATTTGAGTTTTAGCAATATTGAGATTGCCTTTTATTTCAATACCGGCAGGCAGCTCCGTATACGGCTTATTTCTTAAATCCAAATTGCCGTAATTGTCGAGGTGGTTGAGGATTCGATAACTATCCAGTGCTTGACCGGTTGCGGCAGCAGAAATGAATAAAATCAGTGTACAAAGACGTCGAAGCATAAGTTAGGCATAGAAAGTGACTTTGTGGTCAGTATTCACAAGCCACTCAAATAGGTCAACTACTATTGCCAATTTGGATTGGTGAACGCTAAGAGCGGTTTATTTGAAATAAGGCGTATAACTACACGCTGCGCATTGCCGGCGCTATTGTCTTGTTCAAGGCGTTGATAAATATAATGAATGGTTGAATCGGATCTAGGTGGAAATGAATGGTCACAGGGGAAGAAAAGCGGGCGGGCGCCCGCTTTATACCCGTCATACTTGAAGTTGCAGCGGTGTTGGCTGTGTTCGTGCGCCCCAATCACATAGTTCATCTATGCTCAGGGGATTTTCTTACTTGCCGCCTACCTGCATCTTCAAGTTTCTTGGGTATAGAAACTAGCGAGATAGAGAGCGAGTTTTCAATTCAAAAATTAGCTTTTCGGCGCTAACTTCGAATTTAAAACGTACTGTAAGCTCAGTCGTCTCATCTGTTAGTTCAGTTGTTTCGTATTGAACTTCAGCACAAACTTGTTTTGCAAGGTCAGCATACTTTGCCAATTCTGCTTCAATAAGTTGCTTGTTTTGAGCGAAAATAGTTACTTCAGCAACTTCGTCGCCTTCTTTGATGATGAAACCTATTTCACCAGCACAACCACATGCTTCGCATACTTGAGCTTCGTGTTCGGTACTCATTGCTATATCCTCTTCAAATAATTACGGTCATTTTATCGATATATTTTAATATTATCCATAAAAATGAAGTGGTAACAAAATAATCAATATAAGTTTGCAATCGGTTGTGTAGAAAATTTATTGCATAATTGTATAGGATTTAACAAACTTTGTGTGATTTCGGTCATATAGATTAGAATTAAACAGTCAGAAGGATGTCAGGACGCTGTGCGTTTAGTTGTAAGTGTTCTAGTTTTGTAACACTATCCAAGACGATTTTATTTATAACGAATTATAAACGACTCCAGTTCTCATTCGTGTTGTTATTGGATCATTAATGAGAAAAAGGTGTTCCTAGATTAATTTAGCCATCGAGGGAGAAAAGTAGCGTGATAAGATACTTTTCTAAAGTTTTTAGCAGTAATGCATTGTTGCTGTGGTTAAATTAAAAAAATTACAGATTTAACTAGTCCCTATTTTAAGACTCATTTGAGTCCAATGGATTTACAAACAGAAGAGCCAAAACATGCCGAAGCGTAGTAAAGAAGATACCGAAATCACAATACAAAAGATTATGGATGCTGTTGTTGATCAACTTCTGCGTCTTGGTTATGACAAGATGTCCTACACCACACTTAGCCAGCAGACTGGAGTTTCTCGCACAGGGATAAGCCATCATTTTCCAAAGAAAACAGATTTTACAGCGGCTTTAGATGGCCGTATTTTTAAAATGTTTGTTGAACATATAAACTTTGATGCGAGCTTGAATGAATTTTCAGATAGCTGGATTAAGGCACTTGATAATAGTGAGTTCTTAGCTATTTTGCGTTTGCTGTTTCATCATATTGTAACTTCTGAAAATGCTCATGAGTTTGCGGCGAATGGTATTGAACGTCTATATAAAGCGGTTGACGTTAAATTTGGTAAAGAAAGTGCGAAAGAACTTGAGTGGTTGATTGGTAAATCATTGATTAAAATGGCTTACTAAACACCATCTGAATTTGTCGATAAAAAGCCAGCATTCGTATGCTGGCTTTTTCGTATTTTAAGCTCGATAGCAATGAAAAACGAATATTGATGGATATAGCGAATTACGGCATTAACCACCCGAGTTTAAAGCTGTTTGGTGGTATTAAACCGTATCTGACACTATAACTATCTGTTACAATTTGTTTATAACTAAACCAATGGCAGTGGGTACTACGATGTCTTTTCCCGTATTAATCTGTGATGATTCAGCGCTAGCGCGTAAGCAGATGGCTCGCTCTCTACCTGCATCGCTTAACGCAGAGATTAGCTTTGCTGTTCATGGGTTTGATGCCCTAGAACAACTAGAAAAACAACCATTTAAGATCATGTTCCTTGACCTCACCATGCCGGAGTTGGATGGTTTTGGTACTTTGGAAGAGCTGAGAAAACGCGCTATAGATGTGAATGTAGTCGTCGTTTCCGGTGATATTCAACCAAAAGCCAAAGAACGTGTGATGGCGCTTGGCGCTAAAGCTTTTCTACAAAAGCCGATTGATCAACAGGCTCTAAAACAAGTATTAGCCGAGTTGGTGTTACCAACCGAGCGAAGCACAGCCGCTTATATTCCTTCCGCTCCAGTGCTTTCCCCTGCGTTGCGTCGTCGTGATATTTATATGGAAGTGGCGAACGTTTCGATTGGTCGCGCTGCCGATGCTTTGGCTCGCCATTTTGATGTGTTTGTACACCTACCATTGCCCAACGTAAATATCTTTGAGGTCAGTGAGTTACATATGGCGCTGCGCGATCTTTCGAACAATGATCAGGTCTCTGGAGTGTGTCAGGGCTTTAGCGGTGAAGGAATCGCGGGAGAAGCGCTGGTATTACTCAGTGATTCAAGTGTTTCTGATCTAAAGAAACTAATGAAGATCCCGGCAGACAGTGACGAGTTGGAAGAGCTCGAACTGCTAATGGATGTATCTAACATCTTAGTTGGTTCATTCCTACAAGGTCTTGGTCAGCAAGTTGAAGTGCGTTTCTTTCAAAGCTCCCCAGTTCTACTTGGGCAACATATCTCAATCGATTCAGTGATTAACTCAACTGCTGGTACCTTTAAAAAGACCATGACATTTGAGGTTAGCTATGTCATTGACGGTACATCAATTCGTTGTGATTTACTGTTTATGTTTGTCGATGATTCTTTACCGTTATTGGATAATAAGTTGTCATACCTAATGGAGGATGCGTAATGTTACATCTGCCTGCAGAATTTGAGCAGTTCCATTGGATGGTTGATATGGTACAAAATGTCGACTTGGGGCTGGTGGTGTTAGATCGAGATCATAATGTCCAAGTTTGGAATGGCTTCATGACGCATCACAGTGGCATTCAAGCCCATGATGCTATTGGAAAATCACTGTTCGAGGTGTTTCCTGAAATTCAGCCTGAATGGTTCAAACTCAAAACCAAGCCTGTGTATGATTTAGGTTGCCGCAGCTTCATTACTTGGCAGCAAAGACATTATTTGTTTAAGTGTCGAAATGTTCGCCCTGTAACGCAACAAGCGGATTATATGTATCAAAACATCACACTGAATCCGATGCGCACCCCAACGGGTGAAATACGCTCATTATTTCTATCTGTCCAAGATGCGACTGCAGAAGCGTTGGCTTCCAAAGCGTAAAGACAATTGTTCATCATGAACCGCATAAATGAAGGCTAGCTTAATATAAGCTAGCCTTTTTAGTATCAGCCTAGTGCTTGCCCGTAAATAATAAGGAAATGTTATGTCGCAACCCAAGCCGCTAAACATACAACCGTTGTATCAAGCGCAGCAAGTGAAAGCAGGGGAGGTGGAGGCTGCAAAACTCACAGGTCTCAGTATGTATCAACTCATGCTTTCGGCTGGCGAGGCGGTGTTTAACAAAGTCATAGAGCTTTATGGCAGTGATGTAACAATGCTCGTGCTTTGCGGTGGGGGCAATAATGGCGGTGATGGGTATGTGGTTGCCAAACTCGCTGTTGAACGGGGGATAAAGGTAACGGTTTGGGCCGCAACATTGCCTGATAAACTAACCGGTGATGCAAAGCGTGCCTATCAAGATTACCTATTAGCGGGTGGACACATAGTCCAATGCTACACCTGTCCACTCGATAACTTTGATGTGGCAATAGATGCATTATTGGGCACTGGGTTAAGTGGCAAAGTGCGCGATTCGCTTGGTGTATTGATTGACCAAGTGAACAACTCACACATTGAAACAGTTTCCGTCGATGTGCCTTCAGGTTTGTGCAGTGATACCGGAAGAGTATTAGGGTACTGCATTCGAGCGAGTCACACTGTTACCTTTATTGGTATCAAACGAGGATTAGTGACGGGACAAGCCAGAACGTTTGTTGGTCACTTGCATTTCTCAGGTCTAGGGGTGAATGAACAATTTGACCAAATGCAAACGACTAAAATTTGGTTGGATTCTTCACAGCTTATCTATCCGTTAAAACAGCGTGACGCTTGCGCCCATAAAGGCACACAAGGGAAAGCATTACTTGTCGGCGGAGACTACGGATTGGGTGGTGCCATTTTAATTGCCGCAAATGCGTGTCTTAAATCAGGTTCAGGATTAACCGCTTGTTTAACCGAAGAGAGAAACCTTACAGCCGGATTGGTTTCTACCCCTGAGGTGATGTTTGCCACGTGGAGCGAAGGAAATCTCAGCCAAAGACTGGATTGGTGTAACGCTTTTGCTCTTGGTCCAGGGCTCGGTAAAACGATTCATGCTCAGCAAATATTTGAAAGGGCATCAATTAGTGCGAAGCCAAAAGTGCTTGATGCCGATGCACTGAGTTTTTTGGCTCAAAATCCAAGTAAGGATGACCGACGGATCATCACGCCTCACCCAGGTGAAGCGGCAAATCTATTAGCCTGTTCGATTGATGACATAGAGAAAAACCGATATCAAGCAGTGGTTCAACTGCAACAGCGTTATGGTGGGGTTGTGGTTTTAAAAGGTGCCGGAACATTAGTTTGTACAGAGAAAGGCACTTACGTTTGTAGCGCAGGCAATGCTGGCATGGCAACAGGCGGCATGGGAGATACGTTAACGGGTATTACTGTTGCTCTGTTAGCGCAATCGTACACACCGGATATGGCAGCAAGAATTGCAGTGATGCTACATAGTTGTGCTGCCGATTATAACGTTTCATCCAATGGACAGTGTGGTCTTACTGCAACAGATGTGGTGAATAGTATCCGCTATGTTATTCACCACATCTAACGGATTGATTGGTACTTTAATTGCTCATCAATCCGTTGTTTTTAGCGCCTAAAAGTAGTAGTTGCCGTTGACTGAAAACGTTGAAATGTCCCAAGTGTCATCGGCGAGTTGGTAATTATAATTTAGGCTAATGTTAAGGTTTTTGGTCCAAGGAGACATCATACCAACGCCAACTTCGACATATGGGCTGGTTACGCTTTCTTTATTTTTTTTAAATGAGAGTGAGCTTTGATCCCAGTATTCTTGAGTAATACGCAGCGCGCTTACGCCTGTTTTTGCAAGGAAGTTAACGCGTCCCATATAGTGTTCTAATTTTATACCAGCGCCGAACCCATCTGCTTCTACGGTAAAGTCATTACTCCCTTGTGATAAATTGGAGTTAAATGAATTTGCGCGCGTATAGTGTAGATCCAAAGCGAAAAAAGGCGTCAAATTGTAATTATAACCACCTTGAAAATAGAGCCCGCTTTGTGAGTGACTGTCTTTGCTAAACGTAGACACGCCTGTTTGTCCATAAAATGAGTGCTGGCTAGCCGCAAGTACAGAAGTAGCGCTAAAAATTGATGTTACGACAGTAAGCGAAATGAGTGTGAGACGATGCATATCAAGAACCTTAATTAGAATATTTTACATAACTATAACGAATGGCGTCCTGTTTATAAAGAATAAAATTTAGTGAAAGAGATAAAAAATTGATAATTGGGGTTGATTCGAAGCCGGTTTTTATTAGGGGATTGAACTGTTACGAGGTGATCTAATTCACATACTGACCATGTTGATAACAATAGTGCTGCCGTAGCAACGAAAACGCTTACGCAAAGGTTTGCTAAAAACGATGTTAACTCAATGAAAAATAAAAAGTTATGGTATTTGGAGGGAGATTTGATTTTGCTGGATATGCAAGAGAACCCAACTGTATCACAAAAAAAATAGAATTATCAGACTTGCGATAAAGAAATCACAACCTATAATGCTGAAAACCGGAGCGTCTGCAAACGCTCCGGTTTTTTTGTGTCCGACAAATAGTAATTACGTCTGCAAACCTAATTACTAACGCACTCTGCTGTGACACATAGCTATATGAATCAAGGAATTACACAATGCGTATCGAACAAGAACTTAAGTTAGGCTTCAAAGATGTACTGTTTCGCCCGAAGCGTTCAACACTAAAAAGTCGTTCTCAAGTAAATTTAACCCGCGATTTTACATTCAAGCATAGTGGTCGTCAATGGTCTGGTGTGCCTGTCATTGCTGCGAATATGGACTCTGTGGGTAGCTTTGCTATGGCAAAAGCCCTAGCTGAGCATGGTGTAATGACTGCTGTTCACAAACACTACACAGTGGATGATTGGTCTGAGTTTGTAAAAGGTGCCGATAAGTCAGTATTGAACAACGTTATGGTTTCTACTGGTACCTCAGAAGCTGACTTCGAAAAGACTAAGCAAATAATGGCTTTTAGCGACGAGCTGATCTTTATCTGTGTTGATATTGCTAACGGATATTCAGAGCATTTAGTCGAGTACGTACAGAGAGTGCGTGCAGAGTTTCCTGACAAAGTAATCTCAGCTGGTAACGTAGTGACTGGCGACATGTGTGAAGAGCTTATTCTTGCTGGTGCGGATATCGTTAAAGTTGGTATTGGTCCGGGTTCCGTGTGTACAACTCGCGTTAAAACTGGTGTGGGTTACCCGCAACTTTCAGCAATCATTGAATGTGGTGATGCAGCGCACGGCTTAGGTGGCATGATCATCGGTGATGGTGGTTGCTCTTGCGCTGGTGATGTATCAAAAGCCTTTGGTGGCGGTGCTGATTTTGTCATGCTAGGCGGAATGCTAGCGGGTCATGAAGAGTCAGGCGGTGAAGTGATTGAACAAGACGGTAAGTCTTTCATGAAATTCTACGGAATGTCTTCACAGTCAGCAATGGCGAAGCACTCTGGCGGCGTTGCAAAATACCGTGCCGCTGAAGGAAAAACCGTGCTATTGCCATTCCGTGGCAGCGTGCATGACACCATTTCAGACATCCTTGGCGGCGTACGCTCAACGTGTACATATGTAGGCGCAGCAAAGCTTAAAGAGCTAACAAAGCGCACGACATTTATCCGCGTGGCAGAGCAAGAAAACAACGTATACGGTAAAGAGTGAAACTAGAAAGTTTCGGAAAATTCGAATAATTGAGAGCCGCTTTTTGCGGCTCTTTTTTTGCCTGAAATTTGGAAAGTGTCTACAAAGTGTCTACACCTGAGGCACTTTTATTTTGTTCAAATGGTGAAAAGTGCATGTCTATTCGAATATATGCATTTATAGAAAGGCGAGGGGATTCTTTTCAATGGTCTCTGCTAAGTGATCGGGAGCGAAATGCGCATACCGCATCGTCATTGAAATGTCGGCATGCCCAAGCACATCACGCAATACCAAAATATTACCGCCATTCATCATGAAGTGGCTGGCAAACGTATGGCGAAGCACATGCGATGCTTGTCCTTTAGGAAGGTAGATGCCTAGTTTATTCTTAAGAATGTAGCAGAAGGGCGTATAGCACTCTTCAAACAGCTTTCCAGAGTTAGGTTTGTATATTTCTTCATAAAGCGCATTGGATATTGGGACGGTGCGGTTTTTCTTTGTCTTGGTATTGGTATAAGTGATTTTATACTTGCTCAGCTGGCTACCGCGTAACTGCGCTGCTTCGTTCCATCGTGCGCCTGTTGCAAGGCATATCTTGACTATCTTCAACATATCACTGCGATTATGTTGGGTAACTAACTCAATGAGTTGAGGAAGCTTCTCTTTAGGAATGAATGCCATCTCGCGTTCAGCTTCTCTAAATGGTTTCAACTCTTCAAGTGGATGCGGCAAGTCCCATTCACCCAGTTCTTTCAACTTGCTGAACACCGCTTTAAATCTCGCCAGTTCAGAATTTAACGTTGATACGCTTGGCGCACCTTTCTGCCAGCGGTTATCGACAAAGTTAATTTGTCCTGCCATTCGAAGGCTGCGGAACTCGCCATACATCTTTGCGGTAAACAAAGTGGCAATAGGGTTGTTCATGGCTTCAACCATCAGTTTGAACTTCTGATAGATTACATCGCCATTAACTAGCGTTCTTCCATAGTGCCGATACCAAACATCAATCACATCAGAGAGCCGTCGGTAATCACTCTTTGCGCCTAACCATGGCTTTTCGTCCAACTCCTTCATGGTGAACTTTTCAAATGCGACAGCTTCACCTTTGGTCGCAAAGCGTTTACGGATACGTTTTCCACTGCGCCCGCTTGGGTAGCAATCACAAACCCAAGGTTTGGGTGAACCGTCTTTTAAGTTTCGGGTAGACATATAGAACTCGATAGACTGTATATATGGACAGTATAATTCGCGGTATAACGAGTAACAATGTTTTAAATAGAACCAAAAGAACATGCTTTATTTCAGTGGTTTGATGCTTTTTTAAAATAATTCTTCACTGAGTTGAGTGAGTTTTTTTCCTTTGATGTAGTGCTGAATTACTTGTATCGGGCAAGTATATAAGCATTTAATAGCAGGGTATTCAGTGTCTTCAAGTTTGCCTGTTTGACGGTTTTTCATGTGAGCGCTAGCGACAACTCCATTTTCACCTGGAAAAATGAACGCATTGCTTACTTGCGCTGATTCACTATAAATTCCGAGTGCTTTGGCATAAAAAAACTGTTTCACTAGGTCGGACCAGCCTGGAGCATTTTTGGAACTCTTTCTTGTTTCGTAGTACTTTGCATCCGCAACTGCGAAGTGGTCTGTGCCTGGTTTTCGTAGCACTATGTCAGTTCTTTGTCCTTTCGATGGTGCTTCAACTATGCTTCCGTCAGTTAATTTATAAGCTGGGATTGGCAATTGATGATTAACTTTTACTGTCCAATTTAAAGTCTCATGAAGCATAGCCTCCCACATGCCATGAAAGTGCTTCATTCCCATAACAAAATTATTGTTATCCTGTCCTCTAATTTCTTCTAGAAAAGCGATTAAATGGTTAATAAGTTCTATATCACGGGTCGCATAATGTGAATGACGTTGAGCTTTTAAATGTGCAATTTGAGCCTGTATTTTTCCTGATGGTTTAGGAATGCCTTGAAGTGAACTTGAGATATGAGATTTTTTTGGGGAAATAAGCCAACTGAATTGGTCACCTAATATTCGGATGACATCTGCATGTATTCTAGAGATCTCATCACCAATAAATCTATAACTTAACTCACCGTCTATATCTAAGTAAACTGGAGCACTGTTGCTTAAGAAAGCAGTCCGTCTGCTAATAGTTTTTTTCCAATTTGCTTTGCCACTATTTACAACCTTTCTTTGCTTACGCTTGCAAAATAGCCCGTTGATTCGAAAATCATTCAGTAGCCATATGATTGCACTCAATCGATTCAAACCAGAGAAGTCGCTGCCTTCGTCGTTTGCGTTAACTTGGTTGTTCTTTGTTGTCGAATATCGATGAACCGCAGCCATCATTTCTGATGCCAGTAAAATTTTCCCCTCTTGCTCAGCGATAGAAATGGAAGTAGCCCTAGGCAAAAAACAGTTTAGATTTCCGTCTGAATAGGTTAATCCACAGAAAGAAACATTTTTACCGCCCACGGTAACCAAGCCCCTTTTTTTTAACTCTATTTGCAATTCCTTGCTGAGAGTTCTAAGCGGAGCTCTATCATTATGTAGAGTTAAGCATAACTTCATAGGTTGCCTTTATGCTCGTTCTTCGTGTGCCAAAGTAAGCTGATACAATTTTTCGGAAATACTGTCTCTAAGAACGTTGTTCTTAGCATCGTAAGCTTTTATTAGCTGACCATATGTGGTTAGCTCAACTTGGTCGCTGCCTTCGTCGATATATTCAGCGAAGACTGCTCCGCGCTGACCATGGCGGAGAACGTCGTCCCACAGGTACATAAAGAGCTTTCCTTTGAGGGCACTGGCTCCATTGTCATTTAGTTCCGAACTATCAAGGAAGCGATGACCTAATAATTTATCTTCGGGTATATGATCTTCTGCTAATGCTTCGTTAATAGTTTTAGCGAAATGACTCCATTTGACGAGTTTCACTTCTACGTCACCAGTTGGTGTTTCAAGTGGTAGAGGTAAAGTACCGTCAGCTGCATTATCGTAATCCAGTGGCAGATATTCAAACAACCACCGACGCTTAAAAGCCGTATCTAATGGCATTACTGCTTGATCACTACTGTTCATGGTTGCAAGCAACGACAAATTCGATGGAATGTATAGCTTACCATCGGCAAAGAAGTTATTTGTTTTACTATTTAAGTATGCAAGCCAATCTGGGTCAGATACATGTATTGGATACTTACTTTTACGTGTGATATCACGATCAAGTAATTGGAAGATCTCGCCAAAGGCAGCAGCTGCTGCTGCTCGGTTTATCTCCTCAATCACTAAAGTACATTTTGCCTCGGGATGTGTTACTGCGTGGACGATTGCATCAGTAAAACTACCAGGGCGAAACGAGTAGTTAATATCTCTGCCTACCATTGCTGGTTTTAGGCTCCCAATAAAATCACTGTATTGTGTATCTGGGTGAAAAACTGTGCGGAACGTATCCACTACATTTGTTTTTTGATCGATGGTATAGCTTTTCCCTGTGCCTGGTGCGCCGTAGTAGATTTTGTTGATGCCAGTAGTGATATGTGCGTTTGATGGCTCGATTGCATCTAGATATATATCGCGCCCAAGCAATTGCGTTTCTAAGTAATCAATTGCGTTATCAAAGTATTCTTCAGATATTTGGATATCTTTGTCTTGATAATCATCTAAGTCATTGGCAGCTACAATTATTTTATTTAGAGCTATGAACAAAGGTAAAGTTTGTACGGTACACAAAGCATGTGTTACATCATGGGTCAATATGCGAGAAAATAACCCACGCCAAGTAGCTTCAACGTAATGAGTATGAGGAAGTAGCTGTTCTAAATTGTCTCTGAGATCTTTTAGGGCTTGAGTTGCTTCTTCAACGGTGATTGAAAATTGCTTGCCATTACTGTTTGAAAGTTTGAAAGCAGGGGATGCAGAACGATAGGCTAGTTCTGTTGTGCTTTGAAGTTCCGTACACTTTTCAATAAATTCATCAATTCTCATTATTAAGCCTATTTTTAATTATTTGCCTGTTTAGATACACAGTGTTACTATCGCCGGGACTAAAACCGGATAAGCTGTGTAATTAAATGACTGTTGTGATTGAATCAACCTCTGAATATATCAAAAATACTCGTAAAAACCTTGGGTTAGAACTTACGGAGTTCGCAAATTTGCTAGGTATGTCATCAACTGGTGAAAGAACAGTCAGAGGTTGGGAGCGTGGAGATCATCAACCAACAAAAGCAAAGCTGGAAGCTATAGAAAACTTGAAAGCTGAACTTGATGAACGTCTCGAAAAAGCCCCTTTTAGAAAGAAAGATAGAAAGGATTGTGAATTTACATTTATTGACTTGTTCGCAGGTATCGGTGGTATTAGATTACCATTCCAAGAATTAGGCGGTTATTGTGAATTCACCTCTGAATGGGACAAGTTCGCTCAGAAAACCTATCTTCACAATTATGGGGAAATGCCACATGGTGATATTACCAAAATTTCCGCAGACGATATCCCTCCACATGATGTTTTACTTGGTGGCTTTCCTTGCCAAGCATTCTCTCAAGCTGGCTTGAGACAGGGGTTTAGTGATACTCGTGGAACAATGTTTTTTGAGATTCAACGTATTCTTGCTGAGAAGCGACCAAAAGCATTCTTGCTTGAAAACGTTAAGCAGCTTCAAGGGCATAACAAAGGCGAAACGCTAAAAACAATTCTTTCTATTTTACGTGGCGAATTTGAGCAAGAAATCCCTGAAGACGTGCCTATGAGTGAAGAGGCTCGCCATGCTCTGTCTCAAAAGCTAAATTACTGTGTTGATGTAAAAGTTTTACGTGCAGGTGACTTTGGCATTCCTCAGAACCGTGAACGAGTATTTATAGTTGGTTTCGACAGAGATCACTTTGGTATGGAATCATCACTTAAACTTGAAGATATTTTTACTTGGCCAGTTGGTAGTAAAGATGAAACGAAGGTAAAAAGCATTCTTTTGAAGCCTGAAGACTTCGCTAAACTTGAAGATAAATACACGATTTCGGATAAACTTTGGGCAGGGCATAAGAAGCGTAAAGAAGACCATAAAACCAAAGGCAATGGTTTTGGTTACTCGCTATTCAAACCAGAAGATTCTTACACCAATACAATTAGTGCGAGATATTACAAAGATGGTTCTGAAATATTAATTGATCAAGGTGAAGGAAAAAACCCACGCAAATTGACGCCTAGAGAGTGTGCTAACTTACAGGGGTTCCCTAAAGATTTTATCGTTGATGCGGTATCACATGGGCAGATTTACAAGCAATTTGGTAATTCTGTTTGTATGACAGTCATTGAGGCATTGGCGCATGAAGTTGTTAGAACTATGACTAAGAATACGGAGTCTTAAATTGTAGATAAGAATGGTAGCCGCAAAAATAAATATCAAGTAGCTACCATTTTAGTTGAATGAATTCTGGTAAATCATTTCATATTAAACATTACTTATTGCTTTACTGATTGATTACAGAAAGGGTGTGTTAACTGAATGTTTTCAGCACTACCATTTCCGCCATCCCTTACTCTGAGGATGTGGTCATACGATACTGATTTATCTATATCGAGAAAACCAGAGCATTCAGGGCACTTAATTGCATTTTTTAATGCAACATTAATAAATAATTTACTTTTCTGATCATCCGAAATTTTTGATTTATTATTCTCTATCACACCCGTGATTAATTTTCCATCTAGCTTAGCAAATTTAATCAGAGTCTCTTGGGAAATGAGTCTGCCTTCTGATAGTGCATTAATGCTTTCTTCTAGCAGATCTTGGAATATTTTAGCTCGCTTGTGACTTATATGCTTATGAATAATCGTTGCAATTAGGTCTTTATGCTCAATTAGTATGTCTTCTAAAGTTGCTCGTACTTCTGTGAACTTGTAAAAGAAGTCTTTGTTATTATTAGCAAGTTTGTCACTGAATAAAGATATAGCACCTAGGAACATCATACTAGAGTGTCTGCCCGTTGGACCATAAAAGTAGATTGCTGGGTGCAGACCAAGACTACCTCTATCATTTCCTGTTATACGAGATGCTAATCTGATCGCATTGCTGAGAACTTCGATAGTTTTGCTTCCATCGGTATCATCTTCATATTTATCAATTTTTTTACGAACTGATTGTTGTTTAGTATCTGAGATCAAGATGAATTCAATCAGTATTTGTATGGCTGTTCTTATGCCTTTAGAGCCACTTAGTGGTAGATCCAAAGTTTTTACTGGCTTCTTAATTTCAGGATCAAATAGTAATTGATGTAACTTTAAAGACATACTTTCAATCTTTTCAGCGTTACTTTCTTCAAACGATGACCAGTACCGGTGCCCCTTACCTGCTCTGATGACGGCTCTAGCTGCTATCGGTACAGGCTTTTTCCTATTTCGTAGTAATAGCTCTTCAATACCATCTAAAGGAGTCCCTTTCATATTTATGTTGAAAAAGGAAGCCTCAGCTTTATCCGTATCGCCTTTAACCCACTGCACTTGTAAGCCCCTTGCTGTGAGGGTGGCCAATATTTTCCGTTGTTTAGCTGTTATGTCATCGTTATCATTATCACTCAATAAACTTTTGTAATAAGTCCAAGTCCCTATTCTTTCTTTTACAAGCTTTCGAGTCTTTTCAGCTGCTTTTTTTTGTTCGTTTGAAATATTGTGACCAAATAACTTGTGAGATATTTGGCCATCGCCATAATCATCTTCCATCCAAGCTCTAATTACACTCAGCCTATGTCCGCCATCAATTACGAATAAAAATGATGGCGACATCCACAATATAACTGATGGAATTAAGTCGCCATTAATATAACATTCAAGCAATGAAACTACTTGTTCTGGGGTCCAGTGATTTGTCTCCCTTTGAAAGTCTGGTTTTCTCAACAAAGCAACAATCGGGCTACCAGATGCTAATTCACGGGCAGGTATACTATTAAAAGTTTCAAATGAAGACGCTTCATCTTGTGTGTGGGCAAAGTCAGCCCGTTTTATCATCGCATCCAAGTTTACGAAGTTTGATTTAGCAGCCATATGTAATCCTTACAACTGAATTTATTATATTAGAAATTATTTAGAATAATGTATCTATATGGATCTACTTCTTCTCCATCACCAACGCAACTCTACCTACAACCTTCACTTCATCTTCTTCGACGGTAAGCGTTGAGCCATTAAAGCTGATCGCCAGCTTCTTGCCTGGTAAACGCTGGATTTGGTTTAGCGAGAGTAGACCATCCATATCAACTAGGTATGTGCCACTTACTGCTTGATGTATGTCTTTGTCGACTATGTATGTCGTATGGTCATTGTCGATTGCGATAACGCTTGAAGTACCAAGCTTATCTAGATAGTTCTGATCAAAAACCAGCGTTTCATTGTCTACGAGTTTGCCGTTAGAAAGCTCAAAATAATCAATATCAATAGTGCTGCTGGAGTTATCACTGCTTGAATTACTCATATGAGTGTTTTGGTCAGGAAATGGCTTACCTTCACCCAATGCCATATATGCAACAGATGCTCCAGTACGTAAGTGGGTTCTCAAAATGATTTCATAAGGCGTTAATTTACGTTGGTGCCAAGTTGAGACAGTTGATTTTGGAACACCAAGCACTTCGGCAAGTGACAAGAAATCACGTGATTTAGTGATCTCCTTCAATTTTTCAGTTACTTCACGCCCTTTTAAATACTCAATTGGGCGATCTAAGTCTTGATAATCACTCATATACGATCTATTATTCGCCTTGTTGGGTGAATGATGAGGTGCAACTAATCATTCCGGTATAAAACATTCAATGACTTAACAGGATATCACTATGCTCTCATATCAAGTAGTCCTAAATACGCCTTTCATGACGTACGACCAATACTCTCAATTCTCCGGTATGCCTAAGCGAACCATTATCGACTGGGTATCAGATGGTCGTTTACCTATCAAACGCAAATCAAAACCGAAAGAAACACCGATGATCAACATGGTTGCTTTGCTAGAGCTAGCAACACGCGAAACGATGGAAAGAATGGGGTAGGTCATGTGCTTATCTTCCTTGATTCCAACTAAAGAACATTGTCCGTTGTGGCTCAATGTAGTGGGTTGGGGTTTCGTTTTCGTACCGTTTGTATGCATTTGAGTATTAGCTATGGAAGAAAATGGCTCAATGTGCGAATTGCGCACTCACAAACAGGTTCAATACAACGCTGTTTGTAGCGACTTCGCTCTTAACCACAACATGGAAAAGTTAGCGTCTCGAATTGGGATTAAAAGCGGCACCATGTTGAGAAACAAACTCAACCCTGAGCAACCGCACAAGCTAGACCCAGTAGATTTGGCGCTTCTGTGCAAAGAGTCAGGTGACTTCACCATCTTGAATACGCTTATGGCTGATCTTGGTGTAGTAACTGTGCCAATCCCAGATTCTAAAGAAGACAAAAACTTCTTAGAGCGAGTGCTATTTAACTCGGTTCTGTCGGGTGAAATTTCTCAAGACGCATTAGACATGCATACAACAGAGCGGCTTCCTCGCTCGGTAAAACGAAAAACCCTCGCAAGGGCTCAATCTGCCTTGGGCAATCTCGTTTTGCTCATTAACGATTTAGAACGCCGAACAACAGGTATTCAGCCACTCATGCAAATGGGATCTGACTTCTTCGCCAACGGCGCACCTATTCCTGGTTTAACTTGAGGAGTCGTCATGAGTCAGTTAGCTAATAAACAAGAATCTCAACCACAAGTAGTAAGTGCACATGAAAGCATTGCTGCGTGTAAGTCGCTTTTTGATAAAGGCGTAAAGCGCCAAAAGCTCCGCAAGATGTATGACGAAATGAGCGATCGCAATCGTGGCTTGATTCTTATCGCAGGGGGTATGCCTCCTAAAGACTACCGCCGCGAATTCAATTCATTTGATGATCTAGAGCTGCAAAAAATTCGCTCTGGGTTACTGCTTTTAAAAGAAATGACGCATCTCTTTGAACGCAAACTGGGTGACGTTCGTCGCCTCAAGCATTCGGATATTTGCAAAGTTAGTTAAGTACAAGGAAGTCCTCGTTTCAGTGATGGGGCGATTCAATTTATCTTAATTTTGGGGAGTGGATACTATGAGTGAACTAGAACAAGTCAAAAAGGTTTTAGCGCAAGCTGAAAGCGTGTTGGAAGAATCGAAAGAGAATCTAACGAAATCTCAAACATTCAATGAAGTGATGGTGGAGCAAAATCGTCGCCTATCTTTTGCACTGAGTAACTTGTTACCTAAGTCATTTCTGTTAACACCGAATGAAACTGAAGGGGCATCGGCAACGCAATTAGCCCAAACGATGGAGTCAGCCTCGTTTGAGGTTCTAGCCGAAGAGTTAGCGGATAACTTCAAGCAGCGTGAAATCTTCGACATCGTTCACGCCATCAATGTTTTGGCTATGGCGAATACAGATGTGATTCATGTGTTTACAGAATTTGCGCCTCATATTAACCAGTTCGGCGTAAATGTGTACGGAGTTTCCCAAGACTACATATCTAATCCTTGTATCAAGCCTTTAATACAAGAGCTTGTTTTTCTAGCTGATAACGAAGCATTGGAAAAACTTCTTTCAATCGAAAGCCAGTTAACTGAGCTGATCATCGAAGCCCGTGAAGAAGCCGAAGCAAAAGCAGAGGTGGAAGCATGAGCACGATAAAACTGCATGAGCTGAAAATTCTATCCGAGCACTTCACCGAAGTCCTAGCAGGACGAAAGCTGCATGAAGTTCGAATCAATGATCGTGACTATCAAGCCGGTGATTGTTTAAACCTCCGTGAAATTGAAGAAAACGGCGAATACACCGGGCAAGAAATGAATATTCAGATTAGCCACGTTTTACACGGTGGTCAGTTTGGTATTGCTGACGGTTGGTGTGTGTTGTCACTGCGAAATGGTACCAGTAAATCTGCTATTGCGTTGATTGGCTATTTGCGTGATTGCTTACAAGAAACTTGCGATTGCATCGAAGCGGGGCATGACATCATGCGCGCATCTGGTCACATGATTAAAGACTCACAAATGACGGTTGATGGTGGTAGAGAGTTCATTGAAATCGCCAATGAGTTTCTAGGCTCGATTGGGGAGGATTCAGAATGAGCTCTACCAACGGAAAAGTACAACCACGCGAACTTTACCCAACACCATCAGAAGTCGTGGATGCCCTGTTGGCGAAGTTAACGCTTCGCCCTACCGACAGGTTTTTAGAACCTTGTTACGGTACAGGTGCGATCTTCGAAAAGATTGATTTACCAGCCAACCAAAAGTCAGCCGCTGAAATTGAAATGGGTATTGATTACCTAACAACTGATTTCGGTACCCAAGACGTGATCATCACGAATCCACCGTTTTCACTAACGGAGGAGTTTATTCGCAAAAGCATTAGCGAGTTAGCTCCGAACGGGACAATGGCATACCTACAGCGTGTAAATTACTTGGGCTCTAAGAAGCGTCTTCCTTTCTGGTTTGAAATTGGATTTCCGCCAAAGTGTCCAATCATTGTTCCACGCCCCCGCTTTGTCGGCGGTGGTTCAGATTCATGTGAATACGCTTGGTTCATTTGGGATAACGGCAACCGCTTCGACATCCCTCAAGGGTTAAGCCATATAGTATCAATAGGTCATGAGGTAGCAGCATGAATCAGAAGAAGATGACCTCACTAACGATCGATAAAGAACGAATCGACATCTTTGAAGGCAGAACCCAAACCTATGAAAAGTGTGCCGTTGCTTATTTTGCGGGTCCAGAAGGATGGGGAGTCACTATGACTATTCGCTTAGATGAATTGGATTGCTTTCTTGATAAGCCAGATTGGCAAAAACGATTCATTGAATTTGCTAAGAACAAGTTAGGAATACCTAAGGAATGAAGCCATCCGATCTCTTCTATGTCGCAGGGGTTGTAATGCCCCTCGACAGAGTTAAACGAAATGATGCCAGCTATAACGCTGGTTTTTTAGGTTCCAAAATTTACTCAGACCAAGAGCAAGCACTTTTAGATAGTGGCTTGGTGAAGAAAATCCCCGTCTATGACCGAGTTTCCAATCGAAAATCAAAACGAGAAAGTGATCTTGAAGCTCGAACTAATTATTACAAAGGGAAGAATTTTCGTACAAAACACATCCGCGAAGCGGCGGCGAGAATCGCCGAAGACAATAGGCTAGTCAAAGGGCGCAAAAGTCCGACAGAGGACTTTCGCGTCAGAAGAGAGCGTCAAATCCGTAAGGTTATGACGCTCAATAAGGTTCTGCGCCCTAGAACCGTTTACGCCTCAACGGAGGCTTACTTTAATCATCATTTGCTGTACAAAGCAGCAGAGCGCGCTGCACCCGCAATTTTGAATGAGAATGGTAGACGTGCGAGAGGTGAAACTAAGCGACCGCCAGTTTCGATGCAGTTAATGCACCGTTCGTGGAACGAGACATATAAGTTCCAGGTTGTAACTGAAATTCCTTCAAGCGCTGCGCCAGCTGCGAATGTTGGCGAACGTTACTCAGAGAAATTGACTTCACGCTCTGTAAGCAAAATTTTTGAAGCCGGGGCTTATACCGCAGCTTGCCATGGTGGTTTTTCAACGTTCCTTACGTTGACGTTTACCAAAGCGCAGCGCCTAGCAATGTTTGGCGGAATGCTTGACGCAGAAGAGTGCCGTTCGATGGGCGCTAACCATCCGATTGTTTACAAGAGAAACATGGTAACCGTTCACCCGAAAAGGAATGAAAAGAAAACTTGGCATCCAATCACTGATATCGGTGGTGAATACTGGACGGTGCCGAGTAAAGATAACCCACGCCCTAGAGTCATGAATCGTGGTGATGTGATTGCAGGACCATACTGCGATTTGAAACAAAAGCCTGAGCAAGAGTTTACGATGGAGAAGACTCTCGAAACCACGATTGGCAATGAAGTATCGAGGTTTATAGACGCAGCAAAGAAAATGTACCAGCGGGGATGGACGGCTGATCATACTGTGAAATTGGACCAAGACTCAGGTCAGAAGTATTGCGATTTGGAAAAAGAGAAAGTAGCGAAGTACGTGAAGCCTAGTGAGTTTGGCCCAACGCAAACGCCCGCGGATTTTCATTACATTTGGGTGGCTGAGTGTCCCGCCAATGAAGACGGTGAACCTAATCCTCACGTACATATTTTATTGAGATGGTCAGTACCAGAGCATTTGTTTAGTGCTTGGGCTAAGCGTCTGGAAAAAATATGGGGGCATGGGTTTGCTAAGTTGGAGCGAATCAAAAAGCCGAAAGCAGCCGGTTCTTACATCATCAAAGCTGTGGGTTATGCCGCGAAAGGTGCGAACGCAGACCAAGGGTTAATTAAAGGTAATCGCTATAACATTGCGAAGTGTTCTCGTGCGCCAGCTTGGGAAACTCTCGCTTCATTCGAAGTGGGGAATATGACAGCCATCATCAAAGAACTTGGCTACAAGCTTGAGCAATGGAAGAAACCCATAAAACGACAAATAGGAAAGCTGCAGGCGGCTAAGGCACAAACCATTAAAGCGAAGTCGATTGCTAAGAATCAGAATAAACCCCAAGACTATCAAAACCGTTTGTATCACCGAATTATCAGGCTAGAGAAGCAAGCAGAAAAGCTGAACCAAACAGTTAAAGATAGGGGAGTTCATGTGAGTTCTATTAACCGCTTCTGTATTACTTTCGAAGGGGAAGACTCAAAACAAAAAGTGGATGATTTCATGCTTTGGGCTGCAGGTGCTCGTGGCTGGTCTCTGCAATGTCGCGATATGGATATGAGTGATATAAAGAACAATGCCGATAGTTTTTATCATGATGAATTTTATCGATTTAAAGATAACCAAGCGTATTGGAAATCAGTTTTAGATGATCCGCTTCAACCGAACGAAGTGGACGATAGCGAAGTAAATTATTGGCTCAGCCTGACGGCTGATTACTTGGAAGGGCGGTGCCAACCGATGTTGAATTAGAGCTTTGTAGATAGATATCTCAGATATCGATATCAAGAGAATATGAACTAGAAACCTGTATAGATATACAGTATATTTTCATTGTTCATGGTAAGGGTATTGATATGGCAGAGAAAAACCAGCTTTTTCAGCAAGCTCTAGAGCTGATTATTGAAGGTATTGCGCTAAACACCACTGGTGAGAACCGTGCTCAAGTTGGCGTTTATCTAATGGGATTAGTCATCGCTGATAACCAGGGAAAACTGGATGCGGGAAAGGTAGAGGCGATTCAGTCCATCATTGAGATGGCAGCTGAAACAGATAGTCCAATGTTTAAGATGTCTTAGCCTCAGCACTAGGGGCTCGGACTCACATTATGTTTGAGGAAGAGTAGAATGTTGATTACTTGCCCTAAGTGCGAAAGCAAATCTCGAATCGCTACATCAAGAGCGATGACCAAAGAAACACGTGAAGCCTACTGCCAGTGTTTAAACCTAAACTGTGGAGCGGTGTTTGTAACCTATACCTCCGTTCACCGAATCATCGAGCCAAATGGTGATAAACCAAACCCAGAACTGCAGCCTGAACTATGTAAAGGCGACATTGACCAAATGGATATGTTCGCAGTCTGAGTTTGTTTACGTATTAGAGATACACCTAATCGGTATTATCTAATTCTGCTTCAACTTGTTCTCTCAGGTACTGAGCATTTTGTACGTAGTATTCTAGGTCTTCGGTTTTATAGCTATCATGAGCATCGAAATTATCGTCGTCTTCAGAATTTAAGAGGAGATCATGAACGACAAAATGAAATTGGTCTGAGTATTGGAAACCTGAATATACGACTGCGAGCATACTCGTACAGTGCCATTGGTTCATACTTGGCATCCATGTACCATCATTATAGTGAACGTGTGTAATGTTCTCTGCATGGATATCATTGATTAGATGGGATGGATGTTCGAATACACGATCGCGACCGAAAAGCGAATGAACAGAAGGGGAGACTTCTTGAATGCCTTCATTTGGGGCAACGAAATTATCGATAGATATAGAAAGACTATCGATCTTGTATTGTTTAAACTCTTTAAGTACGAATATTTCTTGCGGGGATAATGGGTCGAGCTCACTAGAGTCGTAGTGAACTACAATATTGCTAGATTCTTTTGACACCTCTTTCTCCTATAGGAGTTGAAAATTTAGCCAAGTTACGACGTTTACGAGCAACACTTATCGGAGTGAATGCTTTGCGCATCTCTTCTGTGCTGAACGGAACTGTCACTTCACGGCGTTTAATATCTTTCATAGTTTCTCCTTTAAGGCACCCTTTCGGATATGTGTCGACAACGCGATACAAGTTACATTTTACTTAGTTTGATTGAATAATCTACTAATATCGTTAGATATCGGTAACCATCGTTCACATTCGTATTACCATTAGTATAGTTGGTAATCTTTGAGGGCGTTTGTATACGCACACTTATGTATTCGTTAATCCGGTAATTGGCAAAAAATTGTCACGCGATCATTTTTATAAGTAAAAACGCAAAAAAACGATCCGCAAGGATCTCTAAATCCCCATTCTAAAACAGCCCTTAGTTCAGTTCCCACGAGGGCTGTGTTCCAATATCCCTACCAATTTTAAATACACCTTTGGATGCGCGAAATTGTAGTGCTGAATTTTGGTGCGGAGGGAGGGGTGAGCCGACGCGAGCCCGAGAGCCTATACCCGCCACTTAAATTTCTAATCCTGCCAATTACGCCATTCTTCACTGTCACGAAGAGATTTCTATTTGATGTGGGAACGACAATACGAGCACGGGCGATGGAATGGGCATAAGCTCAATATCCTCTCTACTGCCATTGATGGTGGTAAGCGGCTGCACGTAAGTGAAATCCCATACGCAGATTTGCCACACATCAAAGTTATGGGTAGCAAAGCAAGGAATGTAAATCTTGAGGTTATCTTTGTTGGCGCCACTTCCCTGGCTGATTCCAATGCGTGTATCAGTAATTTGGAAGAGTCACCAGAAGGGGAGCTTGAGCACCCATGGCTTGGTGAGTTACCACTCGTTTATGAAACCTTCTCGCAGAGCATTAGCACCAAGCGCGGCGTGGTGGTTTTAAGCCTAACGTTTCTACGTGCAGGAGTTACACCAACTATTGCAGCGCCCACTGTTGTTCGCTCTAAAGAACAAGCCCGTATCGTGGAACAACTTTCAGCTAAATCATTCAGCCTAGACGTACAAGCCATGGACGTTGCGAACATCAATCAAACTCAAAGCGACTTTAGCCAGGCATTGAATGTGCTGGTTGATATCACTAGCCGACTTAACTTGGCTGATGATTCATTGCAAAGCATCAACCATGCAATCAATGAAGCGTTCTCGGCAGTCAGCAGCCTGAGTAATCAACCTGAAGAGTTCGCCAACCTATTCAGTACCGCCGTGGAGTCCGTTTCTGATGGTGTTCAATCCGAGCCAAGCTCCGCCAGTGAGGCGGTCGATAATTCGCGCAATGCTCAAACATTGTTGTTAGGGCAAGTGAAGGACAAACCAACCTCGAACCACCATAACGTTCAAATGGTCACTGCGGCGGTGAAAGTGAGTAAGGATATTACCGAGCTGGAGAAGGAAGAGCGTTTTGATGTCACCACAACAACCAAACAGCCAGCCATTATCCAAAGTGATTTGGCTGCATTGGTGAGTGGTGTAGATGATCGCATTAATGATGTGACCAGCGTTTCTACTATGGAAAGCATGGCGCTATTTGATTCCCTGGTCGTGTTGAAAAGTAACGTGCAAAAGCAGCATGACAAAGTGGTAACGGGAAGAACGCCGCACCGAACGTTGCAAGCACCACGCTTTAAGCCTGCTCTTGTCGTTGCTCATGATGAGTACACAAAAGAAAAAGTGGTGACAGCAATTAACTCACTCCAGCACCCTTTGTTCATGCGTGGTGACATTGCCGTGAGGGATGCCTAATGCAAAAGCTAACCATGCTAATAAGCGGTAACCCGTATCCGTTCTATCAAGCTGATCTGAAATACTCGGTAGAGCAATTGGCGCACACCTTTAGCTGCAGAATTCCACCGATGAGAATAGAAAGCCCTTTGCCCGTAGAGTTTCGACTGGGTGAAAGAGTCATTCTTACCGGGCAAGTTGATCAGGTCGATAGCGGCACTGCAACCAGTGCCAAAGAGCTCATCATTTCAGGGCGATCAAGAAGTGCCAACATGATTGATTCTCGCATCACTATGGATGCGTTGTATGACCAAAACGTTGAGAAGCTGCTTCGTTCCTTAGCCAAGCCCTTTGGGCTGAGCGTGAAAAGCCTAGTGGGCTCGATGCCGCTCATCCCTGAATTTCAAATCAATGCAGAATCACCAGTTGAAAATGTCGCTCAAGTAATTCGAGAGCAAGGCTTTATGTTGATTGAGAGAAACGGCGTGTTAACCATCGAGAATACCGCTCATGCCACGGTGCATGGGATTGGGTTATCAACCGATAGTAATGTTGAATCACTCGATATCACCCGCACGTTCAATAAGCAGTTTCATCACATTGAAGTGCAAGGTGCTTGGGATGATGCCAGCGCAACTATCAAGATGCCTAGTATTAACAAAGCCAGAACGATGGTGATCATCTGCGACCAATTACAAAGTGCCGAGGCTTGTTTGTCTCGAGCTAAGTATGAGCGTGATCTTGCTATCGCTGAGAGCTTAACGGTATCAACCAATATCTCTGACGTATTCCAAGAGCTTGCCATTGATGGATTAAACCGAGTAATTCGAGTCAGTGATAAAGAGCAGGGCTTCAATGAAATGCTGGTGATTAAAGGTTTAGGTCTATCGGTATCCGAAAGCTCTGCCAGTACCTCTGTTGAGTTGTTTCGCCCATTTAAGGAGCAAAGCTATGCGTAAAGAGATGCAGCAAAGGCTCATGGCTCGAATCAAAAACGTGATTGGCACGGGAACGGTGACAGGGGCAACAACCGGAGTTCTGCAAATCAAAACCGCGACAGGGCGAACCAATGACCGAATTAAGTGCGTGCATAACTACGGCTTTATGAGCCGCCCTTTGGTTGGTGCGAAAACCTATAACCTATTTCTTGGTGGCGTGACGGCGCGTGGCTTTACCGTCAACGTTGAAGATGAGCGCTATCAAATCGATTTAGAGCCAGGTGAAGTCGCCATACTCGACAACAAGGGCAATCTCGTTCACTTCACCAAGGATGGCATCAAAGTGAATTCAATGGCGAAGCTGGAAATTACCTCAGATAGCGCAACAAGTGTGAATGCGCCCGAAGTGAATGTTACCTCGGAGAAATCAACCTTTTCAGGCAACGTTGAAATTGGTGGCAACCTTAATGTTGCAGGAAGCGTTGGTGGTCAATCCGGTATGTTCGGAGGCGTTAGCGTTGAAAAACATGATCATGACTATGAAGACGATAGCGCAACGAAAACAACCAAGAGTCCAAACAAATCATGAAGCACTTTAATCTCAATGCGGTTACAGCCCCAACAAGCACTAAAGAAGGCATGAAACACGCTGTACTTCAGAGCATTTATAACCACGGTGAGTCAACTCAAAACGACCGTTCGCGCATGAGTAAGAATGAACGCGGTGGCACTTGGAGTAATGATCTCTTACTCATCGTTGGTTCACGAGATTGGACGCTAAAACGAGAAAAACTTACTGAGCAAACCTTGAGCCTGGCTAAACGGTTTTATGAAGAAGCATTGAGTTGGTTAATCAAACAAGGCTATGCCAAGTCCATTGAGGTTTCTGTGTGGGAAGAAAAGCCCAACCAAATGGGGCGTTCGGTCACCATCACATTGGTAGATGGCGAAAAATTTAAGGTACCTCTATGAGTACGCAACGCAGCTTACAAGAGTTAATCGATCGCGCGAAATCAACTTTGATTGCGAAAACAGGTCAAAACACCCCTGCAATAGATGCGATTGCTTGTGCCATTGCAGGTGTCAGTTATGGGCAGTATGGCTATCAAGATTTGCTGTTTCGAGAGCTTCACCCTGAAACGTGCTCCGAGTCTTGGCTTTATCTTCATGCTAACCGGCACAGAATACCAAGATTGCTGCCAACCTTTGCAACGGGTCCCGTTGAGTTTGAACAGTTGGGTGGCGTGGTCGTTATTCCTAAGGGCAGGTTGCTCACTGATAACGCCGGCAATGAGTATGAAACCATCAAAGAACAATACAGCAATGTTCCGGTTGGCGTGGTGGCGCTTGCTTCTGGTACCTCAAGTAATTTGCCAGTGGGCAGCCTATTAAAACTCGCAGAAGGGTTAAATGGGGTTAATCCAAATAACGTGCGAAGCCTTGGTGTTGAAGGTGGCGCCGACATTGAAGCATTAGAGCATTGGCGAGCTCGCGTTATCGTCGCTTTTGAAAAGAATGAATTAGTCGGCAAGGCAGAAGACTACCACGCCTGGGCAGTATCGGCTCACGCTGATGTGGACTTTGCTTGGGCATTAGATAACACACCAGAACGCGGAATGGTCGAGGTTTATATTGGGACGCGACAAAGCAGCCCAGCACTGACGAACGAGGTGATTAACTTAGTTCAAGACACCTTTGAAAGTAATCGTTTAGCGGGGTGCCATCCTCGAGCTTTGTTGCCTGAGCAAGTCCCGCTCACTGTCGAAATTCAAGGCATTGAAGATCTATCTGTCCGTGATGATGTGCTTACTGCGCTAGATATTATGGTTAAAAACAAGATGGGTAAAGTTCATAAGGTTGATAGCAATACTCGCGTTCCTGAGTCCATTACGCCAACTGAAATCGTGCTCACTATCTCAGCCGTGACGAACAACTTTATCGTTCGCCACCCAATTGAAGAAGTGATCATCAATAAAAATCAAATTCATGTACTAGGAGTTATCACGTGGACACCTCCGACTTAATCATTGAATACAGCGAAGGTGATTTTGCTGATGCGATAAGGGTTCTGTTACCCAAAGGGGAGTATTGGCAAGAAGTCGATAATCTAGAGCTGACTAATACCATTAAGGGCATGGCGGAAGATTTTAAAATCACGCATGACGAAATCGAGCTTTCATTGCTGACTGAGTTTCGTGAGCAGTCGTTTGGATGGCAGCTCAGTGACTATCAAGCTCTGCTCAATGAAATTGGTAGTGTCGGTAAGGTGTATGACGACGTTACAGCCCCGAACCTAATCAAAGTTGATTTGTTCTCTTATGACAACGAAAAGGCTTATGCCGCCTTTGAAGAAAAACGGTTGCCGCATACCGAGTTCGCGTGGATTTATCCGCTTGATGCTAATGCTGAGTTTCACCAGAACACGGCGTTAATCATGGCGCCAACGTTAAGCTCAACTATCGAGCTTAACGCCACCGTTCCACTAATTTGCTCAACTGCCATTAGCTGGCAATTAGAGATAGGAGAAATTGCATGAGTGCATTACAAGCTATCCCAACGCCACACGGGATAGAGATTTTAAATAGTGAGCTGAAAAATACGGTCACGAAGTATCAGCTTATTGGCGCGTTAACCCATGATGCCGCAAGCGATGCTTTGCATTCGTTTCACACAGCAACCATTGAAACCAGCTATTACGATGAGAACGGCGTACTCACGTTTATCTTGAATCTACCTATCGAAACACATTTTGATGAGTACCTGCATCGAATTGATGTGCTCGATAGCCAGAACCAAGCAGTTATTGAATGCCCAACGCCCAAGATCGCATTAGCCAAAGGCATTGGCGGTATTGTCACACTCAAAGCCGCGATTTCTGGTCAAGCTGGTGACGTGGTGTTTAAGCATGGCGAGTATGTAACGGAGACAGAACTGAAAGAGCTGTATTTACTTAGTAAAGAAGATGCTAACAACGCAGCGAGTAACGGTGATATTGACGGTAAATCGACAAGTTTGAAGCATGTGAAGTTGCCTCAACTTTGGCGAGCGTTTTCCAATTTAGTTAAGAACGCCAGCTTAACGACGAAAGGGATTGTCCTGCTTTCTAACTCGTATCAAGGGAGCAGCGAGAATAAAGCCGTTACAGAAAAAGCACTAAAAGAAGGTTTAGTAAATTCTATAAAGCCTCGGCATCTAGTTTTCTATAAATTTGAAACAAATTCAATTTCTACTGATTCAGATATATTTGACCGACTAGAAAGAGTTGGTGCGGGATCCTATAAGCTTTATTTCAGAGAAGAACATATCAAATATGACATTTTGCTTGGTGGGACTTCACACGATTTTATTATTGCAGCGCCAGAGAGACACCCAACTCATATAGTTGTTTACTCTATGCATTCTTCTAATAATGCCTACTATGATCAATCATTTTCTTTAGAGGTGATTTTGTGATGGATTATTTCTATAAAAAAGGCTCGTTCGACAATGCGATAGCGGTTTTGGTTATGAACGAAAATTCTGTTGTTATTTCAGAACTAGTTATATCGAAAGTGCCCCCAGAGTTCGCACGATTTAGTGACATGTCCATTGTTGACATAAGAGAGCTCACGACTTTCTTTATAAACGAGAGTGGTGATAAGTTTGTCTGTGAGTTTTCTGGTTATCAGCAGATTCAATGTCAGTTTGATGATGAGTTACTATTTACTGATGGTAAATGGAAGGTCAAAACATCTAGATACAAATACATTGAACAAGAGAAAGAATGGCAACGGATGGAACTGACAAAAGTGGATAGGTCGATATTTAATTATCGCCAAGATCAGAGCATTCCCGAAATATATTCCGAGCTACGAATTACATCATATTCAGAGGCTGACTATTACGCTTTACTTAGTGATAGAAAGCTATTGATTGATTACGTAATACAAGTTGACTTTCCTGAGTGTGGGAGACCTATACTGTCAGGGCTCGCTTCTAGCTAAACAACTTGATTGTATATTTAAGCCCAGCTACACGCTGGGTTTTCTACATCTATCAAATAGAATCCGCACAAATATCACCCGCTAATCTCGCGCGATACACTGAAGCCAACTAAAAAAATGGTGCCCATTGGCACTGATAAATTACTAGGAAAACCACTGTAATGAACGTTGGCAAATCAAGCTTACTCACCACTCTAAGCGCCATGTTGGCAGGCGTTTCGGCTAACGACATCGCGCAGATAGTTGCGTTTGTTGTTGCTACCGTTTCCGGTCTCATGGCAATTCGCTACTACTGGACTAAAACCAAATTAACCCGCCTTCAAATCGAAGCTTTTGAGGATAAGCCGGATGAGTATTAAACAAAGAGTCATCACAGGTGCGGTTTGTTCCGTCATGGCAGTACTTGCGGTGGTGTTTGAAAAAGAACCTGAACTAAAAACCAGCCCTCAAGGGCTTGCGCATATTGCAGATATGGAAGGTTGCCGGCTAAAAGCTTATCAGTGTTCGGCAGATAAATGGACGGCAGGGCTAGGGCACACAGAAGGTGTAAAAGCAGGTAGTCAAATCACCATCGACCAAGCCGCGGATTACTTCATTCAAGATGTTACCAAGGCTGAGCGTGTGGTTAATCGCGCCATTACCCAAAAGCCGACTCAAGGCGAGTACGACATGATGGTGAGCTTCGTTTTTAACTTGGGCGCAGGCAATTTCAAGCGTTCTACCTTGCTCAAGCAATTCAATACAGAACTCAATACACAAGCGTGTAACCAGTACCCCAGATGGGTGTATGTGAATGGTAAGGATTGCCGCATTGAAGAGAATGATTGCGAAGGCATTGTGACTAGGCGGGATATAGAACAGAGCGTCTGTTTGTATGGTTGGGATTCACCGAAAACGCGGGGGCTATATGCTTACCAAAATTAAACTCATCGCCCTGTTAGCTGCTTTGGTTAGTGTGGCGTATTTCTCTTACGACTACGGTGTATCGAGTACCAAGATTGCGGTGAAAAAATCTCAAGATGAACTCTTTACCAAATTGGAAGTAAAGCAGAACGAAGCGTATGAGCTAGCGGTTGAGCTAGCCAATCAAAAGCCAATTATTGAAATTGAATATCGAACCATTGAGAAAGAGGTGATCAAGTATGCTCAAGCGAACAGTGATAAGCAGTGTGTTGTTAATGACGATGGTTGGCTGCGCGTCCGAGCCGACGCAGTGCGAGCGCATAATCGAACAATCGGTTTTCAGCAACCCGCCACCGTTCCTGATGACACCGCCAAAACCGCTCGAAGTTCAAACGCCTACGAACGTGACGCCGAAGTCTTAGCGGAAGATGTAGCGAACCTAAAAACCTGCGCCGAAAATGCGCAAAAACTCCAGTCATTGCAAACATGGATACAAGCGCAACTTCGAAGTGATGCGAAATAGTATTGTTTCATATTACATCTCAAATGTACGGGCATGAAAACAAAGCAAACTAGAGTTGGCGACTAAGGTTCTAGCTCGCTGAAAAATGAGATTAGGGAAAATATCTTGAAGCTTTAAATGCTTGTTATTTTCCAAGCTCAAGATCAAACTGCATATACTCAATTGGAAGCGCAAATTTGCCTTTCAAGCGCCCTAAATATTCGATATCTGCGGCTTTTAGCTCGTTAGGAGAAACGATGACAAGCTTATCAATGGCAATATCGGTATTATAAAATGCATATTCCATTAACTGTCCAAGAGCTTCACGGATACATTTTTTTGCGTTATTTGAAGTTTTAATTTCGTATAAAGAGTAATTGCCCTTTTGTTTAAGCACTACATCTATACGGTTACCAGAGCCACAAGAAACCTCGGTACCAACATTATCATTGCCATAATTCGAGCAAAGCTTTTCGTAGAGAGCTGTTTGAAGTTGGTTATGCAATAAGGAAACTTCATCCTTATGGTCGCTATACGAGCGTTTTGTTTTTCCTTTTCCCGCGGTATGACCTGAGACAAACTGAAACCCTTTTTTTATTTCTAGGTTAGGTTCGAGCTTCTTATTTTTTAAATTGTAATAGTTAGACGTAACTGCTGGGTCATCAGCACTGAACTCTTGAGGCTCATCGAGTAAGTTTAAATCTTCAGGCTTATAGCGGACAACAGAGAAAATATCAGGAGTTACGAACTTTTTGAATTCCTCAATATCAGCATCAACTTGATTCAATTGGGAGACCATTTCTTTGTACCAGCCGTTTTTCTTATACCTTTTATATACTTTCTCCGATTCTTCGGCTGAAACAACTTCTAACTTTTTGATTTCCCCAAGCCACCATCGCTGCCTAGTCTCACTGTTAATGGAATACAACGAAACATCAAACACTTGGTCAGCGTATGTATCACGGTGCTTTCCGATTGCTTGGATATAGCCATAGTGATAACCATCTATTAGTTTTGTTGTATCAAGCAACCACTCTTCATGACCATAGCCATTCTGATACTCGTATGAATCCTTGTTGTTACTCTTCCCGGGACGCCCTGATGGAGTTATCCAGTCGTTACTATTCCAACAAATTCTTGCGATTTTCTTCATGTGACCTCCGAGGGATATAACATCTTGTTGGCGGGCATTGTGCCTGATTCGTTCGCTAGGCTGCACTTGCTTTAATTAAATTCTGCTAAACGCAACAAAGTTCTTATGGATTAACAATATCAATTGGATAGTCAGCCGTATCTGTTTGCTTTAGAGCTTTGTCGGGCTTGCGGCTTTTTATTCTCATAAGAATTGACTAAGCTGCAGGCTCTAGGCTCACATATTCATTTGCTTTAATTACCCCAAGTCCGACAAACTCATTCAATTCTGCTAGTGAGTCAATTAATGGCAGTAGTTCGTTTTTATGAAAAATTCGGTCTACTTTGTTGAGGTCATTACTTGTGGTGATCCCTTCGCGCTTAACACTCATTAACTCAAGAGGCACCCGATGAATAGACAGCACATCGTTAGTGGTTTGGTTTTTCACATCTTTGAATGAGTCTTTGGCTTCCACTTGCCCAATCGCTTTGAGTTCGGGCGCTTTGGTGTCTTTACCCTTGGCATTTACAAACAAGTTCTTGAACGCCATCCCTTCTTGAGCACTTAACTTCTTACGAATATCGTCTTCTGTCTCTGGGGTCATGGTGGGTTCGTTCATGTAAAGTAAATAACCCGCATGAGAGCCATTGCGGTAATACTGGCGACGAAACAGCGTGGCATCATCATTGAGCCAAATCGAAGTTAGACCGCTGACATGTTGTGGTAGACCATAAATCTCTTGGGCGATGTCGTATTCTGCTAAGTGGAAAATCTGACCGTCGGAATAATCAATCCTTCCATCGTCATCGTACGCTCGCGGTTTGTAGGTATAGCCTAAGTCTTCACGCCGACGCATGAAAAGTGCCGGAATATGTTTGATTCGAACAATAGGACCATAACCAGCTGCAGAGCGTACGATTTGAAAGTACGCATTGCCAAAGGTGAGGAAGTCTTGAATAAAACGCTTAAGATCACGACGAGACAAAACCGCCGATACACTGACTGCATACGCCAACGTATTGCGCTTAAACTCAATCGCACTGGAATGCATTGGGTTAACTCGTAGTGCTTTTGCTAACGTATCGAGCGCGATAGGCGGCTCATATATGCCGTCAATAAGCGCCACTTCAAGGTAGCTGAGAATATCACTATTCATTACGCTCACGGGTTTAGAAAACTCAATCTCAATCACTTTGTTTCTCCTAGAAGAACGTTACGGTCGTATCGTTCTCGTTATGAATATCAATCGGCTCCCAACGCATCACGTGCATTGAAGCCCAAGCTAGGTCGGCATGTGAGCCCACCTTGCTGCGGTTAGAAATGAAGGTCACCTGGTTACTGGCTTTGGTGGTGTGCTGGCGTATCATCAAAAACGAATGGACTAAATCGTCCCACTCACCGTCAAACTGCAAGCGACCATCGTTGATGATTTCCCGAGCTTTGTAGACCATCATTCGCTTCATCTCTGGTGAGTAATCCAGTTCAACCAAACAGGGGTAAAACTTGCGCACTAGTTCGGCGACTGCCGAACCCACGCCGCTGACATCCATTGCCATGTAGACCACATTATATTTTTCAATGATCCCTTTAATGGCTGTTGCTTGGTCTTCATAGCTCGAACCTTTCAAGCGAATACGTTCAATGAAGCGGAATACGCCACCTTTGCGTTTTGGTTTCAGGGACACAACAAGACCAGCATCGTCTGAGCCTTCACCTTGACCCCCACCTCTTGGGTCATAACCGACCAACACTTCAGCATCACCAACAGGGCGAGCTTTATAGTGATCGACATCTTTCCAAAGCGAAGAGTCAGCTTTACACGCTAGTAGTGCTTTAAGTGTGAAAATCGACGCGGAGTCATCCAAGAAGACACAACGAAGTAAGTTATTAAATACCGTCTTATCTGGGTATTTACGGCGCAGTTTCTCCATGTTGAAGAAAGTTGCCCCTTTGGCGATGGCATCATCAATGGTAATGATTTGGCG
The DNA here is from genome assembly GCF_050337565.1 of Vibrio kasasachensis. Taxonomy (NCBI): domain Bacteria; kingdom Pseudomonadati; phylum Pseudomonadota; class Gammaproteobacteria; order Vibrionales; family Vibrionaceae; genus Vibrio; species Vibrio kasasachensis. The sequence continues at coordinate 14,369 of NZ_JAKJTB010000011.1, read as the reverse complement.
AAAGATACCGTCTTCGCCAAGCGAGCCGTTCTTAAGCGTGTCATGAGAGATATCAATCTTAAGCGCTTTCTTACCTTGCCATTTGGGGTACGCTTCGTGCGCTACCGTCGAAGGCGTGGATAAGTAAGTTGTTCGGTAGTTCGATTGAATCGACATGCCGCCCGCGTAATCATCCAGCTCAGCAAATTTTGGTATCCAGAACACTTCATCAAAGTACACATGACCATTGAAGCCTTGCGAGGTGCGAGCATTTGTCGAGAGGAAGTAAAGCGTGGCGCCATTCGATAGCTGAAGTTCATCTTTACCTTTTAGGTCCACATCACCCAGCTCAAGTGCGAACCGGCGAATGTAGTTTTTAAAGATTTCCGACTGTTTACGAGATGCAGATAAAAACACCTGGTTATCACAATTAAGAATGGCGTCTTCAAAGGCTTCAAACGCAAAGTAGTAGGTTAAACCAATCTGACGAGATTTAAGGTAAAAACGAAATTCGTTCAGCTCGTCATTACACTTATGCGCGTGGATCTCTTTTTGATAATCGAAGAAGGTTTTCTCTCGAAACTCAGCCAACACATCGGCAGTAATAGGCGAAATGTCATTTTTGACCTTGTTGGGTTTTCTCCCTCGTTTCGATTCGCCACTGTGCGCACTTCCTCGACTTCGCTTGTTGTCAGCCTCGTCTCGTTTCCACTTTTGCTCGAGCAGCATGTTGAGCTCTTGCACCTGTGCTTCGTGCTTGCAATCAATCCACATGAGGTAAGCAATTCGCTGACGCAGCATGAGTTCTACGGGCGCATCCTCCCGCATTTCTTTCCAGCCAAATTTTGAAATCCACTGTTGAACCGTTCGGGTGGCGACTCCGATTTTTTCCGCAACCTCGGCAGGTTTGTATTGGCGTAAATACAAACCAAAAGCCTGAGTTTGAACTGAGGTGTAAAGCGGTTGGTTTAACTCGGTAGCGATATTCGTATCCATGTTCGCATAGTGCTACAGACACTGTGATTACTCAGCTTGCGCCGTTTCTATATTGAATATCTAGAATCAGGATGAATACAAAAAGAGAAGGGCATTGGTTAGATTGGAATCATCGGATTTAGGAGAGTTCAGGCATGTTTCAATCACAGCCAATTTGTATTTTACAGGCAGGCACAACAGTCGATGGTCGTGTTATCGAGCAGAAAATTATTGATGAGATTGCGGAAAGTTATAACCCAGAAACGTACACCGCGCGCATTAATGAAGAGCACTACGATTGGAGCTATAAATTTGGCTCAGTGTCATCGCTTGAAAAGCGAGAAGACAAATTGTTTGCCGTGATCAAGCCTAACTCAATGTTATTGCGCGCTGTCGAGCAGGGGCAATTACTGCATACCTCATGTGAATACATCGAGCAGTTTTCAGATACAGGAAAAGCCTACCTAACCGGATTGGCACTGACTGATAAACCAGCCTCATTGGGTACCACTCAAATTCATCTTTCCAGTAAGGATGATGGCAAGGTGCAAGTGCAGTCGAATTTCACCATCAAATCAGAACAGTTCTCCAAACAAGACAGCGAGGATGATGCTTCGCTGTTCCAAAAATTCAAAAACTGGCTCAGCGGTGAAACACCTATCGAGCAGTTCTCGCAACAAGAGGAAGAAGACGAAATGAGTAAAGAAACTGAAGAACTGCTCAAGCAAAACGCTGAGCAAAATAAAGAGCTAAGCAGTCAGTTAGGCAAGTTGATTGAGCATTTATCTTCACAGGCTAAGCCCGATGCTGAACCGGATAAAGAAGAGCCTGAAGTGATTGAAAATAAAGAAGTCACCGAGCTGAAAGGTCAAGTGGAAGAGCTCTCTTCCAAGATGACAGAGCTTACTACTACGCTAAGTAAAATCACTGATGACGGTGGGCGCCAGTTAGCAGGGCAAGACGGCGAAGAAGAGCCGTACCTATAAGCCTATTTCAAACTAATAACGAATTCAGTTAGGTAACACAATGGATAGAAATACAGAAGTAAAGCTCAGCGCTTACATCAAAAAAGTCGCAGAACAAAATGATGTTACAGACGCGACGCAAAAGTTCAACGTAACCCCGAATGGCACTCAGAAAATCATTGGTCAGATGCGTGAAGGCAACTGGTTCTTGAAGAAAATTAACATCATTCCGGTGCAAAACCAAAAAGGTGAATCCATTGGTCTGGGTGTCACGGGTATGATCGCCAGCCGAACCGATACATCAGGGGAAGGTAAGCGCACACCAAAAGACCATTCAAGTATGGGTGCCATGCCTTACATGTGTGAGCAGACTAACTTCGACACGGCAATTCGTTACGCCAAACTCGATGCCTGGGCGCATGACAAACGATTTAACCAAATCATTGCCTCACATACTCGTGAGCAGATTGATGCCAACAAAATCACCATTGGTTGGTATGGCGAAAGTGTCGCCAAGAATACCAATGCACAAACCAATCCAAACGGTGAAGACGTCAATAAAGGTTGGTTCCAGGCGATGCGCGATCACAACACCGAGCGATTAATTAAACAAGGTAAAACGGCAGGAGAAATTCGCATTGGTGAAGGTGGTGACTTTATCAACCTAGACCTAGCGGTTCTTAACACCAAGAGCTTGCTGCATGATGCGTGTGAAAACGATTCAAATCTTGTGGCTATTATCGGCTCTGATTTGCTGGCTTACGACAAAGCCAAATTCTATGAAGCGCACGGCAATACGCCAAGTGAAAAAGGCAAGATCCAAGAGTTACAAGTGATCGGCACGTACGGCGGTTTGCCTGCGGTGAAAGTACCAGGCTTCCCATCGACGGGCATCATGGTGACCAGTTACGACAACCTATCCATCTACATCCAAGAAGGTTCAATTCGTCGCTCTGCTGGTAAGAAGAATGATGAGAAAGACCAAGTTGAAAACTTCGAGTCGATGAACATGGCTTACGTTTTGGAAGAAGTCGGTAAAGCGGCGGCAATTGAATTCAAGAATGTGAAGCTCTGGATTGACGGCACCTGGGTATAGCGCCATTTGAACACCCCCCAATGCAGGCACTATCGCATTATCAGTAAAGCTCAGGCTTTAGGTTGTTATTTGCGTTTGGCTGCCTGCATTCTCTTTTATCTACGTTGAGGTGATCGCAGTGGAATTTGTTGGCGATAAAAACGAAATCTTTAAATCGGAACTCGCGGCTACGGTGAAATATCCCGTCCTCAAAATATCAGAGTTTCAGTCTCTGTTTAATTTCCTCAGTAATGAAACAGAGCCAGGCATTCTGCAGCAAGCCAAAGTATCGCGAATAAAAGTTCACCAAGAGCTTTTGGCTACCCTAAAGCCTTTTACTCATTTAACTGAATTGTCGCAAGCAAGGTTTGGTGATGAAGAGTCTGGCGAAACGCTCTACAAGCAAGCGGTGTTTTCACTGACTGCGAGTGCGCTTATCGGCATTCAATTGAGTACCAATGCCACGGCAGAGGCAGCTGATAGGCAAGATGCGTTAACAGGTAAAAAACAGCATTGTGATGTGCAGTATCGCCAAGCCGTGGACCTGCTGATTAATGGTAAAGAAACCTACTGCTTTGAGGTGGTGTAAATGGATGCACTGCAGAACTTAACCGATTTTTTCAAACAGCACGTGACCGATGCCAAGAGCCTCAATGTATGGGCAGAAGATGGCGCGGTGTTCAGTGGGCAAAGTGATTTTGTTGATGGTTTCGAGCTGGAATATACCGCGATTGTCTTTATTCAAAATGCCACGTTGAAGCCCCATGTGCTGTTTATGCATTTAGTGAATTGGCTAAACAAACATGATCCCGAACGAGTAGAAAAGAATCTGCCTGCTCCAACGTTTGCGACAGAAATTCTCGATAACGGTAAATGCGACCTCAAGATAAAAATCGATTTACTTGAGAGTTATTCATTGGAAGAAAACGAGCAAGGCAACTGGAAGCAACTCGGTACACGCTATGACTGTATCAGTGATTTTGATTTAACCGTCACCACCGATGAGCTCGATGAACTGCACGAACTGGTTTATTTCGTAGGGCACACGGATGACTTGCTATGCAACTGAGTAGCCCTGAGCAATTGACTCAACTGGTTGAAAGTTTGGTGCTCGATGCCTCAGAGAAATATGAGCTCAATCGCCGAATGGCAAACAGAGCAAGGCAGTTCTTTCGTCAACAAATCCGCTCTCAGCGCGATATTGATAACAACCCTTATCAGTCACGCCGAAAGCGCAATATGTCAATTGTTTCTCGCGGTGTGCGCGGTAAGCACGGCGCCAAGCATCAGCACAACAAAGTGGCTCGAAATACCGTTAATAACAAAAACATGCTGCTGGGGATCTCAAAGTCACTTCGCACCCGTGTCAGTGATAAAGATTTTGAAATTGGTTTAGTCGGTGTCGCAGGGTTAATTGGTAAAGAGCATAACGAAGGCTCAGAGGTGTCATTTACCACGCAAGTGAATGGCTTCTTTGATAGCAAAACGGGGAGCTGGCGAGGCGGTACCTCAACCAAGCGTAATTACACCATGCCCAAGCGTACTTTTATCGGTTGGACACCAGAGCTAGAGCGAGAGCTGATGGCAATGGCGGCTGAACACTTTGCATTAGAGGATTCTGAGTAATGGCAACATTCAAGATTAAACCACAAACAGGGTTAACGGTTCGTGATCCTGAAACCAGAAAGCCACTTAAGGCAGATGGCGAAGAAAAAACACGAAACACCTATTGGCTGCGTCGAGTGAAAGATAAATCAGTCACTGTTATGGACGCGAAGAAAAACACCTCAACCAAGGAGTCTGAACAATGAGTATCAGCTTCTCAGAAGTTCCGAACAATGCTCGCGTTCCGGGCATGTACGTTGAAATTGATAATAGCCTGGCAAACAGTGCCGAAGAGCAACAGCTTTGTCTTGTGATCGGTAATGCAGTTGCAGGCGCAGCAACGGCAGCCAATACAGTTAAGTTGTGTATGGATGACACCATTGCAACAGCGCTCTTTGGCGCATCAGATATCGCCAGTATGGTGAAGTTTTTCCGCAAGCAAGATGAAAGCATGCCTATCTACGCTGTGAGCGTTGAAAGTGCGGATACCATGTCAGCATTGGCGGCACTAGGGGATAAGCAATATCACCACATTATGTGCTCACTAAACGATGACACCACTATCCGTGATCTTGGTGAGTTTTTAGAAAAGCGTTATGACGCGCTCAATCAAATACCAGGCATTGCCTATCTCCCTAAAAAGGGAACGCACGCAGAACTCGTCACGTTCGGCACAAAGAGTAATTGTCCATTAATCAGTTTTATGTCGATTGATAGCCTGGGCAATTCAGCTAACGACCCCTTAACCGATGCAGAAGCCATTGGTGCGTGGGTTGGTCAGATTGCGCCGTCATTGGCGAATGACCCTTGTCGTCCACTTCAAACGCTTAAGCTAAGCGGTGTTTACTCAACGGCTGAAAGTGAATTTGATTGGGCAGAGCGCAACCTATTGCTACACGAAGGCATGGGGACCTACACGGTCACCGCAACCAAAGAGGTGCAAGTTGAGCGACCTGTTACTGCCTACACAGAGAACGCTTCGGGTATTGCAGACAATAGCTATTTGGATGTGATGACGCCGGCAACCGCCATGTATTTTCGTCAAAAGCAACGCTCACGAATCTTGAGCAAATATGCTCGCCACAAAGTCGCCAAAGACGGGACCAAGTTTGCACCAGGTCAAGTCATCGTCACACCAAGCATGTTCAAAAGTGAGCTGCTCGCTTTGTATCGAGAGCTTGAATATCAAGGCATCGTGCAAGATTTTGACGGCTACAAGAAGTCGCTCATTGTCGAGTTAGATATGAACAACAAACAGCGCATCAATTATCTCGATTCACCGCAGTTCGTGAACGGTCTGATCATCGTTGCAGGTAAAATTCAGTTTAGGAAGTAAACCATGGGAACAAAAATTACTAGCCGAGCGGTGCTCAATGCTGGCTCTCTCGGTCGTCTGCCTATCAAAGAAGGCGCGGATATTGGTTTTGGCAACCTAAAACGTGAGCCTGTGATAGGGGATGATGGCGTGTTAGGTTTCGGCGAATCTTATGATGAAGCGCCATCCATCAAATGCACCATTGCCCATGCGAAAAGCACGGATGAAGACGCTATTCGCAATTTCACTGATGAAAATATCACACTCGAAACCAACAGCGGGAAGGTATACACGCTAACGGATGCTTGGACGGGAGACCCCCTTTCGCTGTCTATCAAAGATGGGCAGTTGGAAGTGATGTTTTATGGCTATGAGCTCATTCCACAGTAAGGGCAATAAATGCTAGCGATATTACTTAAACGCCAAGCGGCGGCAAAAGAATTAGCCAGTCAAGAAAGCGTGTTTGTTATTGAACAATCAGAGGTGAGTGATAACGCTCGCCCTGAATTGGCGGGTAAACCTTGGGAAGAAACTCAAGCAATGCTTAAGCAGGATTTGTCTTACCTGAGAACGTTGGCAGGTTCGAAAGAGAAAGACCCTTACAAAGAGGAGCTGATCAAAAAATACCGCCCATTGGTCGAGCAGCTTTTGAACTCTCACCAAGGTAACTATGGAAACCTTGGAGTGTTGTGGTGGTTCTTCATTTGGCATGTGGACCTAGGCAAGTTCGAAGATATCCATGATGCTTTTCGCCAAGCCATAGGAGCAGGGTTAGAAGCGCCAGATAATTGGAAAATGAACGGGCAAACGGCGTTTTGTGGTTACGTGTTCAAACACGCTCATGATGCCTACACCAATAAAACCGAGTTTAAACGCGAGTACTTAATCAATGCGACCAAAGACTTGCTCACTGGTGAACTCGCTACCAATGCGCCATTGAAAGTAAAAATGTTCCGTTTAGTTGGGGATTGGCACGAAGAAGCCGGTGAAAAAGAACAGGCGCACAATTTGTTTGAAATAGTGATGAAGCTAGACCCAAACAAAGGTGGTCGCAAGACCAAGCTAAACGATTTGAAGCAGGAGTTAGGTTATGACCAACCCAATTAAAGATAAAGGGCAAACCAAAGTAGTTACGTTGGCGGTACCTATTGAAAAAGAAGTTAAAGGCGAGACGGTGACCATCGAAACAGTTGAACTCAGCAAGCCGCATTCAGGTCACTTGCGAGGTGTGAACCTCAATGACATTTGCCAGGCTGATTTTGATGCGGGCAAAACCGTGATCCCTCGAATCTCAGAATTAGATGAGCGCGACATGCTCAACCTAGATCCTGAAAACTGGGCGCCGTTATTGACGACACTCGCGTCTTTTTTCGTGGGTACGGGGCGTTAATTGAAGAACTACCGCATGTAGAGCCAATCTATGCTGATTTAGCCATAGCGTTCCGATGGCAACCAAGTGAAATAGATCGGCTGACTTTTGATGAACTCCTACGTTTTCATCACTTGGCTATAGAGCGATGTCCACAGGAGAGCAATTAGCTCTCCTTTTTTAATTAAGGATGCATTATGAAAATGAGCCTTTCGGTAGTGATGGGGATCCTCGATAAAACTACCGCGCCACTCAAACAAATGAGTGAAGAAACCAATGTTTATGCCAAGTCGATAAAGAAAGTAGAAGAGAAGCAAAAAGACCAGTCAGCCGCATTGGGTATGATTGATTCCTTTCGTAAAACGCGAGAGGTGATGGACAAGAACTCTCTGGCAATAGCGACCGCGAGTGAAAAGCTCGAAGAACTCGAAAGCAAAGCGGCTAGTGCTCAAAAACCGAGTGCAGCCCTCACTGAGAAAATCACCAAGCAACGTGAAAAGCTGCTAGCCCTCAATGATGCCCAAGATGAAAGCAAAGACCGATTGATAAAACTGGGTAAACAACTCAAAAAGACAGGCGTCAAAATGTATGACCTTGATGGCTCGAGTGACAAGTTAAATCAAAGCTACAAAAAGCACGGCAAAGAAATCAAAATCCTTTCCAAAAAATACGCGCATCTTCAAACCGTAATGAAGCTTCCTCGTGGTTTAAACAAAGCCTTAAAAATGCCGACGATGGAAGGGGCGAAAAATGGCGCACTAGTGGCAACAGGTGTGCTCGGTTCAATGGCTGGCTTTGGCGTTATCATCAATGACACTGCCAATGAACTCGATGAACTTAGACGAGCCGCCGAACACATTGAATTGCCTGTCTCTGAACTGCAAGCCATGCGTTTACAAGCAACCCAAGCGGGTGCAGAAGCCGAAGATATGGATGCGGCAATCAAAGAAATGGCATTGCGTTGGGGTGAGATGAAAACCTTCAAAAGTGGCGCCATGAATGATTACTTCAAAGACACCGGCAACCAGAAAGCCTATGAAGATTTGATGAAGGCAAAAGACGCCAGTGAAGCTTACCAGGTGCTGTTACGAGAGATTGCCAAAGAAACTGACGTATCAAAGCAAAACTTTATGGCTGACGAGTTCTTTGGCGGTGACAGCGAGAAAATTCTTGAAATGCTTAAAGGGGGTACTGAAGGTTATGAAAAAGCCAAGCAGCTACTCAATGACACGGGCGGAGCCGTTGATCCTGAATCGACTCAAAATGCTCAAGCCTTTAGCGCCTCTATGGGCAAGCTGGGCGCGATAGTTAACTCTCTAAAGATTAGTGCGCTAACACCTATCATGGGTGAGCTGTCATCTCTCATGGAAGAGCTCGCCATCAACATGAAAAGCATGGATTGGCGCGAGGAAAAAATCGCAGAGCTTCGAGATATCGTCAAAGGTACCTTTAATGCGTTTCGCACCTTAGGCGGTGGCGTTCTTTGGGTGGGTGAAAACATGAGTACAGTGATCGGCGCATTACTCGGCGTTAAATTAGCGCTGATTGGTATTAATGCCGTCGCACTAGCAAACCCACTTGGTCCTTTCATTATTGCGATCGGTGCAATCATTGCTGGCGTCGGATTGTTGATAGACCACTTTGGTGGCTTAACCAAGATAATGGATAACGTTAAATCGTTCTGGAATAGCATTTGGGGTGATGATGAAGAGGGCGATAAAACCAAACAGCAAGCCAAGGCGAGCAAGCAGCTACAAAACAAAAATGCAGCGGCAGAAGTAACCTACAGCCAGGCTCGTTCGGAAGGCTATGAGCGTTATAAGCGGCATGGTGGTAAGTCTTATAACTCTGATATGGATTCAGGTTATCAAGCGATAACGCAATCAGGACAATCCAACGCTTATCAGCCTATTAAAAACCAAACTATGAATAGTAAATCAGAAGTAGAATTGAGAATAAAATCAGATAAGCCAGTAACCGTGGACAAAGCGAAGAGTGAGAAAGGCACTGATCTGAATTTGGATGTTGGTGATATGGGTTGGAGTTATTAATGAAAAGACCGTGTTTTCACGGTCTTTTCATAGGCTATTGCTATAAGGGAATAGCAGAGAAAAGTTCTAGTGCTTTATTTACTTTATTAAAAGTGTCGGCTGCAACACCGACTTGTTTTATAGTTTCAGAACCTTTTGTAAGGAATCGTTCTAGGCGACTTGAATCAGGCTCTTCTTCTTCCAGCATCTCTTCGTGAGCATTCTCAAATTGACGTATTGCAGGATCTAGTAGAGGATTCTTCTCAACTTTTAGAGCTTGTATTGCTTCTAATAAAGCCTCTGCTTGCTCATTTTTCTGGTTGACGTTTTTGCCGATCTGAATAGTGCTGTTTTCAATTGTATTTCCACTGTAATCACCTTGAATTACATTTGAAGAACCGTCAGCAGAGTATTGTCGATTGTCGTGTTTCATTTTGTTCTCTAATAGTTGTTGTTGAGTTATGAAAATTTGAGGCTGATTTGCAGTAAATGCATTCCCAAGAATCTCGCAAAGCTTGATGTTTAACTCATGTTGTCGGTTTGTTTCATTCACTTGATGCTTTAAGAGCTTAAGTTTACGCATGGTTGTAGACTTAGGGTCGGCAAATTTTGGGTCTGCATTTTCAGGAGCATTGAAACCTCTGCTCTTTACCATAAGTGATTTTATGTAATCAGAAATACTTTTTTGAATATCTTCACGAGTCCAGAAATTATCCCCTGTACGAAGTGAAAACTTATATCCAACTGTATTTTCGTGGCTCGAGTCTATGGAAAGTGATACGTCGTAACCTATAAGTTTTGCATAATCCTCGAAGCCTTTTAGCATATCTGAGAATGTACCTTTGACGTCCTCATCGACAGGAATGAAAAATAACCCAGACTCCTTTATTAAGGGCTCGGATGACTTGTCCATTATTGTTGATTCTTTAAGGGTCTCAGCGAATTCTAATTCCATTCGTTTTCTTTTATAGTCAGCCTCATCGTTCGCCTTTTGCTGCTCAAACTCCAATTGTTGAGCTTTTAACTTCATATCGGTTTCTTCCCTGCGCATAGTCATATCAAACTCACGCATTTCTCGCTGGTTACGAATTCGAAAATTAAACAAAGTTAGTGACATAAAGGAAGCAAAGATGAGGATGCCAAAAATCACCATGACAGATGTGATACCACCTAGTTGTTCGATGTAAGTCAATCAAATCCCTCAATAAATAGTACGGAAAGGTATATTTTGGCACGATATGCAACGAAGTTAAACGATTGACACCGATTATTTACGTAGTTACTCTATGAAAGCACTGGCAAAATCCAGTGTCGGGATTGGACCCCCGCTTTTATTTTCTCTAGGCGCATAGACGCCAGCTAGTTGCTGGTTTTTTTATGTGTGGCTTTAGCACACCTAAACATGGTGTTTTTGCGTTGTTATTAGGCAAAATACAACTGAATCATGGTGGGCTGGGCGAGGCAGCTTTATGCTGGCCGTTTCCTAGAGAGCGGTAGGTCCAACCTTGTTCAGTTCACCACCCATTGATTGGACCCTTTGAGTGGTGATTATAAAATCATTCTCTAGGAGGTCATCATGTCAATAGCTTCCCTTACTCTAACAATATCTGATCTTGTCTTTCTTCAAGGCGAAAAAGTTCGCACCACATCAATTAAAGTCGCAGAAGCGTTTAACAAGCAGCATCGCGATGTTGTTCGCAAGCTAAGTAATCTTGAGTGTTCAGATGAATTTAACGTGCGCAATTTTACGCACGTTGAATATCGAGACAAAAAAGGCGAATTACGTACTGCTTATGAAATGACTAAAGACGGCTTTATGTTCTTGGTCATGGGCTTTACTGGTAAGAAAGCGGCACAGATTAAAGAAGCCTATGTTAATGCTTTTAATCAAATGACTAATCAACTCCGCACGGCTACGTCGACTCTTCCTCCCGCTCAATATCAGCTTCCCGATTCTTGTTTACCAAATTTCTACGACTCTGGTTGGTTGTCTGCACTTTACAAACGTTGTCCCGCAAAAAGCCATTGGACATATCACATCAAGTTCCAAGTACGCCCCAAAGGCGGCAAGTTCTGCGCGAAGTTTGAATTAGGAGTAGGGGGAAAAGGTGAAGTTAGCCCATGGTTTTCTTCGAGTGGTGCGGAGTTCATTGATAGTGGTTTTTATCTAGAGTATCGAGATCTTCAAGAGTTGTGGGAAAACATCAGAAAAGTGCTAAGCAAGTATCAGGCAAGAAGCCCGTTTTAGAATCTCTGTAGGGGAACAGTGGGGTAGAAGGAAGGGCGTTCAAATGAACGCGCCTTCCTCTATTGCAAGCAAAGGTGCAAGAAACTGTTTGATTCTGAATATACAGGGTTTTGATTTGATGTACCTGTCTAGCGTGCGTATTTGCGAATATGTATCTATCGCTATGTAATTTGGATGTTTATCAAAATGTTAGACTATTTATGCAAACAGAAAAGACGATAAAGTGACTACATTATGACTACAGAGGGCGTAATTCAGCGGTTAAATGAGATATAAAACGTGATTTAACTGTATTTATATACAGGTATTATTTTGTTAAGTTGTTGATTTTTATTTATATATAAGAATAAATTTAAGTTCTACGGAATGTCTTCACAGTCAGCAATGGCGAAGCACTCGGGCGGCGTTGCAAAATACCGCGCAGCTGAAGGAAAAACCGTTCTATTGCCATTCCGTGGCAGTGTTCATGAAACGATTTCAGACATCCTTGGTGGCGTACGTTCAACGTGTACATATGTAGGCGCAGCAAAGCTTAAAGAGCTAACAAAGCGCACGACATTTATCCGCGTACAAGAACAAGAAAACAACGTATACGGTAAAGAGTGAAACTAGAACATTTCGGACTTTGTTGTCGAAACAACCATAAAGTGATATTTACGACCATAAGTTGATATATATCGCAGCCATGAATTGATATTGCCTTTTTTATACCATGCTTTTGTAAGTTAAGGAGATATGGTTGAAGAGGCAATATATTATGGACAACCATCAAACCTCCTCCCAAGTGATTTTTGATGCACTTGAAAGTACTTTTATAACCCCTGATCGTAACCTGACAAATCTCGAGGTAAAAATATTCATCGTTTCGCCTACGTTGAAATTTGATGCCAAAAGATTAGCGCCTAAACGTTGGGTGTTGAATTTGAGTTAATCGAAGAGTCACAGGTTAGATGTTTGGCGAATGCTCTTATACCACTTACACAGCGGTTAGCGTTGTACATACATTGATAATGTTTATACGGAATAGGCACTTTTCTGGTATGGGCTGTCCATTGTGCACTTCAAAGTACTGTAAAAAAAGGGCTGTTCGCTATAGCACAAGCCCTCTTCGGCAGCATTTACAATGTTATACCGTTATCTTGCATAAGTTCATTTGACGCATTGATCAAAGCACGTTCACCTTTTTCTCTCTGAATCATCTTCCACCAGAATTTAGCAAACAAAAAACCGAAAGTGTATGGCATCAAATCCCATACGAATTGAGTTGTGATCCGGTACAAGCCCATGAACTCAGACCCAAACCAAACCCCGCCGCCTGCAATCGCTATTATCAACAATGACATCCCACGAAACGGCAACACTTTTAGCTCGTTAAACAGATTCAGTTGGCTCTTACTAGAGTAGCGTTCGTCGGTATTGTGATTATGCACGTAGAGTGTGCGTGAAATGCCGTTGTGCTTGGCTACAACCGCCGTCAAGTTGTGACCCGGCAATGCTGACAAGGAATGTTTAATATCACCCATAAAAAGGCGTACATCTTTGTCTGTTCCGTGCTTACGTAGCCAAAGTTCTTGCGATTGATATGTTTTCGAAGATATTCCCCCATTTCCGGTGGAGTAATGAAGTCTATCTGAATTTGTGCCTAACGAGATTAGTTGACCTTGAATCAAATCTAAGGTGATCGCCTTACCTTTGAAATGGATTACTTTTGTTGAATTGCTCACTCGTAATCCTCGAATTTGTTGTACTTTGTAAACTGACTACCTACTGACTCTAGCAAGGTTTGAGCTTCGTCTCGAAAAGAAAAGTAATTAAGCCTAGCCACCAATTCACCAAGTTTCAATTTGATGATATTGGGGTTATTTAAAAAACCGGGTTCACAGCGTTTTTCAAGGTCAGAGTGAATGCTCTTTTTCAACGTTTTAACCTTATCGTTATAAGGCTTTGAGTTGGTATAAAGGTAGTTTTTCACTGTGCCATTTCTAAAGCACCAATTGATATTTTTAACAGTCAGGTTTAACTCTCCGACTTCGGGTTTCTCTATGTCATAGGGGCTGTAGCTAGGGGATAAAGCCAAACCACCAGCGACGACGGCACAAGTTGCCAAGGTTGGAAGTATCGCTTTCTTTAACGTTATATTATTCATATTTAAACTTATCAAATTAAAACTAAGCATTTAAATTATAACGGGATTAAAATTTAAATGGAACTTCGAATGGTAATTGGTGTGTGACTTCAACGGTTTGATCAGTGGAATGCTAAATAACTGATTAGATCGTAGGTTGATGATTTATTTCCCTGATTTAGGAAACAAAACCTCATTGATGAGTAGGGTAGAGCTTGTGCTATCACGCTTTTTCCAGAAGTGAGCCTTAAGGCATTTATACAGAGCAGCGTAAGTGACTTTCTTACCTGTAGAGCTTTGCCAAATTTTCGGGCTCACAAAAATATCAAGTTATCGCTATTTCAACAGTTTTTTTGTAAAGAAAACGAATAAAAAAGAGCCGCTTTTTGAAGTGACCCCGTAAAGTTGGACATTTCTGTTAAGCGGCTTTCAAGGCCTGAGTTCGATATTCTATCGGAGTCAGGCCTTTTAGTTTCACTTTTATACGTTTGGTATTGTAGTACTCGATGTATTCTTTAATTTGCTCTATCAAATCATCTGCATCTTCAAAGCTTTGGTTGTGATACATCTCTGTTTTGAGTAAAGCAAAAAAGTTTTCAGCAACAGCATTATCCAAGCAGTTACCTTTTCTCGACATGCTTTGCGTTAACCCACTCTCCGCTACCTTTTTCTGGTACTGTCGA
>NZ_JAKJTB010000035.1:0-19630 GCF_050337565.1 Vibrio kasasachensis | reverse complement strand
GTACTTAACAATGACATCCGGACGCGGGATGGAGCAGTTTGGTAGCTCGTCGGGCTCATAACCCGAAGGTCGTTGGTTCAAATCCGGCTCCCGCAACCACATTTAGAGCAATTGCTTTTGCGATTGGTCATGCGACACTAGCTCAGTTGGTAGAGCGCAACCTTGCCAAGGTTGAGGTCATCGGTTCGAACCCGATGTGTCGCTCCACTTTCTTTAAGTGGAAATAGYCWTCATTGTGCTTAACAATGRCATCCGGACGCGGGGTGGAGCAGTTTGGTAGCTCGTCGGGCTCATAACCCGAAGGTCGTCGGTTCAAATCCGGCCCCCGCAACCAATTCTCTTATGAGAATAAAAGATGCAAAAATGATGAGGCTAAACACGAGAAATTCGTGCCCAAAGTAGTCACATTCATCAAAATATCCCTTCAAGTGAAACTTCATTTGATTCGGTCTTACGACCACCGCTCTTTCTAATGCTGTGAAGCATAAATCCCCAAAAAAAAATGAGTCCACCTACTTGTTAGGCGGGCGTTTGACTTTTTCGTTTTCTATAACAGTTCGTTAGAGTGCGCGCGCTTGTGTACACTGGTTTTATCTATATAACTAACAGACTTATCCACAAAAACGCACCTGTGGATAACTTGGTGGGTAACCTGATTTTTTGTTCTGAATAATGTAATCAAAAAAGATCTTTGTCTGAATGCTAGTCACATTTTTAATTACGAATAAATGTAAACTATTGTTTTGAAAGGAATTACCGTTAAAGTATTAGTTTGTTGTGGAAAAATAATAGATCATTAACTAAAAATACATTGATCCTAGTCATTTATTCTTGTTGTGATTAACTTTCGTTTGGTTATCAAATTGTCCGCGCTACAATTTTTTTTTCCACATTGACAAATTGAGAACCAAATCAAGTTTTCATTTCGTATAGTTGGCAAGCATTATGCGTCTCTAGATAAACCCTTTTGCACAATCCGTATTAATCGTTCACGCTTTATCAATATTTTGTTTTTTTCTTCTGCTTGCGTTAGTTGTTCATCGATAGCCCATTCAATATGTTCATCAAGTACAGCCGATAATCCTTTGCGACTTTCGAGTGAATCGATAATGACCTGAGAGAACGGTGCATTCCCCATCGCTACAGAAAGGTTTCTCAGCCATTGTAAGTGACCAATACGACGAATTGCTGAACCTTCCATGTTTCTTAAGAAGGTATCTTCATCCCAGCAAAACAAGTCGACTAAATTGGGTTCCACTAATGATGTTCGACGATGAAAGTCAGTTTGCTTGGTTATATTTGAAAAACGATTCCATGGGCATACTAGCTGGCAGTCGTCACAGCCATAGATTCGATTACCCATAGCTTTACGAAATTCAACTGGGATGACGCCATCGAACTCGATCGTGAGGTATGAGATGCATTTACGCGCATCAATAACCCCGTCTTCAACAATCGCATTGGTTGGGCAAGAGGTGATACAGGCTTTACACGTACCACATTGGTTTTCGCTCGGTGTATCAACCGGAAGTGGTAAGTCAATAAGCAACTCGCCAAGAAAGAACCATGAACCGCATTCTTTATCTAGAATTAGAGAATGTTTGCCTGACCAACCTAATCCGGCCTTTTGAGCAAGCGGGCGTTCAAGTATTGGTGCAGAATCAACAAAAGGGCGATAGTTGAGCTGCTCAACTTCCTTTACAATTAATTGACCTAGCTTTTTAAGTTGATTACGAATTAACTTATGATAATCACGACCTAAAGCATAGCGGCTAATGTAGGCATGATTGGGATTGTCGAGGTTGCTGGCAAATTGGGCCTCTGGTGGTAAGTAGTCCATACGAACACTAATCACACGCACTGTCCCTGGCAGTAACTCACTTGGACGAGCTCGCATCATGCCGTGACGTGCCATCCAATCCATTGTGCCGTGGTAGCCTGCATCAAGCCACTTTTGCAGCTCTGCTTCATGTTCTCTCAAGTCTACATCGCAGATGCCAACTTTTTGGAAGCCAAGTTCTTTGGCCCAAATTTTGATTTTATCTGCCAGTTCTTGATAGTTCATGCTAGCGTTACTCAAACAAAAGGGGGCGGGATCTTACAAGATCTTAAGGGTAGGATCTAGCTATCGATTATTCATACGATAGCGATTATTTTCCTTTAACTTACATAAGAGCTCTTGTCTCTCAATTCCAACCCAGTTTACTATCCCAGTTCTTTTGATTTTTATATAGTCACATTCGAGAAAATAGTCATGAGCACGAAACAACTTGTCTTACCCGATGAACAAGCAACAATTCTACTAGGGGCGGCTTTAGCTGGCGTATGTTCGCAACAAACCACCATCTATCTGCATGGTGATCTTGGCGCTGGTAAAACAACCTTAAGTCGTGGGTTTGTGCGTGCGTTAGGACATCAAGGAAATGTGAAAAGCCCAACCTACACACTAGTTGAACCTTATCAACTCGACCAATGGCAGGTTTACCACTTTGATTTATATCGGCTAGCTGATCCCGAAGAACTCGAGTTTATGGGTATTCGTGACTATTTTACATCCGATGCGATCTGTCTAGTGGAGTGGCCTGAAAAAGGAACAGGCTTACTTCCGCAAGCCGATCTGGAAATTGATATGCGTTACAGTGGCGAGCAAAGAATCGCCCAAGTCACGGCTAATAATGAATATGGAATACGTCTTTTAGACCAGTTGGAGTTATGTTGAATTTTCACTCTATACGCGCCTTCTATCTATACATTGCATTTGTTTTGTCACTGGTTTCTACATCGTTGTGGGCCAATACATTGGAAAGCTTGCGTGTATGGCCATCACCGGATGAGACTCGAGTTGTAATCGATCTTAAGTCGGAAGCGGAGTTTAGCTACTTTTCGTTGTCGAGTCCCCAGCGCTTGGTAGTGGATCTGAAAGATACTCAGCTTAAAACTAAATTACCTTTAACGGTGAAAGGGAGCCCTGTACTTAAGAAGGTACGTCAGAGCTCACCGCCAAATTCAGGTACCTACCGTTTGGTGTTTGAATTAACCAAGAAAGCGCCAGTTAAGCTATTTAAATTGGCACCAACACCGGGTGGTCAGTATGGTCATCGTCTAGTGGTGGATTTTTCTCATAGTGGCAGTAAGGCGGCAGTGGCTACGCCTTCATCGAGTAAAACTCAAGTTAGTCGTGATGCATCACAGTTGTTAGGTACCGCTGACATTGTTGTTGCTCTTGATGCGGGACATGGTGGTGAAGATCCCGGCTCTATTGGTCCAACACGCAAGTATGAAAAACATGCAACATTGGCAATTTCTAAGAAAATAGCAGCCCAGATTAATGCAATTCCGGGAATGAAAGCGGTAATGACTCGACGTGGTGATTATTTTGTTAACCTGAACAAACGCTCAGATATTGCACGCAAGAACAAAGCGCATCTGTTGGTTTCTGTTCACGCTGATGCTTTTCATTCACCTAAGCCAAGGGGCGGATCAGTCTTTGTTCTAAACACGCGACGCGCAAACACAGAAATTGCACGCTGGGTAGAGAATCACGAAGAGCAATCTCAATTGTTGGGTGGCGCGGGGGAAGTGCTAGCGAAAAACAACAATGATAAGAATGTCAGTCAGACGTTATTGGATTTGCAGTTCAGCCATTCTCAGAAAGAAGGCTACAAAGTGGCGACCAAAATACTGCGCGAGATGAGTCAAGCAGGCGTTAGACTGCACAAGAAGGACCCAGTCAATGCAAGTTTGGCGGTCTTAAAATCACCAGATATTCCTTCAGTTTTGGTTGAGACGGGTTTTATTTCTAATCCAACTGAAGAAAGACTGCTTTTCCAGCGTAGTCACCAAGACAAACTGGCGCGCTCTTTAGCCAAAGCAATAGTTAAATACTTTGAAGAAAACCCACCAGAGGGAACGCTTTTCGCAAATCGTGGTAAGAGCATTAAACACAAAGTATCGCGCGGTGAGTCGCTTTCTGTGATTGCCAAGAAATATGGGTCATCGACTAAGGCTATCATGCAAGCAAATAAGCTGAAAAATTCTGGCTTAGCTGTAGGTCAGATGTTGACTATTCCTGGCGCTCAAGCAGCAGTCGTTGTTCCGAAAGCGAGTAATCCGGTAGAAACTAAAGTGGTGACTCATCGGGTTCAGAAAGGTGAATACCTAGGCAAAATTTCAGCGAAGTACAAAGTGTCCGTTGCTGATATCAAGCGTGAAAATAAACTGCGCTCAGATACGCTGAAGCTGGGTCAAAAACTTAAAATCACAGTAAGCCTAAAAGACCAACCACTGCGAAAACACAAAGTATCACGCGGTGAGTTTTTGGGTAAGATTGCTAGGAAGTATGGCATCAGCGTAGACAGTTTACGTCGAGCTAATAACTTGAAATCGGATCAACTCTCCGTTGGTCAGACTCTTATCATTCCTCATAACTAGTTGGCGAAATCGATATGGCGATCAAAATTCTACCCGCTCGACTGGCTAACCAAATTGCAGCAGGGGAGGTGGTTGAAAGACCAGCTTCTGTTGTAAAAGAGCTAGTGGAAAACAGTCTGGACTCCGGCGCCACGCGCATCGATATTGATATTGATAAAGGTGGCGCAAAATTGATCCGCGTTCGAGATAACGGCAAAGGGATTGTTAAAGACGAGCTAGGGTTGGCGCTTAGTCGCCATGCAACCTCTAAAATCCACACTTTAGATGACTTGGAGGCGATAATGAGCTTGGGCTTTCGCGGTGAAGCGTTGGCCAGTATAAGCTCCGTCTCGCGATTGACGATAACGTCCCGCCCGGCAACTCAAGAACAAGCTTGGTCTGCGCAAAGTGAAGGGCGAGATATGGCGGTAAAACTGCTACCCGCCGCCCATCCAATTGGCACTTCTGTTGAAGTGTGGGATTTGTTTTTCAATACCCCAGCGCGCCGAAAGTTTCTTCGCACAGAAAAGACTGAATTTGCGCATATTGATGAGTTGATAAAACGCATTGCACTCAGCCGATTTGATGTGACGATCAACCTGCGTCACAACGGTAAATTAGTGAAGCAGTACCGCGCAGCAAAAACTGACGTTCAGGAAGAAAAGCGCATTGGTGCGGTTTGTGGCAATAGCTTTGTGCGTCATATGCTTAAAATAGAATTGGAGCATCAAGGTTTAAAACTGCACGGTTGGATAACGACACCGGACGGCGCGCGGCAGCAAAGTGATCTTCAATACTGTTATGTGAACGGACGTATGATGCGCGATAAGTTAATCAATCACGCTATTCGCCAAAGTTATGAAAAGAGCCTGCGACCGGAACAATTTGCTACCTATGTTCTCTATATCGATATCGACCCTCATCAAGTTGATGTGAACGTTCATCCTGCGAAGCATGAAGTGCGCTTTCATCAGGCACGTTTAGTTCATGATTTTATTTATCAAGCGTTGTCGGATGCACTGGCTCAAAGTCGTCATATTGATCAGCCCGAAATTAAGTCATCCGCGTTTCATACCCCGGTTGATATTTCTCAACACGAAGAACCCGCCGCAATTTACGCCACACCGGCTTTGGATACGTCAGTTGTTCCTGCACAGGTATATAAGGCGGTAGAACAAACTCCAAATTATCCCGGTCGAACTGCAGATAAAAGTGAAAGTCGCAGTGGTGTTCGTGAGCAGTCATCGAATAATGATTGGGGGCAAAGTCGTTATGTGTCACAAAGCAAGACTAACCAGCGACTTGTTCAGCCTTCACCATCGAAACAAGAAGTTGCGGTATATCAGCAATTGATGAAAACGCCAGAGGTAGCAGTGATGGATACCTCTGTGGTACAGAGTAAGCCGTCAGTATCAACTCCTCAATCAATAGAATCACTTGGCAAAGCGATTTGCCTGGTTTCTGGGCAGTTTGTTTTGATGGCAGATAAACATAGCGCGTACTTGGTGTCACTTGCTAAGGCAGAATGGCTTAAAGTGTATGGGCAGCTACAGGCAGAGAAAGAGCCGCTAAAAAGTCAGCCTCTTTTGGTGCCACTGTCACTGAAATTGGATTTAGAACAAGCTCAGGTTATCCAACAATGTTCAGCCCAATTTTCTTTGTTGGGCATTGAGCTAAAGTCGCGGAACTCACAATCTGTGATGGTGATGGGGGTCCCTCAACCATTACGGCAACAAAACTTACAACAGGTGATACCAGATCTGTTATCTTACGCGGCTTCTTTAGCCCAGCAGACGAACAGTCATAGTGGTGAGAACTTCGAATTAATAGTGTTGTCAAAATGGCTAGCGGATCAAGTGACCGTAGTAAAAAGCGACTACACTTTGTCCGAAGCAATTCAAATCATTGCCGAAGTCGAGATGCTCTGGCAAGGGCAGCTTCCTTTGCATGATACACAGTTTGTGAGACCGATTGATTTTTCTGCAACGATTGCAGCTTTTAACTTATGAATAAAGAATTACCACTAGCCCTATTTTTGATGGGGCCTACCGCATCAGGTAAAACGGATTTAGCTATTCGTCTTCGCCAGAAGTTTCCAGTCGAAATTATCTCTGTAGATTCGGCTTTAATTTACAAAGGAATGGATATCGGAACGGCGAAGCCGGATGCAAACGAGTTAGCTCTTGCCCCGCATAAATTGATCGACATTTTGGATCCTACCGAATCATATTCGGCTGCCGATTTTTGCCGCGACGCTCTGCGTGAGATGAATGACATTGTGGCACAAGGAAAAATCCCGCTGTTAGTGGGTGGGACCATGTTGTATTACAAAGCATTGTTGGAAGGTTTGTCACCACTTCCAGCTGCAAACCCTGAAATTCGCAAACAGATCGAACATGATGCATTGACTCTCGGTTGGGATGTGCTGCACGATCAGTTACGTGAAGTTGATCCCGTTTCCGCAGAACGTATACACCGTAATGATCCACAAAGATTGTTACGGGCGTTGGAAGTTTATCGAATTTCAGGTAAAACTCTTACTGAGTTAACGCAAACCAAAGGCGAAAGCCTGCCGTTTAATGTTAAACAGTTTGCTATAGCTCCCAAGGATAGGGCTGAGCTCCACCGTCGTATCGAGTTACGCTTTGGAAATATGGTAGATGCGGGTTTTGAAGATGAGATGCGGGCGTTATACGCTCGTGATGATCTTCATCTTGATCTACCATCAATTCGCTGCGTAGGATACCGACAGATGTGGAATTATTTGGATGGGAATTGCAGTAAAGAGGAAGCGGTTTTCCGCGGAATTTGTGCAACCCGCCAATTGGCCAAGCGACAAATTACCTGGTTGCGCAGCTGGGATAATTTAACTTGGTTAGATAGCGAAAACATTGAACAAGCACTAGAAACTGTTTCAAATGCCGTGGTGTCTGATGGTTCAAGCTGTGTATAATGTGATCGCTTTTGCGTGAATGTACCCTGCAAAGGATCTGTTACTTGAATTTTGTGGTATTTACCGCCATAACAGTAATTCAGGGTTTTTTATTCGTTTAGCTCAGATGTAACAAAACTCTGTTGCAACAAACCGCTAGCTAAATAACTAAAACAAAATTACAAAATAAGGAAAATAAAAATGGCTAAGGGGCAATCGCTACAAGACCCATTCTTGAACGCTCTCCGTCGAGAGCGTATCCCAGTGTCTATCTACCTTGTGAACGGAATTAAGCTTCAAGGTCAGATCGAATCTTTTGACCAATTCGTGATCCTACTTAAGAATACGGTTAACCAAATGGTGTACAAGCACGCAATTTCAACAGTTGTGCCGGCTCGTCCAGTAAGCCATCACAGTGGTGAACGTCCACAGAATGGCGACCGTCCATCAGAGAAATCGGAAGATTAATCTCTGAATATAAGTAAGTATTACATTGAGGAGTTGATGCTTGTTTGACCGTTATGAATCCGGTGAGCGAGCCGTACTTGTTCATATCAACTTCACGCAAGAAGGGGAGTGGGAAGATCTCAACGAATTTGAGATGTTGGTGTCTTCAGCGGGCGTATCCTCGTTACAAGTCGTAACAGGCAGCCGTCAGTCGCCACTCCCTAGATATTATGTCGGTGAGGGTAAAGCTCAGGAAATTGCACAAATAGTGCAATCAACTGAAGCGGATATTGTGATTTTCAATCACGCCCTTTCTCCTGCCCAAGAACGTAACCTTGAAGCGCTTTGTCAATGTCGAGTCATAGACCGTACTGGTTTGATTCTTGATATTTTTGCACAACGAGCTCGTACTCACGAAGGTAAATTGCAAGTTGAGCTTGCTCAGCTTCGACATATCTCAACACGATTAATTCGTGGTTGGACGCACCTTGAAAGACAAAAAGGTGGTATAGGTTTACGTGGTCCAGGTGAAACTCAGTTAGAGACTGACCGACGTCTTTTGCGTGAACGTATTAAGGCTATTTTGCGCCGATTGGACAAAGTAGCTAAGCAACGAGAACAAGGTCGCCGAGCAAGAAGTCGAGCAGAAATTCCAACCATCTCTTTGGTTGGTTACACTAACGCAGGGAAATCGACCCTGTTTAACAGAATTACTGAAGCTGGTGTATACGCGGCTGATCAATTATTTGCTACATTAGACCCGACATTACGTAAGATTGAACTAAATGATGTTGGTGCCGCGATACTGGCTGACACAGTTGGTTTTATTCGACATTTACCTCACGATCTAGTGGCCGCCTTTAAGGCAACACTGCAAGAAACACAAGAAGCTGACATTTTGTTACATGTTGTCGATGCCAGTGATGATCGTTTTCGTGAGAATATGCAAGCTGTGCATGCCGTACTAGAAGAGATTGACGCCCATGAGGTGCCTTCACTCGTTGTCATGAATAAGATTGACTGCATGGAGGATCAACAGCCTCGTATTGAGCGCGATGAGGAAGGTCTTCCTCGGACAGTTTGGGTGTCAGCAATGGAAGGCATCGGAATTGATCTACTATTTGATGCTTTGACTGAGCGTTTAGCCAGACAAATGGTGCAATACCAATTGTGTGTTACTCCACAGCATCAAGGTCGATTACGTAGTACATTCTTCCAGATGAAGTGTATTCAGCAAGAAGAGTATGACCAAGACGGTAATTTGTTGATCAATATTCGAATGCAACAAGTGGATTGGTCTAGACTTGAAAAAAGAGAAGGGGCAGTTTTACGTGACTTTATAGTTACTTAAATGACTGCTACAGTATAACGTCATATCAAATGATGGAGCTTTCTAATGGCGTGGAATGAGCCTGGTAATAACAACGGCAACAATGGCCGCGATAATGACCCTTGGGGTAATAATAATCGCGGTAATAAAGGTGGCCGTGATCAAGGACCGCCAGACTTAGACGAAGTCTTCAATAAACTAAGTCAAAAACTGGGTGGCAAATTTGGTGGAAAGGGTGGTAAAGGCCCGTCTATCGGTGGTGGCGGTGGTGCACTAGGTTTAGGTGTCATTGCTGCGATTGCGGTAGCGATCTGGTTCTTTGCTGGCTTCTACACTATAGGCGAAGCTGAACGTGGTGTGGTTCTGCGACTAGGTAAATACGACCGTGTGGTCGATCCTGGTCTTAACTGGCGTCCTCGTTTTATCGACGAAGTGACTGCCGTTAACGTGCAGGCTATTCGCTCGCTACGTGCATCCGGCACAATGCTAACGAAAGATGAAAACGTTGTGACCGTTGGTATGGATGTTCAGTATCGTGTCGCCGATCCATATAAGTACTTATACCGTGTAACAAATGCGGATGATAGTTTGCGTCAAGCAACGGATTCTGCTCTACGTGCGGTTATTGGTGACTCGCTGATGGATAGCATTCTAACTAGTGGTCGTCAGCAAATTCGTCAAAGTACTCAAGAAACATTAAACAGCATTATTGATAACTACGATATGGGTTTAGTGATCGTAGATGTCAACTTCCAATCAGCACGCCCACCTGAGCAAGTAAAAGATTCGTTCGATGACGCTATCGCAGCTCGTGAGGATGAAGAACGTTTTGAACGTGAAGCAGAAGCTTACCGTAATGACATTCTACCTAAAGCAACAGGTCGAGCTGAGCGTTTGAAGAAAGAAGCTCTGGGTTACTCTGAGCGCATCGTCAATGAAGCGTTGGGTCAAGTGGCACAGTTTGAAAAGCTATTACCTGAGTATCAAGCAGCACCGAAGGTTACTCGTGACCGTCTGTACCTAGATACAATGGAGCAAGTGTACTCAAGTACTTCTAAAGTATTGATTGATTCAGAATCAAGCGGCAATCTTCTTTATCTACCAATTGATAAATTGGCTGGTGACGGTGGTAATACTCAAACGAAACGTAATACGAAGTCTTCTTCTACTTACGATAAAATTGAGCTTGAATCGACTAAAGGTACTGAAACATCATCAGGTACTTCATCTCGTTCATCTGATTCGCGTCAAGGGAGATACTAATAATGCGTAAGTTAATGATCCCAGTATTAGTAGTCACTTTGGCTCTAATGTTGATGTCACTATTTGTGATCCCTGAGGGTGAACGTGGCATCGTGATTCGTTTTGGTCGAGTACTAAAAGATAACAATGAGATTGCTCGTATTTATGAGCCTGGTCTGCATTTCAAAATGCCAATGTTTGATAGCGTCAAAACATTAGACGCTCGTATTCAAACTATGGATGGTCGTTCTGACCGTTTCGTAACGTCTGAGAAAAAAGACGTGATCATTGATACGTATGTTAAATGGCGTATCGAAGATTTCGGTCAGTTTTACCTGGCAACGGGCGGCGGTAATACGCTAACGGCAGAGACACTGTTAGAGCGTAAAGTGACAGATGTGCTTCGTTCTGAGATCGGTTCACGCGAAATCAAGCAGATTGTTTCTGGTCCTCGTAATAAGGATGTGTTGCCAACTGATATTAACAGTGAGGAAGTAACGACAGAAGCTGCGAAAGAAGCGTTAGAGATTGATGGTGAACGTGACATCATCATGGCAAACGTTCTCACTGGTACGAGTGCTAGTGCGGCGGGTGACCTAGGTGTTGAGATTGTTGATTTCCGAATGAAGAAAATCAACTTACCAGACAACATCAGCGATTCAATCTATAAGCGTATGCGTGCGGAGCGTGAATCAGTAGCGCGTAAACACCGTTCACAAGGTCGCGAGAAGGCGGAAGTTATCCGCGCTCAAGCAGAGCTTGAAGTAGCAACAACACTTGCTGTTGCGGATAGAACGGCTCGAGTGACTCGTGGTACGGCCGATGCTAAGTCTGCAAAAATTTACTCTGATGCTTATAGCAAAGATCCTGAATTCTTCAGTTTCTTGCGTTCACTTCGTGCGTATGAGAAATCATTCAGCAGTAAGAGCGATATGCTAGTGCTGGATCCAAACAGCGAGTTCTTCCAATACATGAACAACGCTAAAGGTTTACCTGCAAAGTAAGCGGTTATATAAAATAGTAAAGGCTCCTTTTATAGGAGCCTTTTTTTTGACAATAGAGAGTGGAATATAACAATGTCGAATTCAATTTGGTTGGCGATAGGCTTAGTGTTGATTGTTGAAGGATTAGGACCTTTATTAGCACCGAATGGCTGGCGTAATATGGTGGCGGAACTGAGTCAGCAGCCTGATACGCAATTGAGACGAATCGGTGGTTGTCTAGTGGTTGCTGGAGTCGTGATTGCCTACTGTTTTGCTTAACATTAAACTTCGAATTGTTTAGTAATGCGGTGGCGGTGTTTCTTCGGTTGGGTCAGCTAAATTTGATGAATCCATATTCTTCACTTTACCAACCATATATTTCATCTGATCTTGCATTTTAGTAATCAATAGCTGCTGCTGACTTAGCGCATCGTTCAGTGAATCAATAGTCTGTTCTTGAAAAGCGATTTGACACTCAAGGTCATTAATACGGTTTTCTAGTTCGATGATCTGCTTTTCTGTCATGGTATTAATCTATTTTCCAAGCTTGAGCGATGCCAGCCGATGTGCCAGTTACGACTCGGTTCTGATTGTCGAAGGCTGCATCATACACTACTGCCCGTGGAGGACGAGCATCTTTTAAAGGCTCAGCTTCAAATCCCTCTATGCGTTCACCTGTTTGCGTATCCCATACCATTACTTGGCTGGAAGGGGTTCCGGTAATCAGTTTTAGACCGTCATCTGAGAAGCGAGCTGTCGAAAAAATTAACTGACGCGAAAAACTACTTAGCTGAGAAATCGGCTTTCCATCTATTAAATCCCATACTATAGCTTGATTGCCCCCGTCAGAAGTAAAACCATACTTACCATCGCGATGCAGAGCGACACGCACAACACGCTGTTCGTGCTCGAAGGCGTGTAACGCTTGCCCCGTATTGGTATCCCACAGGTATGCGTTATAGTCATTGCCTCCTGTTAGAGCAAAACGACCATTTGGTGAAAGAGCCACGGAATTAACTTTTTCTCGATGAGCAAGGAACTCTAATCTACGACCGGTGACTAAATTGACATGAATGGCTTTACCATTCGATAGCCCAAGTAGTACCTGTTCACCATTGTTAGTTATATCAACATCGCGGATGGTGCCATCAGAGATAGACCATAGCCCTTCAGATTGAGTCCAAGCCAGATCCCAAACGGCAAAGTTGACTTGACTGGCCGTAATGGCGTAGCGACCGTTATCGGAAATACGAATGTGAGAAACAGTACTGGTCTGTTGATCTTGTGGACCAAGATCGGCAAGTTTCTGGGACTCATAGAGATCCCACAATACAAGTTGGTGTTCTTTGGAATACAGTAACGCAAAACGAGCGTCGCGACTGAGTGCGAGACCACTGGTTCCTTTGAGCTCTAGATCCCAACGTTGATCATTGGAATCCGAGAAAAAGCAGCCATTTAACGCTATGATGACAAAAGCTATGATGAAAGTGTTAAAAAATATTCGCATTAAGTTCCAAATATCCACTTGGTTTTCATTAATTTGAAGGCATATTAGGTATATTGGTACATCACGTAGATGCACACCAGTTTTTATTCGAAATTTGTGCACAACGGCAAATGCCGTCAATTGGAGAGTTCAATGAAATCAATATTTAAAGTGTCACTGCTTGCAGCTACAGTTATGTTAGCGGTTGGCTGCCAAAAAGAAGAAGAGCCAAAGAAAGAAGTGGCGCCTGCAACTGAGCAAGTTCAAAAAGCAGTTCACTTTAAAACGGAAGATGATAAAGCGGCATACGCGATTGGTGCTTCATTTGCCGGTTATCTTTCTCAAAGCATTGAAAAACCAAGTGAAATTGGTATTGATTTGAAAAAAGAGTTAGTGCTAAAAGGCATTGAAGATGTATTTGCAGATAAACCTGCGCTTAATGAAGAAGAGATTCGTGCTGCGTTAGAAAGTCTTGATAAACGTGTTGCAGAAACGATGCAAAAACAAGCAGTAGAAAAATCAGCGGCGAGCAAGAAATTAGGCGAAGAATTTCGTGCCGAGTTTGCTAAGCAAGAAGGCGTAACAACTACTGATTCTGGTCTGATGTACAAAGTGTTGACGCCAGCAGATGGTGAGAAACCGAAAGAAACCGATACTGTAGAAGTGCATTATAAAGGTACTTTGACTGATGGTACTCAGTTTGACAGCTCTTATGATCGTCAACAAACAGCCACTTTCCCTCTAAATCGAGTGATTCCTGGTTGGACGGAAGGCGTACAACTTATGACTGTGGGTTCTAAGTTCCAGTTTGTTATCCCGCCAGAACTTGCATACGGTGAGCAAGACACGCCAAGCATTCCTGCCAATTCAACACTAGTCTTTGACGTTGAGTTAATTGCTATTGATAATGGCGAGCAAGCAGCTGAATAAGCTAACATCCTGATTTATAAAGGCTCGATTTATCGAGCCTTTTCTTTTTCGATGAAAGAGCTTCAATGCATAAACTGTATGTTAAGCAAGTAATTGCATTTTAATTACATGATCAATGCCCACGAATTATTTGTTCTAAATCACTAGTTAGTCTTATAGCTTAGTGTTCTCTTCAAAATTTCTGATAAACTTACATCAATTTGTTGATTAATCGCTCGAAGGCTAAAGATTGTGACGATGACAGAAACCTTATATATGGATATGTTGCTCGAAATGGAATCCGTCAAAGTGATGCCATTCAGTGAGCACGACCAAATCATACTTAAATCTTATGAAGCAGTAGTAGATGGCATGGCTAGCTTAATTGGTCCCTTCTGCGAAATTGTTCTACATTCATTGGAAGATCTTAATACGTCGGCGATAAAAATTGCCAATGGTGAAAATACAGGTCGCCAAGTTGGCTCTCCTATCACTGATTTAGCATTGAAAATGCTTAAAGATATTGAAGGTTCTGAGCGTAATTTCTCTCGCTCTTATTTCACTCGAGCTAAAGGTGGCGTGTTGATGAAGTCAATCACTGTTGCAATTCGCAATGGTGATAACCGAGTGATTGGCCTGTTATGTGTCAATATCAACTTAGATGCGCCGTTCTCACAAGTATTACAATCTTTTATGCCAACTCAAGAAGCAAAAGATGCGGCTTCATCAGTTAACTTCGCCAGCGATGTGGAAGAGCTGGTGGATCAAACGGTTGAACGTACGATTGAAGAAATCAATGCCGACAAATCAGTATCGAATAATACCAAGAATCGTCAGATTGTTATGGAACTCTATGACAAAGGTATTTTTGATATTAAAGATGCGATCAACCGAGTGGCAGATCGATTGAATATTTCAAAGCACACTGTCTATCTTTATATTCGTCAGCGTAAGATTGAGGACGACGAGAATTGAGTTTAACTTATACTCTGGTGGTCAATGGTTCTGTTTATGGCAGCCAATCTGCTCGAAGTGCCTATCTGTTTGCCAGTAGGTTGATCGAAAAAGGACACACTCTAGTGAGTGTGTTTTTCTATCAAGATGGTGTAACAAATGGCACTAGTTTAAGTGCGCCAGCTAACGATGAATTTGATTTAACGAAGGCTTGGCAAACACTGGCTTTGCAACATGATGTTCGTCTGGAGACTTGTGTCGCCGCGGCATTGCGTCGAGGTATTGTCAGCCAAGAAGAGGCAACGCAGCACGGGCTTACACAGTGCAATCTAGCCGAAGGATTTCATCAAGCTGGTCTTGGCAGTTTAGCTGAAGCGATGCTAATTCAAGATAGAGTGGTGCAATTTTGAGTCGATTAACCTATCTATTTCGCAGTTCTCCACACGCAACA
The DNA here is from genome assembly GCF_050337565.1 of Vibrio kasasachensis. Lineage (NCBI taxonomy): Bacteria > Pseudomonadati > Pseudomonadota > Gammaproteobacteria > Vibrionales > Vibrionaceae > Vibrio > Vibrio kasasachensis. The sequence goes on along the minus strand of NZ_JAKJTB010000035.1, from coordinate 4,486 downwards.
TCTTCTGGTCGTGAGGGAGTAGATGCTTTATTAGCCGCCTCTGCTTATTGCGAAGATATAAGTGTGATTTTTATCGGCGATGGCGTTTATCAGCTACTGCAAGGTCAACAGCCCAGCGAAATATTGAGTAAAGATTATGCACCGATGTTGAAGCTATTTGATCTCTACGATATTGAACAGGTGTACGTTTGCGCCTCATCGCTTGAACAAAGAGGTTTAGCGCAAGCTGATTTGGTGATCGATGTTGAACGTTTGAGTGATCAAACGATACAAGAGAAATTACATCAAGCAGGTAAGCTGTTGTCTTTTTGAGAGTGACTTATGCTACATATCGTAAAATCCCTCACTGCACTCAATGAATTAGTCACGCTCTATAGCGATGGTGATCAAGTGCTATTGATTGAAGATGCTGTGTATGCCAGCAATGCACAACATCCAATTTTTCCTATACTCAAGGCGTTAGAGGTATTTGTCTTGGTTGCAGATGTACAAGCTCGTGGCATTCAAAACCGCGTTAGTCCTTCTTGCCATCAGATAGATTACGCAGGCTTTGTTGATCTTACGGCGAAGCAAATTAGTTCTTTGACCTGGAATTAGGCTCAAAGGCCTATTAATACTAGGGATAAGTGTTATCGCTATCTCGAAGGTTAAAAAAAAACTGTATATTTCTTGACACACCTCTCACTGCTGAATAGAATTTTGCGTCCCTATATTACCTATGGTGTTTAGGGCTAGATTTTTCACAAAGCTTATTTTCAAGTAATTCAGGAGCTAGTTAATGGCAACTATTAACCAGTTGGTTCGCAAGCCTCGTGCTAAGCAAGTTGTTAAAAGCAACGTGCCTGCACTAGAAGCGTGCCCACAAAAACGTGGTGTATGTACTCGTGTTTACACTACTACACCTAAAAAACCTAACTCAGCACTTCGTAAAGTTTGTCGTGTACGTCTGACAAACGGCTTCGAAGTTACATCGTACATTGGCGGTGAAGGTCACAACCTTCAAGAGCACAGTGTTGTACTAATCCGTGGCGGTCGTGTAAAAGACCTTCCGGGTGTACGTTACCACACTGTTCGCGGCGCACTTGACTGTGCTGGCGTAAATGACCGTAAACAAGGTCGTTCTAAGTACGGTGTGAAACGTCCTAAGTCTTAATGGAATCCGTTAAGTAAGGCCAAACACTAAAATATTTAATTTTTGAAGAAACTGAAAAGTTTTGGATAACCTGAAAAAGACAACGGAGAATATCCATGCCACGTCGTCGCGTTATTGGTCAGCGTAAGATCCTTCCAGATCCTAAATTCAAATCTGAATTGCTGGCAAAATTCGTTAACATTCTTATGGTTGACGGTAAAAAATCTACTGCAGAGAAAATTGTTTACACTGCACTAGACACTATGGCTGAGAAATCTGGTAAAGATCACTTAGCTGTATTTGAAGAAGCTCTTGAAAACATTCGTCCAACGGTAGAAGTTAAATCTCGCCGTGTGGGTGGTTCAACTTACCAAGTGCCAGTAGAAGTACGTCCGGTTCGCCGTAACGCACTTGCTATGCGTTGGGTTGTTGAAGCTGCGCGTAAGCGTGGTGAAAAATCTATGGCTGCACGCCTAGCTGCTGAAATGCTAGACGCGTCAGAAAACAAAGGTACTGCGGTTAAGAAACGTGAAGACGTTCACCGCATGGCTGATGCTAACAAAGCATTCGCTCATTACCGTTGGTAATACCTTTCAGTGCTGCGAGATTCCTCGCGGCACTTCTTTAGTTCCTATGCGTATGCTAGGAACTATTGCTATATCTAGGGTCTGAAGTTTTATGCTTCTTCCTTGGTCATAGCAATAGTCCCTAAGTTTAAGAGGATTCAACCGTGGCCCGTAAAACTCCTATTGAGCGCTACCGTAATATCGGTATCTGTGCGCACGTAGATGCAGGCAAAACAACCACAACTGAACGTATTCTGTTCTATACTGGCCTTTCTCACAAAATCGGCGAAGTTCATGATGGTGCTGCAACTATGGATTGGATGGAGCAGGAGCAAGAGCGTGGTATTACTATCACATCTGCTGCTACTACGACTTTCTGGCGTGGTATGGAAGCGCAATTCCAAGATCATCGCGTAAATATCATTGATACCCCAGGGCACGTAGATTTTACTATCGAAGTAGAACGTTCTCTTCGCGTACTTGATGGCGCGGTAGTTGTATTTTGTGGCTCATCTGGTGTTGAACCTCAGTCTGAAACAGTGTGGCGTCAAGCCGATAAGTACCACGTTCCTCGTATGGTATTTGTCAATAAAATGGACCGCACCGGTGCAGACTTCCTACGTGTAGTAGACCAAATTAAAAATCGTCTTGGTGCAAACCCAGTTCCTATCCAACTAAACGTTGGTGCTGAAGAGAACTTTAGAGGTGTTATTGACCTTATCAAGATGAAAATGATCAACTGGAATGAAGCCGATCAAGGCATGTCGTTTAATTACGATGAAATACCAGCTGATATGCAAGAACTTGCTGAAGAGTGGCGTATGAATCTAGTTGAAGCAGCAGCTGAAGCTAGTGAAGAGCTGATGGACAAGTATCTTGAAGATGGTGAATTAACAGAAGTAGAGATCAAACAAGCTCTACGTACTCGTACACTTAATAATGAAATCGTATTGGCCACTTGTGGTAGTGCGTTCAAAAACAAAGGTGTGCAAGCAGTGCTAGACGCTGTTGTCGAATACTTACCATCGCCGGTTGACGTTCCTGCTATCAAAGGCGTCGATGACAATGGTAAAGACGTTGAGCGTCACGCTGACGATAATGAACCGTTTTCTGCATTAGCATTTAAGATCGCGACGGACCCATTTGTGGGTACGCTAACTTTCATGCGCGTTTATTCTGGAGTAGTAAATACAGGTGATACTGTTTACAACTCAGTAAAAGAAAAGCGTGAGCGCTTTGGTCGCATCGTACAGATGCATGCTAATAAACGTGAAGAAGTAAAAGAGATTCGCGCGGGTGATATTGCCGCTGCAATTGGTCTGAAAGATGTAACCACAGGTGAAACGCTGTGTGACCAGAGCCATAAAGTGGTTCTAGAGCGCATGGAATTCCCAGAACCGGTTATTCAGATTGTAGTCGAGCCTCGTTCGCAAGCAGACCAAGATAAAATGGCTATTGCACTAGGTAAACTAGCTGCAGAAGATCCATCTTTCCGCGTTGAAACGGACAACGAAACAGGCCAGACTCTGATTTCTGGTATGGGTGAGCTTCACCTTGATATCATCGTAGATCGTATGAAGCGTGAATTCAGCGTTGATTGCAACGTTGGTAAACCTCAAGTTGCTTACCGTGAAACCATCCGTGGTACAACTGAAGTGGAAGGCAAGTTCGTTCGCCAGTCTGGCGGTCGCGGTCAATACGGTCACGTATGGATCAAGCTTGAGCCTTCTGAACTTGGTGAAGGTTTTGTTTTTGTTGATGAAATTGTGGGCGGTGCTGTACCTAAAGAGTTTATTGGCTCAGTAGGTAAAGGTATCGAAGAGCAATTAAACAGTGGTGTACTTGCTGGTTATCCTGTGTTGGATATTAAGGCTACTCTGTTTGATGGTTCTTACCATGATGTTGATTCAAGCGAAGTAGCGTTTAAAATCGCTGGTTCAATGGCATTCAGGAAAGGATCGCTTGAAGCGAACCCAGTTATTCTTGAGCCTATGATGAAAGTTGAAGTAACCACTCCTGAAGATTGGATGGGTGATGTTGTAGGCGATATTAACCGTCGTCGAGGCATGATCGAAGGTATGGATGAAGGCAACGCTGGTCTAAAGATCATTCGTGCACAAGTACCGCTATCTCAAATGTTTGGTTATGCAACCGATCTACGTTCTGCAACTCAAGGTCGCGCCTCATACTCAATGGAGTTTCATGAGTACGCAGAAGTGCCTAAGACGTTTGCAGATGCAATTATCGCAGAGCGTGGTTACTAGTCTGGACAGATTGTTTGAAATAAGTCAGAGACTTTTTTCAAGAACAATACGTCCAAATATTGCGCTGACGAACGTTGGCGCATAAAATAGCAAATTCTGGCGCGTCGGTGATCAATAATGTTCACGGCGAATCATAACTAGGAAGGAACACGAACGTGTCTAAAGAAAAATTTGAACGTGTAAAACCGCACGTAAACGTTGGTACTATCGGCCACGTTGACCACGGTAAAACAACTCTAACTGCTGCTATCTGTACTACTCTTGCTAAAGTGTACGGTGGTGTTGCTAAAGACTTCGCATCTATCGATAACGCTCCAGAAGAGCGCGAGCGCGGTATCACTATCTCTACTTCACACGTAGAATACGATACTCCAGCACGTCACTACGCACACGTAGACTGTCCAGGACACGCGGATTATGTTAAAAACATGATCACAGGTGCTGCACAGATGGACGGTGGTATCCTAGTTGTTGCTGCAACAGATGGTCCAATGCCTCAAACTCGTGAGCACATCCTACTAGGC
>NZ_JAKJTB010000034.1:0-22492 GCF_050337565.1 Vibrio kasasachensis | reverse complement strand
CTTTTAGGGTTTTAGTTAATCCTGATATTGATACGATTTAGTGTTTCACTGAGTTAGTTTGATATCGAAACCTAGTGCGCCCTTAGCTCAGCTGGATAGAGTACCTGGCTACGAACCAGGCGGTCGGAGGTTCGAATCCTCCAGGGCGCACCACTTTTAGGGTTTTAGTTAATCCTGATATTGATACGATTTAGTGTTTCACTGAGTTAGTTTGATATCRAAACCTAGYGCGCCCTTAGCTCAGCTGGATAGAGTACCTGGCTACGAACCAGGCGGTCGGAGGTTCGAATCCTCCAGGGCGCACCAACATCGAAAGCCTCGCAGAAATGCGGGGCTTTTTTGTTAACAAAAAATGATCATTTTTGTTACTCGTTATAAACAACTCTTTGTTTTTTAATTGCTAATTTGAGAATTATTAAGTCTATCGCAGCAAAATGCGTTAAGTTGAAATAACGTTGGATAAACACCAGTTGTTTGTTCTTTTATGAGTGATTAATCCAGCTTTATGTGATTTGTGTGGCGAATATTTCCCTAGAAATGTGCAATATCATTAAGACTGCCTTAAACAAAATTGACAAAGTTTAACCAATCGAGATAATCCTAGTCCTCTTGTCGGGATCATAGGATGCATCTGTCGGCAATAATAAGCGCCGAAAGGCACTGCTACACATAAGCTAGAAGCTTCATATAAAAGAAGCTCAATTGCTTAGGCTATTGTCAGGATGACAAAGAAAGGACACAAAATGGACAATATTGGAAGCCAATTGATTGACGCTGGCACCTTGATGATTACAGGGATGTCAGTCGTATTCGTATTCCTCACAATTCTTGTATACCTTGTTCGGTTAATGTCTCGTTTGGTGCCTGAAGAAGCGCCAGAGCCAATCGTCACACCAGCACAGAAAAAACCAGTTCAATCATCTTCTGCTGTAAGCCCACAGGTAGTTGCGGCGATTTCTGCCGCGGTACATCAGTACCGTACCTCAGCTGCGAAATAGCAATTAAAGGATTAAAAGGAGTTAATGAGCATGTCTAAACCACTAGCTATCACTGATGTGGTACTTCGTGACGCCCATCAATCGTTATTTGCTACGCGCATGCGTATCGAGGATATGTTACCGATTGCCGCTGAATTGGATAAAGTCGGTTATTGGTCATTGGAAACGTGGGGAGGCGCGACGTTTGATTCGTGTATCCGTTTCTTGGGTGAAGATCCATGGGAACGTCTACGTGAATTAAAAAGAGCAATGCCTAATACGCCAATGCAGATGTTACTGCGTGGTCAAAACCTATTGGGTTACCGCCATTATGCGGATGACGTGGTGGAAAAATTTGTTGAACGTGCCCATGCAAATGGTATGGACGTATTTCGCATCTTTGATGCGATGAATGATGTGCGCAATTTCCACAAAGCAGTAAAAGCCACTGTGGATGTTGGTGCGCACGCCCAAGGTACGATGTCTTATACGACTAGCCCTGTGCATAACACGGATACTTGGGTCGACCTAGCTAAACGTCTCGAAGACTTGGGGTGTCATTCTCTGTGTATTAAAGATATGTCAGGTCTGCTAAAGCCTTATGAAGCAGAAGAACTGATCACTCGTATTAAAGCATCGTGTGATGTACCACTAGCACTGCACTGCCATGCCACTACAGGTCTATCAACCGCAACAGCGATAAAAGCAGTCGAAGCAGGTATTGATATTCTTGATACTGCGATTTCATCGATGAGCTGTACTTACGGTCATACACCAACAGAAACGGTTGTTGCTATGCTACAAGGTACTGAGCGTGATACCAATCTAAGCCTGAATCAAATCGAGCCGATAGCAGCGTATTTCCGCGACGTTCGTAAGAAGTACGCAAAATGGGAAGGACAGTTAAAAGGTGTTGATTCTCGAATCCTGATCGCGCAAGTACCAGGTGGCATGCTGACCAACATGGAAGGTCAGCTAAAAGAGCAAGGTGCAGCTGATCGCCTTGATGAAGTGCTCGAAGAGATCCCTCGCGTTCGCAAAGAATTAGGCTATATCCCTCTAGTTACTCCAACCTCACAAATTGTCGGTTCGCAAGCGGTTCTCAATGTGCTCACTGGTGAGCGCTATAAGACCATCACTAAAGAAACCGCTGGTGTACTAAAAGGTGAATATGGTGCAGCGCCAGCAGAGGTGGATGCTGAACTACAAGCGAAAGTGCTTGGTGATGGGGAAGTGATTACTTGTCGCCCAGCGGATCTTCTTGAAGCTGAGATGGATAAGCTAACTGATGAGCTTTTATTGAAAGCAAAAACGGATGGCATCTCGCTTGCGGAAGACGCCGTTGATGATGTGTTGACGTATGCGTTGTTCCCACAAGTTGGTTTTAAGTTCTTGAAGAATCGCCATAACCCAGAAGCGTTTGAACCTGCTCCGGGTAAAGAAGAAGTCGTTACTACCCAAGTGGCAGCGCCATCGGCTAATGGTATTGAAACTTACAGTGTGAAAGTAGATGGTCAAGTTTATGACGTAGAAGTTGGTCCACAAGGTCAACTCACATCGCTCACACCTAATTCCGCACCGAAAGCAGCGCCTGCGGTAGCAGGTAATACTGAAGCGGTACCAGCACCACTTGCGGGTAATATTTTCAAAGTGATTGTTCAAAGTGGTTCTGAAGTTGCTGAAGGCGATGTATTGCTTATTCTAGAAGCAATGAAGATGGAAACCGAAGTACGAGCAGCCCGTGGTGGTGTCGTGCAAGATCTTCACGTCAAAGAAGGTGATTCAGTCGTTGTTGGCGCACCGCTACTGAGCTTAGCGTAAGGGAGTTCCATGGAAGGGTTATTAATTCTCTGGTCTGAAACTGGTATTGCTAATTTTGAGTTCAGCCAACTGTGTATGATTGCTGTTGGGTGTGGTTTATTGTTTTTGGCGATTCGTAAAGGCTTTGAGCCGTTACTACTGTTGCCTATCGGTTTTGGTGCCATTCTGGCGAATATTCCCAATGCAGGCTTCACTGATCCGGGCGGTTTGCTTTACTACGTGTATTACATCGGAATTGACACCGGCGTATTCCCATTACTGATTTTTATGGGCGTAGGCGCAATGACCGACTTCGGCGCGCTAATTGCGAACCCTAAAACGCTTTGGTTAGGTGCGGCAGCTCAATTTGGTATTTTCGCCACTTTGTTTGGCGCTATATTACTTAACTATGTGCCGGGTATGGAATTTAGCATGCCTGATGCCGCATCCATTGCCATCATAGGGGGGGCGGATGGTCCAACCGCTATCTTCCTTGCGAGTAAATTGTCTCCCGATCTTTTAGGTGCGATTGCAGTCGCTGCATACAGCTATATGGCTTTAGTGCCGATTATTCAGCCGCCTATTATGAAAGCTCTGACTACACCAGAAGAGCGTAAGATAAAAATGGCTCAATTACGCCACGTAGGTAAGACAGAAAAAATCCTGTTTCCACTCGCGGTTCTGGTGATGACCATTTTGTTTCTGCCGACCGCGACACCACTGGTTGGTATGTTCTGTTTGGGCAACTTAATGCGTGAAGCGGGTGTCGTAGAGCGTTTATCTAAAACCGCGCAAAATGAGCTGATTAATATTGTCACCATTTTCCTTGGTTTAGGTGTCGGCTCTAAGCTGCAAGCGGAAGAGTTCCTAAACTTGGAAACCTTGGGTATTTTGGGGCTTGGTGCGGTGGCATTTAGTATTGGTACCGCGTGCGGTGTCTTAATGGCGAAAATGCTGAACAAGTTCTCGAAAGAAGATATTAACCCGTTAATTGGTGCCGCGGGTGTCTCTGCCGTGCCAATGGCAGCGCGCGTTGTAAATAAGGTTGGGCTTGAGGCTAATCCTCAAAACTTCCTATTAATGCACGCTATGGGACCAAATGTTGCTGGCGTATTAGGCTCCGCGGTTGCGGCTGGTATCTTACTCGCACTAGTTGGGTAAGCCGCTAGATTTGGTTGTGTTCGGTGGGAAATGCCGAATGTCCAACTTGATTAAATTGCGATCAAGTGGTTAACCAAAGCAAACCAAATGTTATATATTCAAAGGGATGCTTCGGCATCCCTTTTTTACATCAATAAGGATTGCATGGTATGGAAAACAAACAAGTGGTTATCCCACAATTTGGTGAGCCGGAAATGCTCACAATCCAAAGTTCAGACGTTCCTGAACCTAAACTCGGTGAGGTCGTGGTCAAAGTCGCTTTTGCTGGGGTTAATCCCATTGATGTAAAGACCCGGGCAGGGCTCGGCTGGGCCGCTGCACAAAACAAAGATAATCTACCCTGGGTTCCGGGATACGATATTTCCGGCACTGTCTATTGCAGCGGAGAAGCTGTTGATAGATTTGAAATTGGCGACAAAGTCGCTGGTTTTATTGGCTTTCCTTTGCAAGGAGGAGGGTACAGTCAATACGTTAGCGTGCCAGAAAGTGCCTTAAGCCGAGTACCTGATTCAGTGATGCTAGAAGCCGCTGCGGCTTTACCTCTTGCGGGGCAAACTGCAATTCAAGCACTGGACAAAGTCTCCGTGCAAGAAGGGCAGCGTATTTTGATTCTCGCAGGAGCGGGTGGTGTAGGGCATATTGCCGTGCAACTTGGCGTGGCAGCAAAAGCAGAAGTTTTTACTACTTGCAGTGAATCGAATCTCGATTATTTGGCTACCTTGGGGGCTCATGCTATTAATTACCATTTTTCGCCAGTATCAGAGCGAGTTGAAGAGGCCGATGCCTTGGTTGATCTAATCGGCGGTGATGCTGCTTTGGATGCGCTTAAGTGCCTTAAAGATGGTGCAAAGGTTGTAACTGTCCCTACCCTAAGTGCAGAGCTTATTTGTGAAAAAGCCAAGTTACTGGGGTTTGAAGCAACAGGTATGCTAGTTGACCCTAATCGTGAGCAGCTTGATGCCATGCTGTATTTGGTTAGTATTGGTCTGCTCAAAACTGAAATTTATCATGTCTACCCAATGGATCAGGCAGTCGATGCGCATAAACAAATGGAAACAGGGCATACACGAGGAAAAATTTTGTTGGATATGCAATGCTAGAAGCGTTTAGTACAGCGTTTCAATCTATCGCTTTATGGTTTTCTGATTCAGCACTTTGGGTTCTCTTTTTTAGCGGACTTCTTAGTGCAACCTTATTACCCGGTGGCTCAGAGGCAGGTTTAATTGCCACCTTGAGCCTAAATCAATATTCTCCCGCTATGGTTATATTAGTCGCCACTCTCGGTAATACTCTAGGTGGCTTAACTAACTATTGGCTAGGTCTCTGGTTACCTAATCGAACTCAAAACGAAAAACACGGTCATAAAGCCATTCAGTGGCTAAAAAAATATGGTTACTGGTCCTTGTTTTTCAGTTGGTTGCCGATTGTTGGTGACCCTTTATGTCTTGCAGCTGGTTGGCTCCGAATGAAATTTTGGCCAAGTTTTTGGTTAATTTTGATTGGTAAAGCCTTTCGCTATTCTTTATTAGCTGCTTTGTTCTACGGTTTTTTCTAAGGAAATACGATGAGAAAGTTCTTACTAGGTGCTGTTTCTCTTACTGCTTTATTCGGTTGCACCTCAAGTATCGATTATTCCGTACCGTTTTTTTCATCTTTACCTCAAGGTGTCACTTTGGTTGATGAGGCCGAGTCGATCTCAGGTAAAGCAACGATCCCTTATAGTAAATACAAGCTTGAAAACGGTTTAACCGTGATCTTATCACCAGATCACTCAGATCCATTAGTGCATGTAGATGTTACCTATCATGTAGGTTCTGCACGAGAAGAAATTGGCAAATCTGGTTTTGCTCATTTCTTTGAGCACATGATGTTCCAAGGCAGTGAGCATGTGGGTGATCAAGAGCACTTTCGTTTGATCACAGAAGCGGGCGGATCACTAAATGGCACCACTAACCGCGATCGAACCAACTATTTTGAAACGGTACCAGCCAACCAGTTGGAAAAAATGTTGTGGCTAGAGTCAGACCGCATGGGTTTTTTGCTTGATGCAGTTTCGCAACGCAAGTTTGAAGTTCAACGTGATACCGTGAAAAACGAACGCGCTCAAAACTACGACAACCGTCCCTATGGATTGATGTGGGAAAAAATGGGTGAAGCCATCTACTCTGAAGGTCATCCATATTCTTGGCAAACCATTGGTTATGTCGAAGATCTCGATCGAGTCAATGTGAATGATCTTAAAGCTTTCTTTTTACGCTGGTATGGCCCCAATAACGCAGTACTGACAATTGGTGGCGACATCGACGTCGAGCAAACCTTAGCATGGGTGAACAAATATTTTGGCTCGATCCCAACGGGACCTGAAGTTAAACAAGCGCCAAAACAACCAGCGGTATTGTTACAAGATAAATACATAACCTTAGAAGATCGCATCCAGCAACCAATGGTGCTGATTGGTTGGCCGACACAATATAGTGGTCAAGAGGACGAAATGTCCCTCAATGCGCTGGCATCGGCATTGGGGAATGGGGCTAATTCACTGCTCTATCAAAAATTAGTGAAAACACAAAAAGCGGTCGACGCTGGTGCTTTTCAAGATTGTTCCGAACTAGCGTGTAATTTTTACATTTACGCGATGGCACCATCGGGCGATAAAGGTGAACTACAGCCGTTGTATCAAGAAATGATGCAGATCTTGGCTGGTTTTGAAGCGCAGGGGATCAGCCAGACACGTTTGGATCAAATCACTGGTATGTCAGAGTCTTCGGCAGTTTTCGCGTTGCAAAGTGTTAAAGGTAAAGTATCTCAGCTTGCGGCGAACGAAACCTTCTTTGGTGAGCCAGATAGGCTACAAACACAACTAACTCGTATTCGCTCGGTAACGCCTGAATCGGTCATGGCGGCATACAAAAAGTATGTTAATGGTCATCATAAAGTCACCTTGAGTGTAGTACCGAAAGGGAAATTAGGTTTAGCCGTTGAGCCAAGCAATTTCATGACGCCAAAGCGCACACTACCCGCTTACAAAGAAGTATCTGATACAGAGTTGGTTTACCGCCGTCCACAAGAAGACTTTGACCGTTCAGTGATACCTCAGGTTGCTGAACCAGTTAAAGCCGAGATGCCGTCGCTTTACCGTGTTTACTTTGACAATGGTGCTGAGTTATTGGGAAGCGTCAGTGATGAAACCCCAACAGTACAGATGGATATTCGACTACCGGCTGGTGAGCGCTATGCAGCTAAAGGCAAAGAAGGTATTGCTAATCTAACGGCTGCAATGATGCAAGAAGGCACGCTTGAATCGAGTCTTGAAGAGCTACAAGCTCGTCTTGATCGGCTAGGCAGCAGCGTAGCGATCAACGCTGGCAATTACACCACGACAGTTTCATTGGCAAGCTTAGAGAAAAATTTGCCGCAAACTTTGGCAATAGTTGAAGAAGTACTGTTTAAGCCTAGGTTTAATGCTCAAGACTTTGAGCGAGTGAAGCAACAGATGTTGGAGGGATTAGTCTATCAGCATCAACAACCAAGTTGGTTAGCGTCTCAAGCCACACGACAAGTGTTGTTTCACGGCTCGCTTTACGAGCGTGCAAGTGATGGAACAGAAAGCTCCTTAGTTGGGCTTACCCTTGATGATGTTAAAGCGTTTTACCACGAGCATTACACACCTCAGGGCGCGCAAATAGTTGTGGTGGGTGATCTTTCTAAAAATAAAATTACCGAGCAACTTGGATTTATTGAAAAATGGCAGGGTGAAGCCGCACCTTTACTTAGCCCTCAGTTCGTTGCACCAGTTTCCGGTCAAACTTTGTACTTAATCGACAAGCCGGATGCTCCGCAAAGTATTGTTCGTATGGTTCGCCAAGGTCTTCCGTTTGATGCGACTGGTGAGGTGTATTTAACACAGCTGGCGAACTTTAACTTGGCTGGCAATTTTAATAGTCGTCTGAACCAAAACCTTCGTGAAGATAAAGGTTATACCTATGGTGCCAGCGGCTATCTTGCATCCAATAGAGAAGTCGGTGCTCTGGTGTTCGCGGCGCAAGTGAGAGCAAATGCAACACTACCTTCGATTGTTGAGATGCAAAAAGAACTCGAACAATTTAGCCAGCAAGGGATGACGGAGCAGGAGCTAAACTTTATGCGTTTAGCGGTTGGTCAACAAGATGCCTTGAAATATGAAACACCTTCGCAAAAAACGCAGCTATTAGGCTCGATTTTGACCTTTAGTTTGGAAGATGACTATTTGCAACAAAGGAACAAAATTGTCGAGACGGTCAACAAGGGGGCACTAGATGCATTGGCGAAGAAATGGTTTAATCCGGATGATTATCAGATCATTGTTGTGGGCGATGCAAAAACGTTAAAACCACAGCTAGAATCATTACAGATTCCTATCAAAGAACTTGAAATTGTCCAATAGAGGACACATAAAGAGAGCATGTTAGTAGGGCGTTTTTTCCGCCCTACAGATTGTATAGAGTCAGTTCTTGCTATAAGACTCCAAATATAGCTATGAACCACAAATTAAGGTGACTCAGTTTGACAGATTTTGCTGCGCGTTTAGAGAAAGTCGCACGTGACCCAAAAGTATTTAAAAACTTTGGTCGTGGTGTGGAACGAGAAACCCTCCGCTATAAACAAGGTGGTACACTGGCGACCACCCCACACCCAAATGGATTAGGTTCGGCTTATTCCAATAAATGGATAACAACTGATTTTGCTGAGTCATTGTTAGAATTCATTACTCCAGTCTCACAAAATATTGATACCTTATTGGCGCAGCTCGAAGACATTCATCATTTCACCCAAACTAAATTGGATGGAGAAAAGATGTGGCCGTTATCAATGCCTTGTTATGTCTCGGATGAAGACATCATCAACCTTGCGCAATACGGTAGCTCTAACTCTGGAAAAATGAAGACGCTATATCGTGAAGGTTTGAAGCGCCGCTATGGCAGCTTGATGCAAATTATCTCTGGCGTGCATTTTAATTTCTCATTTCCTGAGTCATTTTGGGATGCATTGTACGGAGAGCAAGATGAGCAAGATCGTCAAGTAACTAAATCAGATGGCTACTTCTCGCTTATTCGTAACTACTACCGTTTTGGTTGGCTAATTCCGTTCTTCTTTGGGGCGTCTCCAGCCCTTTGCTCCTCATTCATTAAAGGACGCGAAACGAATCTGCCATTTGAAAATATTGGTCAAACACTATTTTTACCTCAAGCGACTTCGTTGCGTCTTAGCGATCTTGGTTATACCAGTAGCGAGCAAAGTGTACTTAAAATCGGTTTCAATAGTATTGACCAATACCTTGAAGGTTTGAACAGTGCAATTCGAATGCCTTCAAAACAGTTTGCTGATTTAGGCGTTAAAGATGACGGTGAATACCAGCAACTCAATAGTAATGTTCTGCAAATCGAAAATGAGCTTTACGCGCCGATTCGCCCTAAGCGAGTGACTGAAAATGGTGAAAAACCGTCAGAAGCGTTAACTCGTGCAGGGGTGGAGTATGTTGAAGTGCGTTCACTTGATGTAAATCCATATAGCTCAATTGGTATTGATGAAGATCAAGTTCGCTTCCTCGATCTATTCCTGACTTGGGCTGCATTGAGCGATTCAGCGCCGATGGATTTTTGCGAGCAAGCATGCTGGCATGAAAACTGGAACAAAGTGGTACTTGAAGGTCGTAAAGTGGGTTTGGAGTTACAAATCGGCTGTAAAGGCGAGAAATTATCACTGCAAGAGTGGGCTAAGCGTGTTTTTTCTGAGTTGATGCAAGTAGCAGAAAAAATGGATCAGGCTTTAGGTGGCAATGAGTATCAGGCGGTATGTAATAAGCTAATCTCATGGATTGATAACCCTGAATTGACGTTTTCTGCTCAAGTATTGGCTGATACTAAATCTCATGGTGGATTGGGTAAACTTGGTTGCACGCTTGGTCGTCAATACATCGAACAGCACCTAGCTCATCAGTACCGTGAATACAGTGAACAAACCATGGAGCAAGAAGTTATTCGCTCTCGTGATGCTCAACGTGCACAAGAAGATTCGGACACTCTAAATTTTGATGATTTCTTAGCGGATTATTTTTCTTACTTAAAGCAGTAACTATGTCTAAAGAAAGGATTCTAAAACTAACTCTACTTGTGAGTGCAGTCAGCATAGCTGGCTGCGCAACACCACCACCAGCTAACCAAAGTAATATTTGTTCTATTTTTAGAGAAAATCCAGATTGGTATGGCGATGCGGTGGATATGCAAGAAGAGTGGGGTACACCAATCAATGTTGCGATGGCGTTTGTGAAACAAGAAAGTAGTTTTCGTCACGATGCTAGACCGCCCAAAGATTACCTGTTAGGTTTTATTCCGTGGGGGCGAGTAAGTAGCGCTTATGGCTATGCCCAAGCACAAGACCCTGCATGGGAAGATTTCCAAAAAGCGACCAGACACGGTGGTTCGCGCACCAGTTTTGATGATTCCTTGATGTTTATTGGTTGGTATACCAGCGAGACACAAAAGCAACTCTGTGTCTCTAAATGGGACCCATACAATCAATATTTGGCGTATCACGAAGGTCGTGGTGGCTACAAGCGAAAAACTTACCAAGGTAAACCATCGCTAATTAAAATTGCTCGTAAAGTTGAGCAGCAAGCAAAGGAATATGGTTGGCAGCTCAAACAGTGTCGGCAAGAATTGAATAATAATAGAAGCTGGTTTTTCTAATCAGTAGGAGAGGGATGATGCCATTACTAGATAGCTTTACCGTTGATCATACACGTATGAATGCACCAGCGGTTCGTGTTGCTAAAACGATGACTACGCCGAAGGGCGATACCATTACGGTATTTGATCTGCGTTTTACTGCACCAAATAAAGACATCTTGTCGGAAAAAGGAATTCACACACTTGAGCACTTATACGCAGGGTTTATGCGCAACCATCTAAATGGTGATTCAGTAGAAATTATCGATATTTCACCAATGGGTTGCCGCACTGGTTTCTACATGAGCTTGATTGGTACGCCTGATGAGCAGCAAGTTGCTACTGCATGGTTAGCGGCTATGCAAGATGTACTTAAAGTGGAAAATCAAAATAAAATTCCAGAGCTAAATGAATATCAGTGTGGTACGGCTGCAATGCACTCACTCGATGAAGCGAAGCAAATTGCCGAGGCAATCATTGATGCGGGTATTTTGGTTAACAAGAACGATGAGCTTGCATTACCCGAAACAATGCTCAAAGAACTGAGTATCGATTAAGCATTACTGGTTATTGAACGGAAAAAGGAAGGCTAAGCCTTCCTTTTTTATATGGGAAATACGTTATTGTGCTTTTGGTAACACCACAACTTGGGTTTTTGCCCAAATGTCATGAAAGCCTCTTTTTTGCGGATCGAAAGGCACCGCGAAATTTGCCAGGCCGAATCCTGAGGTTGCCAAGCGAATTAAAGCTTGAGTTACGCTGATCCGACCGCCTTCTAAATTACGAACCTGAATTTTCCAAGCTCGCATTCCAAGAGTTTGCCCTGCGCGAGTCCAAAAAAATACGAAGAAGTAAATCCAAACGATCGCAAGGTAAAGTGTGTATACCGGGCTCCAGATAGGATGGTTTGTTAGCAAGTCGCTCACATCTGCATAAGGGGCAACATTGATTAGACCCATTGCCATTAGTGCATGCAATACCGCAATAACCACGCCTGCGGCCATCATTTCAATCGCAATAATAATCAAGCTATCATAAAACAGGGCACCTAGTCGACGCATTAAACCTGCTGGTGGGAGTGGCTGGTGGGTAGTCATACTCGTACTCAAATAATAAAATAGCTGTCAGGATAATGTTTCATTTGGGCTATGGAAAGAGAGTTTGCGCACAGCTTAATGTATTATGGCGAAATTATCAGCAAACGATAGTTGATTCAGTCTTTTGCACTTGCACGATACGTGTTGTTACGTATAATGCCAAACATCAAAAGGCAATTAGCCTAAAGATGCCGGTATGGTGAAATTGGTATACACGACGGATTCAAAATCCGTTGCCTTCGGGCGTGGCGGTTCAAGTCCGCCTACCGGTACCATATTTTATAACAAAGCCTCGACGAAAGTCGGGGCTTTGTTATATCTGGTGTTTGAAATATTCCATACTAAAAATAGTGTTATGTGCGTCAGCGGAAAATAGACTACACAAAGGTCGTTAGCTAGACTGGCTTTCGTTGTTATAGCTTTCGTGAATGTTGGATTCTACCGTTCCACAAGAGCAGTTAAACTGAAATATTTACAAGGTCGGTTCTTATCAGTTCACTAACTCTAAGATCTCACTTTTTTATTGCCGCTAGATGAGCGTCAGTTTATTTCAACTCACTTGCTTGATATTCAACTAATAAATCTTGATACCATTGTTTAGAAAACTTCAAACTATCGATACCATATTTCAGTGTCGCCAACTCAAAAAAACTTTGCTTAGCAAACTCTGGTGGCACACTTTGCTGTTTATGAGCCTCATAGATAGGCTCTAAAGCCGTAAGCCATTGTTCGGCTTCATTGATGTAACGCTGTATAAAAGGGACCACATCTTGATTAATATGGCCAAAGAAAAACAGCTTTAATAAACCTTCATCTTTCACCTTTATTTTGGCTTTAGGTTCGGCAATCCACTCTTGAAATATTTGAGCTCCTTTGGGCGTTCTTGAGTAAATTTTCTTTGCTCTTTTCCCATCAGCCTCTTGGCGACAAGCAACCAATCCTGACGTTTCCAGTTTTTTTAATGCAGGATGTAAGCTGCCAGTGCTGGCACTAAAAAACAGTGAAGTACTTTGTTCCATCACTTTTTTTAGTTGATACAAAGTTTGGTCCTGATAGCTCAAAAGACCTAAGATCACTTTATCCTGCATTGGTATTACCCTTGAACTTTATTAACTTGAATAATATTACTATTGGGTTGCAAAGGTTTAGCCCCAAGTAGTTGCCAGTCAAAATACCCCATAATCAAGTTATTTAGTTGTTTACCCATCTCTTGATTATTGATTTCACCTATGTAGCCAAAATACTTCATAGGGGTGAAATAGTTAACATCAGTAAAATTGTTGTGATTGGCGCCTTTAAATGTGAAGGAGCAATGGTTACTATTTGAATCCTCTAGCAAAGCGTCATTTAGCTTGGAATGCGAAGCGAACAGGCCTTCTGCCATATCGCCATAAACAAAACAGACAGGCTTGTTGAATGCTTGCTGTTTGTCTAGTTGAAACTGAGGGCCATCTAGGTTCATAGCTGCCTTGATTTCTGCACGCTTTAATGCCAACTCAACCGAGATTGCTCCACCAAATGAATGCCCAAAAGCCCCAATGTTATTCAGGTCCATGCCCGATTTTAATTGAGTAGTTAGCTCACCAGATTGAATTTTATTCAGGTTATCAAGCAACAAGGTATTGTTAGCGTACCAGTAAGGAAAACGAGCGATTGAGGTTTGATTGAACTTAGATGATTCAATTTTACCCATTACCTCATGCCATTGGGCTCTGCTCGTGGCTTCTGATGCTCGATTGAGCGCTTGTGTCATTATCTCAACTTGTTGGATAACTGCATCATCATCAAACTGAAATTGCGCTTGCTGAAGCTGATAGACCAAGTCACCTGCCAAGGTCTTTAGCGCTAAGCTATCTCCCGGGTGACCTATACTTAATACGATGTAACCATGACTGGCTAACTGCTCAAATTGCGTCATGTTTTGTCTGGGAGACGAGCCATAACCATGGTTATATATTAATACGGGATGCTGGCCTGTCACTATGGGGATATCGATATAGGAGGAAGAAATACCATCGTCGCCAAATAATATCTCCGGTAGTCCTGTTTGAGATGCCGTGGCTTTACCTAGCCATTCCGGCATATATGACAAGTGCTTAGCATCTCTTATCGATTCCGCTGGGTACCAAGCCATCACCTGCACCCAATTATTTTCTCCTCGGATTTCAAACTGTGTGGCCCCAACCTGATGCTTACCATCGGGCTTAGGCATTTGAACATCAGGTATTAGCAAAAAGACCGCCAGTAAGGTGGTCAGAATTATGGCTGCAGAGATTTTCCATTTCATAACAAACTCCAGATTAATACACCTATTGAATATATCTATTAGATATATTTTTTTGCATTTAGAGCAAGATTTTTTTTGACCAATTTGGAAGTGAGTAGAGTTTTGGGGTTTTACTGATTGATTTGTGGGGGATAGTTCTAAGTTAGTTATGATTCATAATATTTGACTTTAATTACAGTGGGTTGTAGTTGGTTTTAATTCTTCTCGGCGCTTGGATGAGATCCAGTGAACGTAGCTTAAAATGGTATATTGGATTTGAACTGTCATTATTTGGCTAATGAGACCTAGTAAATATTTCTAGCTAAAAGGCGATGTAAGGTATTCAAAATTCGTTAATTTGGTTTCTGTGGTTGAACCTTCCATATGTAAATGTAAGCAATAGATTTCAATTCATATCTCTCAAATTTAGTTTGAGTCCTCTTTTCTGTTTGATGATAGTGACCAGTTTTAAATTCACGATATTTTTAGTCCCGCTAACCGTTTCACATAATCCCTTTTGGTGTCAAAACGAGAGTTAATGTTACAAAATGAGATTCTCTTCACGCTTCGTGCAACCGGTTGCGCTTTTTTGATTAGCTCATTTTTGATACAGTTTCTGTGGGTTGATTTTTAATCAAAAAGGAACGGGCGATGAAAAAGATTTTACTGTGTTGTAGTGCAGGTATGTCTACAAGCATGTTAGTAAAAAAAATGGAGCAAGCCGCTGAAAATCGAGGGTTAGAATGCCAGATTGAAGCACTTGCCGTTAATGCATTTAATGAAGCGATTCTAGAATACGATGTGTGCCTACTTGGACCTCAAGTTCGTTTTCAACTAGAAGAGTTGAAAAAAATAGCTGCTGACCATGGAAAAACGGTTGCAGCGATCTCGCCTCAAGATTACGGAATGATGAAAGGTGATGCTGTGCTGGATCAGGCGTTAGCACTTATCGATTAGATTATTCCCAAAGACTAAATATAAGCAATAAAGCAATTACGCCGTAGCTCAATATAAATGGTGTGGGGCTTTATTGTGCCAAAAATAAGGACGGACACTATGAAGCTTTATGATTCGATACTTGGACTTGTCGAAAAGTATATTGCACCACTAGCGGTAAAAGTGGGCAACCAGCCCCATGTAAGATCAATGCGAGACGGCTTTATTGTCGCCATGCCATTTATCATTGTAGGTAGTTTTATTTTGATTTTTGCATTTCCTCCATTTGACCCGGATACGAAAAACGCATTCGGTCGAGCGTGGTTGGATTTTGCAGCAGCTAACTTTGACACCATTATGATGCCATTTAATATGACGATGGGAATCATGACTGTTTTTGTATCCTTAGGGGTGGCTTATAGCTTAGCGAAAGCTTACAAAATGGATGGTATTACCAGTGCGGCACTTTCACTGATGTGTTACTTGCTAGTTGCATCACCAGTAACAAACGGTGGTCTACCAACTGCTCATATGGGTGGTACAGGTGTATTCACAGGTGTGATATGTGGTTTCTTTGCAGTTGAGCTGTATCGTTTCTTGAAAAAGCATAACGTTACGATTCGTATGCCAGAGCAAGTTCCACCTGCCATTGCTCGTTCATTTGAAGTCATGGTTCCTGTTCTAGTCGTATTTTTGACTCTTTACCCTCTAAGCGTTTTTGTTCAAGCTCAGTTTGGTATGTTGATTCCTGATCTTATCCTAGAAGCGTTTAAGCCTCTTGTAAGTGCATCAAACTCTCTACCAGCAATCCTTGGCGCGCTATTGTTGTGTCAATTGCTTTGGTTTGCAGGCATCCATGGTGCGGCAATTGTTGTAGGTCTACTATCGCCAATCTTCCTATCTAATATTGGTACAAACACCGCAGCGTTTATTGCTGGTGAGCCAATTCCAAATGTGTTTACTCAACCGTTCTGGGATTTCTACATCTTCCTTGGTGGTTCTGGTGCAACGCTTGCCCTAGTACTTCTAATGGCATTTAGCCGTTCAGCGCACTTAAAGAGTATTGGTCGCATGAGTGTGGTTCCTGGTTTCTTCCAGATTAATGAACCTGTAATTTTCGGTACACCTCTAGTACTGAACCCAACGTTATTCCTACCGTTCCTATTAGTTCCATGTATCAATGCAACCATCGCTTACTTTGCTGTTCATTCAGGATTAGTTGGCATGGGCGTCGCAATTACGCCTTGGACAACACCTGCGATTATTGGTGCATCTTGGGGTAGTGGTTGGACATTCGCACCTGTACTTCTAGTTATCGCATTAATGATTCTAGATATCTTCTTGTACTTACCATTCTTCAAAATGTTCGAAAAGCAGGTACTTGCAGAAGAAGGGCAAACAGAAAGTGCAGAATCTGACCAACAAGTATCTGGTCAAAGTGCAACGGCATAATTTTTAATTTTTAGTTTTTATTTTTCGGAGGAAACATGGATCAAGAAATGGTTGTGATGGAAATTATCTGTAACGCGGGTGAAGCTCGTAGCCTATGTTATGAAGCGCTTAAACTCGCTCGCCAAGATGATTTCGACCAAGCACAACAAAAAATGGCACTCGGTAAAGAGTGTTTAAATAAGGCGCACTTGATGCAGACTCAGCTCATTGAAGCGGATGAAGGGCAAGGTAAAGTGCCAATGACGTTGGTTTTGGTGCACGCACAAGATCACCTCATGACAACCATTCTTGCTCACGAACTGGCGACGGAAATTATCGCCTTACATCAGAAGTCTGTTGGATAGTGGAGTTGGTAATATGGCAAGAGATGCACTCAAACTCGCCATTATAGGCGGTGGTAGTAGTTACACACCTGAGCTTATTGAAGGTGTGATAAAGCGTCGAGATTTTCTACCTGTAAGCGAAGTTCATTTAGTGGATATTGATGCCGGGAAAGAAAAGCTTGAGATCATCCATGCACTAGCAACACGCATGGTGAAGAAAGTCGGCGCGGATATAAAAATCATAGCCAGCACTGATCGTCGTGAGGCAATCAAAGGGGCTGATTTTGTTATGACACAATTTCGCGTGGGTGGTTTAAAAGCCCGCGCCAGTGACGAGCGTATACCTCTTAAGTACGATGTCATTGGTCAAGAAACAACTGGCCCTGGTGGGTTTGCTAAAGCATTGCGCACCATTCCTGTTATTCTTGATATTTGTCGTGATATTGAGGAATTAGCACCAAACGCTTGGATGCTTAATTTCACAAATCCAGCAGGTTTAGTGTCAGAAGCTGTCAATAAACATACCAAAGTAAAAAGTATTGGTTTATGTAATGTGCCAGTTTCAATGCGCATGATGGTGGCAGAAATGATGGATTGCCAACCAGAAGAGTTGCAATTGGAGTTTGCTGGGCTTAATCATCTTGTGTGGGTACATAAAGCTTGGTTACATGGTGAAGATATAACGGAAACCGTACTTGAAAGAGTCGGTGACGGTGCAAACTTCAGCATGAAGAATATCTTCGAAGAGCCTTGGGATCCTAGCTTCCTAAAAGCCTTGGGAGCGATACCTTGTCCTTATCACCGTTATTTCTATCAAACTGATGCCATGCTTCAGGAAGAAAAAGAAAGTGCGGCAGAGAAAGGAACTCGTGCAGAGCAAGTTATGCTTACGGAGCAGTCACTCTTTAAACTTTATCAAGATGAAAATCTTGATGTGAAGCCTAAAGAACTAGAAGAGCGGGGTGGTGCATACTATTCTGATGCTTCGTTGAATTTGGTTGATGCTATCTACAATAACCGCAACGGTATTCACGTGGTCAATGTGCCTAATAATGGCGCAATCAACACTTTGCCGGACGACGCTGTAATTGAATGTAGTGCAGTGGTAGGCAATTGGGGGGCAAAACCTGTTTCGGTTGGTCAACTATCGCCTAATGTGCTTGGGTTATTGCATCAAGTAAAAGCTTACGAGCAATTATCGATCGAGGCTGCGGTCTTTGGTGATTACGACAAAGCGTTGATGGCTTTGGCTAATAACCCACTAGTACCTGATATTAAGCGTGCAAAAGCCATATTGAATGACATTTTGCGTGAAAATGCTGAGTACTTACCGCAATTTAAGCTGACAACGCTTTAGGGTTAGTCATTTAAACGGAATACAGTTGGGGAAAAGATGAAAGTCATTTTTAATGCAGACGACTTTGGATTGACGGAAGGTGTGAACAATGGAATTGCCGCAGCCTACCGTCAAGGTATCGTTCGTTCAACAACATTTATGGTGGATATGCCTGGAGAGGCGCATGCAGTAACGTTGGCTGCGAGCATGTCTGATCTTAAAGTAGGCCTACATTTGCGATTTACCGCAGGTAAGCCGCTAACAAATCATAAATCACTGGTCGATGAACGCGGTCTTTTCCCCTCTATTTCTGACTTTTGGCAGAAACGAGATTTTGACCCAATCGAAATATATGAAGAAGTTATCGCGCAAGTTGAACATTATTTAGCGTTGGGGCTGGAGCTTAGTCATATTGATGGGCACCATCATGCTCACACTCATCCGCAAATAGCATCAGTGGTGTATGAAGTAGCCAAGCAATATGGTGTACCACTTCGTGGTGTTGGTCTGGCTGGTCAAGAAGAGTTTGGTTGTCGCTACCGGTTTACCGATCAATTCTATGATTCAGACATTACGGTCGCTCATGCAAAAAAATTAATGCTTGAGCATGAAGAACATTGTGATGTGTTAGAAGTTATGTGTCATCCTGCTTTGGTTGATGCTCAATTGAGGTCAATGAGCAGTTATTTAGCTCAAAGAGAGCAAGAACTGGAAACGTTGACATCAGCTGAATTGGTCTCTTTTTTAAAGGAGCGTGATATCCAAGTCACGGATTACTCTGTGCTTGCTTATTAGTAGTACTATCTCTGTGTATCATTAAAGCTGTCAGTTTCATTCCCCCTAAGTTTAGTCACTGACGGCTTTTCCCTTTTCCTCTCGATATTAATGAAGGTTATATGGCAAGAATAAAAGATGTCGCTGCTCTTGCTGGAGTGAATCGTTCGACGGTTTCAAGAATCATTAATGGTGAAGGAAAGTTTAAAGACGAAACAAAAAAGAAAGTTGAGCAAGCAATGGCTGAGCTTAACTACCGACCGAGTGCAATTGCTCGCTCTTTAGCCACTTCGTCAAGTAACATGATGGGGCTGCTTGTCACCTACTATACTGGTGGCTTTTTTGGTGCCATGATGGAGCAAGTTCAAAATGAAATGGATACACATTCCAAATTCTTGATCACGGCACAAGGTCATCACTCTAAAGAGGGAGAAAGAGACGCAGTGGAGCGTTTTCACGCTTTGCGGTGTGATGGCTATATATTACATAGTCGACACCTTAGTGATGAAGATTTGTGTGAACTCGCTAGGCAGCATCCACCTTTTGTTTTGCTTGATCGTGTTGTTCCAACATTGGAAGAGCGCTGTATTGGTTTTAATCATCACAAAGCAAGCACAATGGCGGTAGAACACTTGCTGTCGCAAAATCATACATTGATTGGTTGTATTACCGGTCCATTGTGGCGAGAGAACAGTTTACAGCGTAAGCAAGGCTACCTTGATACGATGCTAAAGGCGGGATTTGAGGTTAATGAGTCATGGTGTGAAGAGGGTAATTACAGCTCACGCAGTGGCTATGAAGCGACGCATAAATTGCTTGAACGACACCCTGAATTGACCGCGATATTTTCGTGTAGCGAAGAGATGACCGTGGGTGTGATGCAATATTTGCACGAACGAGAACTACGTGTTCCGGAAGACATATCAATAGCCAGTTTTGATAGTGTTGATCGATGCAAAGAACTATACCCACCCGTAACATCGGTTTGCTTCCCAATTAGCGATATGGCGCAGTCTGCGGTTCAAGTGTTAATTGACTTGCTCGATAATAAAGTTACAGAGAGTAACTCTGAATTCTCTCCGGAATTAGTGATAGGTAAAGCTGATCGCTATTTAAGTTAGGACTAAAGTCCTAAATACATCTTCCAATACTTAGCTATCCTTAATAAAAACAACAAGCTTAAGGATGGCAATGTATCAACTAACTCCCTATCTATTTTTTTCTGGACGCTGCAACGAAGCACTTGAGTTCTATACTCGTTGTTTTGGTGGTGTTGTATTAACAAAGCAATTCTTTCGTGATGCACCTCAACCCATTGAAGGTGCAAATCCAGATTGGATCATGCATTCGGAAATTGAGGCCTTCGGTTTAAAGCTGATGCTGTCTGATGGCATGGTTGTGAGTGAATTATCAGGAAATAACGTGGCTTTATCATTAGTGATGGAAAATCTTGATGAGCAAGCTCGCCTATTTGATAAACTTTCTCATGGTGGACATGTCATGATGCCACTCGCTGATACATTTTGGGGAGCGAGATTTGGCAAAGTAGAAGACCAGTTTGGGGTTCGCTGGATGCTGCATTGTGACCATTAAGATTTGAGTAGAAACACTATTAACTTCTCACTTATAAGACGTCGAGATGAATTTACACAATCTATGCACTAAACTGTGCGACGTTTTTGTGGATAGATAATTGTGTACAAACGTGGCAAATATAAAGATCACGGTTGATCGTATTCAACCAGGCTTACACGTGCGATTGCCGGTTAAGTGGAACGATCACCCATTCCTGTTTAATAGTTTTAAAATTAAAACCCATGAACAAGTGCGAATTATACGTCACTTGGGGATTAAGTATGTCTACGTCAATATGCAGCAAAGTGATACTGACCCTTTGCCGGTACAAGAGGCGGCAGGGGCAATAGAGGCTGAGACAAATGATGCAATGGACAAACGTGCCAATCAGTTATGGGAAGAAAAGCAGCAGCGAATAGAGCACATGAGTGCCTATAGAAGACGTGTTGCCAATTGTGAGAAAGAATTTGAACGGTCTTTGGCGCGTATGCGAGCGGTGATGACCAAGATTCGAAACCGCCCAGATTTGGCTGTCAATGAAGCATCTCAATTGGTAGAGGATATCGTAGATAGGCTGCTATCTAACGAAGACGTTACTTTGCATATGATGAATGGCAAAAGTGAGTTTGAAGATATCTATTTTCACTCGCTTAACGTTGCTGTCCTCGCAATGCTTATTGGTAAAGCTAAAAAGCTCGATTCAGAAAGTATTAAGCAGTTGGCGTTTGCAGCGCTATTCCATGATATGGGTAAAGTTAAAATTCCCACCGCGATATTGCGTAAAAACACTCCGCTTACCGCCCCAGAACAAAACTATCTAAATCTTCATACTAAGTATGGAATTGAATTGGCGAACAGTATTGAAAGTTTTCCGGATAGCGCACTTAGTGTTATTGCAAACCATCATGAATTACTCGATGGTTCGGGGCATCCTGCTGGCTTGAAAGGGGATGAGATCGATCTCTTTACTCAAGTTATCGCTGTAGCTAATGCTTATGACAATCTGTGTCATCATCAGATTGTGTCTAAACAGAAGATACCTTATATAGCGCTCTCTCATCTATATAAGAACTGCAAGCACCTTTATAACAATGAGAACTTAAGCATTTTGATTAAGTTTATGGGAGTCTATCCACCAGGAACAGTCGTCCAGCTTTCAAACAACATGGTTGGAATGGTGATTTCAGTAAACTCAGCTAGCCTGCTTTATCCTAATGTATTGGTTTACGATCCGTCCGTTCCTCGTACACAAGCACCAATCATTGACTTAGCCGAGAAAGAGATAAAGATAGTCAATGCAGTATTACCGAATAAACTTCCTGAAAAAGTGAAAGAATACCTTAATCCGCGATCAAGAATATCTTACTTTTTTGACTCAGATGATTAGTTATTCACAGGGTTCTGTGAATAACATAAGGGTAACTTGAGGGCAAGTTGGGTGTAAATAAGGTGTTGAGTGATACTTGTACACTTAAGCTTTTTTTGTGGAAAAAAATGCAATTTAGGCTTGCCAATGAAGCTCACTTATCTATAATGCGCATCCACTGACAGGGCAGACGCCATAAGGCTTCAGAGCTAGTCAGCGAAGTGAAAGCTTATGAGAAAATAAATTGAAAAAGTGTTTGACTCTCTCAATTATCTCGTTAGAATTCACCTCCGCTTTGAGAGAAAGTCTTAAAGCAACGCTCTTTAACAATATAAACCTATCAATCTGTGTGGGCACTCGTTGATGATAATCCAATAAGTTATTCTGTTCCTTTTTATAAAGAGCGGCAATGACTGTTTCTTCGGAAACACATTGGGTTCAATGAACTGAGTGACCAATCGAGATTAGCTTTCTTTGTAAAAAGAAACTTAGTCTTGGCACAGTCAATTCATTATCATTCTGTTGGAATGATAATAGCTTTAGAATTACATGTTTATCTTCGGATAAATATTAGTTTTGAAGTCAGTATTCATTGAGCCGAAAAAACTTTAAATTGAAGAGTTTGATCATGGCTCAGATTGAACGCTGGCGGCAGGCCTAACACATGCAAGTCGAGCGGTAACAGGAAGAAAGCTTGCTTTCTTTGCTGACGAGCGGCGGACGGG